>JAFYCS010000098.1 GCA_017539565.1 Lachnospiraceae bacterium
ATAGTCCATCAGAAGATGACTAAGGAAGATTTTAAAAAGCTGTATGACTGGATAGCGCAGCGTGATATAATCCCTACGATATCCATTTTTACACCCATGCAGGGCTCGGCCATGTACAGGGAATATGAGGACAGGCTGATAACAAAGGATGTGACAAAACAGGATCTGTTCCACTGTCTGCTTAGACCTGAGCATATGAGTGTAAGGCAGTTTACGCATGAGTATTATAAACTGTCTCTTAAGCTGGCCTGGAAAAACAGAAAGTCACCGCTGTATGCGGATAACGATTATTTTAAGAGCATGCTGCACATAATGAAGGTACCGTTTATAAGGCTTAAGAGGGTTTTTGCATTGTGACGGCTTACATCCCGGATGAAGTGAGGAATCTATGGAAAAAGAGTTAAAACAACTGATAGAATCCGATATGAAAAGGGTATATGATCTTCCCCTTTCTTTTAAGCAGAAGTTTTTCTTCCCGCTTCAGATGAAATATCTCAGACTGTGGAGACAGGCTTCGTATTACCGTAAAAAGGGAGGGCTTAAGGGCAAGCTCCTGGCACTTAAGCTTGAGAAACTGACCGAGAGAACACATATACTTATACCTCCGGAAGTGAATGCCGGTCCCGGTCTGTATATAGGCCATCTGGGACGCATTATCATACATCCCGATGCAGTACTGGGGCGCAATGTAAATCTTTCCACCGGCATAACCATAGGCCAGGCAAACCGCGGCAAGAAAAAAGGGACGCCCGTTATAGGCGATGATGTATGGATAGGTACCAATGCGGTTATAGTAGGTAATATCAGGATAGGCAATGACGTTATGATAGCACCCGGAGCCTATGTGAATTTTGATGTGCCGGATCATTCCGTAGTGATGGGAAATCCCGGGGTAATACATGAGAAAGAGAATGCAACAGAAGGTTATATAAACAGGAAGGTTTAGGAAAGCTTAAGCGCTTCGCAGAGCTTTTCTTTCATTGCATCTTTTGAATAAACTTCTTTTCTGAGACGGTTATATTCATTCCTGAGTTCATTCAGATATACAACACCATCCGTAGAAGAACAGAGACTGTTATCCTCTGCTTTCAGATCGTTCCAGTCGGTAAAGCCTATACCGTTCACGCCGTTTCCGTTAAGGACATCACTGTAGCTTACGGGCACGGTGTCACTGAATACTGCTTCCTGCAATACGCCGGAAGTCTGCGTGCCGTACTGGGACGGAGCATAGGGCAGTACTACGTAACTGCTTTTCCCAAGGAGGCTTAAGTATTCCTCACGTGAAAGATATTCGTCACGTATCTCTATATTCTCACCGGCAGCAGCCTTCAGCTTTTCCAGCCTGTCCTTATCATAAAAACGTCCTGCAATGATAAGCGGGTATCCTATACGGGTAAAGGCTTCTACCATCTCCTCGACCTGCTTTTCGGGGCCCTGTGTGCCAAGACATACGGCCTGCTTTAATCTGACTGTCTTTCTGTAAGGGGCGTATTCGGCCTCGTCACAGTAATAGTCAGGGATAAAGACATAAGGAACTTTTTTGAAGTTAAAGCTCTGTCCTGTGGATATGATCAGGCTCATCCTTTTCTGGGCACGTTCAAAAACCAGCTGCTTAAGTTTACCCATAAGGCCGGTACCGAAACGCTCCATAAACAGCGTACACACGATGCGCTTTTTCCTGTTGCCGAACAGCGCCAGGTAGAGCATGAGATAATACTCGGTGTTAAAGAACCATATCGTATCAGCTTCAGACTTTAATACGATATTGATATTTGCGAACATCTTGATCTTATTCCATATCTTGGTGAAAAAGGAATTACGGGACTTCATCAGTATACTGTGGGGAAGTACTTTGGCATGAAGCCTGCCGGTCTTGCCGGTTGCCTGTAATATGGGGCGGGGGGCAAATATGCTTATATCGAAATCCTCAGATATAAGAGAGGCATATTCTTCCAGTACCTTGGGGGCGTGCCCCACGGCCTTTCCTTCGGTATCCCGTCTGCCCTGGTATTCTGCCAATATCAGTTTTTCCAAGTCCGTATCTCCCTCTTCTTCAGATGTTATTGCCGATATTTTATCATTTTCCGCATAGTTGTGCCACAATTATATTTTGGGTGAATAATACGGATGATTGTGATATAATCACTCACTGGATAAAAAAAGCAGCATTGCGGAGGAATACAAAATTGAAAAAGAGATCACTCAGATTATTATATCTTACTATATCTGCAAGCTTATTAGCGGCATGTACCACAGAGGGCGTTGATCCCCGCGGTACTTATGATCCGGCCGACCCTACCCCGGAGGCAGAGCCTACTGTGACTGCAGACCCTACCCCGGTCGATATACCGGAGCATCCGGATTCCATTGATGAAGATATGCCGGGGGTTTTTTATGATGAATTTGCCGGCAGTGAGATAGAGGGGAACGGAGGTTATTTTATAAGAGCAGGCCGTCAGGTATATTACCGTGTGATAGCACCGGAAGGCATGCCCGATTATTCGCTCTTTGCGGAGTTCTTACCTGATGAGAAGCCGGAAGTGGCTTCGACTCTTGCCGTTTATGATCTGGATACCGACAAGTGGCATGATGTAATGGAAGTAAAGGGCAACGGATATATGTATGCCTGTGTAAACGGTCTGCTGCTGGCTGACGGAAACGGCAGTATCAATGTTTATGATCCCTTGGGGGTAACAGAGAGTAAATACTGTGACGGTCATTCGATCACGGATGTAAGCGATGACGGAAGTATGGTGGCGGTGTTCACTGACGGCGGTTACAGTGTATATAAGGATCAGAAACAGCTGTATACGGCAAGCGGATTGCTTGAGGCATACGGGTTTGCCGGCGATCAGCTGATAGGGGTACGTGTGATAGACAATGATAACAAGAGATTCGAATTTGTATCGTATTCGGCTGACGGCAGTGAGACTTCCATGGGAACTTTTGTAAAGCCCGACTCCGTATATGAGACATGGGCACTTCCGGAGCTCATAGAGTTTGAGCCGGTCGGGGATCATGTGTATCTGACCGTAGGCTATTATGAAGGCACCGGACATTTCCTTTCTGATTGGGAAGGCTACGAAATGCAGGCAGGGAAAGACAGCAGCCTTAAAGATATCGTTGAGACAGACGAAAACAAATCAGTTGAAGATTTCAATGAGCCTAAGATGCTCATTGACAGCGAATCAGGAGAGGTAAGTTTCTTCAGCGTTAAGACAAATACCGTAGGCTTAAGCGAAGGTTATTACGGTGACCTGGTCTATTATGACAGCCCTTTTAGTGCACAGGTCCTCAGTCCGTACATGATATATGAGAATATGTACCCGCAATGGTGCAATCTGATGTTATACAGCGTGGTACTTGATAAGACAGCATTTGTCATAACCGCAACAGGGCATTACCTGCCCGAACAGGATATAGGCTGGCGTACGGCTTATTATCCTTATTCTTATGATTATATAGCTGTTCCTTTCGCAGGTCTTTCAAGCGGGGAGGAGCCCGGCAGGAATTACCTTGCGATGGAGTATCCGAAGCATGCCAAACTGAGTGATGCCGATGCGCTTAAGAGAACTGACGGATGGCAGTGTGTTTCCGCAGAAGCGGAAGGTGAATATATATCTGCTGAAGATGATACCTTCAACAGGGAATTGGGATTTAACGATGACGGTACCATAACCCTGGTAGTGCAGGATAAACACAGCGGAGATTTTGAGACATATACACTGGAGCCTGCGGAGTTTGAATTTTATGAAGATTATCCATGCTACAGTCTGGACAGGGGTAACGGCGAGCCTGAGAAATGGGTGATCATAGCCTATATCGGCGATCATCTGGAGTTTTCCGTTGAGTGGAAATACAATGACGGGACTCCCGGCGGCTGCAATTATGTATTCAACCCGACAGAGAAGCTGCTGAGATAAAAAAGCCCGATAATATTGACTTTTACCTTATATAATGTCAAAATTATTGAGTTACATAACTTTTTGAGACGATAGGAAACATTATGCGGGAAAGCAAGCGATCCGATAAGCCGCTGTGGGATGCACAGCCACTTTTTCTGGTGCTTCTTTTCCTTTTGGGCGCAGTATTTATTTATTGCTGGCTGGCCCGATTCGGAAATACGCCGCAGGTCTTTACGGACGTTGTAGAGGAGCTTACCTCGGCGGAAGGAAGCAATAAATCGGCGGAGCAGGATATGGTCTATCTGCTGTCCATCCTGGGAGCATTCGCTGTCTTTTTATTTTACCTGTTTTACAATAGGGGAGCGCAAGGTGTTGTCAGACAGGAGGCGTCCAGATCCATGAACGTTCTGGGACTCCTCCTTATGACAGCCCTGGG
>JAFYCS010000099.1 GCA_017539565.1 Lachnospiraceae bacterium
AAGCATGGATACCTACTGGCTGGAGGGACATGACAGCGGCAGCACCAATGAAAAGCTCTGCTTAAGACCCCATCTTACAGGCGGCAGCGTACGTTATATGCAGACACACAAGCCCCCCTACCGTTTTGTATATCCCGGACGTGTGTACCGTAACGAGACTACGGATGCGCATCATGAGAGAGCTTTCTTCCAGTATGAAGCGCTGATCGTTGATAAGGATATCACCTTTACTTCAGGTAAAGTCCTGATAAAGAGCATATTGAGCAAAGTATTCGGTACCGATGTACCTGTACGTATGAGATCCGGTTTCTTCCCCTTCGTAGAGCCCGGGTTTGAGATCGACATGCAGTGCCAGGTATGCGGCGGCAAAGGCTGCAGCGTCTGCAAGCATGTAGGCTGGATCGAGGTTATGCCCGGAGGTTCACCTCATCCCAATGTACTGCGTGCGGCCGGACTGGATCCCGATGAGTATACCGGTTTCTATGTAAATATCGGTCTCGACAGACTTGTAATGATGCGTTACGGTGTGGATGATGTCCGTCTGTTCCACAGTGCGGATCTGAGATTCCTTTCACAGTTCAGATAAGGAGGCAAAGATGAAACTTTCATTATCATGGATAAAAGATTATGTAAGTCTTCCCGATGATACGGACCTTAAGAAGCTGGCATATGACCTGACTATGGATACCGTAGAGGTGGAGGATGTCGAATATATCAGCAAGCGTTTTGAGAATATGGTGGTTGGCGTGATCGAAGCGGTTAATCCCCATCCCGATGCTGATAAATTAAGAGTATGTACCGTGAATGTAGGCGACGGAGAGAGCAAGACCATCGTCTGCGGCGGAATAAATCTTAAAGAAGGAATGCGCGTAGCTGTATCTCTTCCCGGTGCGGTAGTACGCTGGCACGGAGAAGGCGAGCCCGTAGTCATCAAGAAGTCAAAGCTTCGCGGTGTTGAGTCCTACGGTATGATCTGCGCATCTAGTGAGATCGGACTGGGTGATCTGTTCCCTGCATCTGAGGAAGCAGAGATACTTGATCTTTCAGGATTTGATGTACCAGCAGGTACAGGCATAGCAGAGGCTTTAGGCCTTGATGATGTACTGCTGGAGATTGATAATAAGTCTATGACCAACCGTCCCGACCTCTGGGGACATTACGGCATTGCCCGTGAGATCGCGGCATTATACAAGCTTCCCCTTAAGAAGTTTGAGCCTGTTGATATCGATGTGAAATCTGATTTCACGGTAGATATTAAAGATACCGACCGCTGCCCCCGTTATATCGGCGTAGAGATGGACGGCGTGGAAGTGAAGCCTTCACCTTTTGAGATGCAGAGCCGTATCTGGAGAGTAGGCATGCGTCCCATCAATGCACTGGTTGATATCACAAACTATGTCATGCTGGCAACCGGTAATCCGACCCATGCATTTGATGCTGATAATATACAGGATCATATCAGGGTAAGACGTGCGGAAAAAGCTGAGAAGCTGCTTCTCCTTAACGGAAAAGAGCTTGAGCTTTCGGAGGATGATCTGGTCATCGCTGACGGCGAAGGCGCAGTTGCACTTGCCGGCGTAATGGGCGGTGCAAAGGATTCCATACTTCCCAAAACCACAAGGGTTATACTGGAAGTTGCCAACTTTGAATCCACCGGCATCCGCAGGACCGCTCTGCGTTATGATAACCGTACTGAGGCTTCATCACGTTACGAGAAGGCTGTTGATCCCGAGCGCTGTGACCAGGCTCTGGCACTTTCCATGAAGTATTTCAAGGAACTTTATCCGGAACTGAAAGTGACAGGGTATTGCGATAAGTACGAGAAGAAGCTTGAGCGTGCAGAGATAGATGTTAACCTCACCTGGCTGGCTAAGCGTCTTGGCAAGGATCTGACGCATGACGAGATCCGTGAGAAGCTTGAGATCCTTGGTTTTGATGTTGCCATCGATGGTGATAACATGCACGTTGTTGCACCTACCTGGCGTTCCACCGGTGATATCTCCATTAAGGATGACGTCATGGAAGAAGTGGCCAGAATGTATGGCTATGATAACTTCGAAGCGACTTCCTTCACGACCAGCTTTGAAGGCGCCATCAACCAGAAGGATATCTCCCTGGTAAGGAATATCAAGGAATACCTTGCGATCCGCTGCGGACTGCAGGAGGTATATACCTATCCCTGGATGAATGATGTGTTCGTAAATGCCATCATCAAAGATACGAAGGGAGTGCTGCGTCTTTCAACACCTCCGGCTCCGGATCTGAGCTACCTGCGCAGTACGCTGATCCCCAACCTCTGCGAAGCGGTAGTTAAGAACGAGCGTTATTTCAATAATTTCTCGATCTTTGAAGAGGCACAGGTATTCTTTGATGAGGATTATACCTCACCTTATGATGCCACCGAGTCCCTGCCTAAGCAGAGGCGCAATATCGCAGCTGCTTTTGCAAGTAATGCAAAGAGCTTAAACGAGATGTTCCGCGAGGTAAAGGGTGTGCTTGAGTTCATGCCCCGCTACACTCATATGGAAGGCTTTAGCTTCAAAAAGGAGAATAAGCCTGTATGGTCAGATAACGTAGTATGGCAGAATATATATGTGGGCGATGTGAAAGTCGGTGATATGGGACTACTGGATAAGAAGGCTTCCATGGACTGCGGTATAAAGAATCTTTCTGTTATGCTCTTTGAGATAGATTCCACGCTGCTTAAGCCGCTGATCTCCAGGACCAATAAGTTCACCCACCTGGCAGAGTATCCCGAGACAGACTACGATATCTCAATGCTCTTTGATTCATCTGCAACATGGGATGAGATCAGGGATGTCATAGTTAAGAAAGATTCAGGCCTTATAAAGAATGCGGCCTTTGTTGATGAATACCGCGGCAAGCAGATACCTGCCGGCAAGAAGTCTGTAACTATCCGTCTGACCATAGGTTCAAAGGAAAAGACCCTTACATCGGAGGAGATAGAAAAGGCAGCCAATTCCGTGATGAAGCAGCTTGAGAAGCGCCTGGGTGCAGAACTGAGAGCGCAGTAACATATGGAATGATTCATATAATAAGGAGCAGATCGTATGGATAACGAAAGGAAATACCTTTATGATGCGCTGATGGAAAGACTTGACGGAAAACTTGAGGGAGATATGCTGGTATTGCCCGGAGGGTTTAGCATCAAAGCCTGGTTCGACAGGTTAAAAGAGGATAAGGACTTAAAGATAATTGTGGCAGTTTTTTCTGTTTATCATAAGGACTTTGATGAACCTATAATCGAACCGGTTGATACGCAGGGTAAAACTCTTAAAGAAGCGGCAGGCGCTGCAGTTGAGATCTTCCATGCGGCTTTATGGCGCACCATCAAACAGGCTGAAGAACACAGAGAGCCTGTTCATGTTCCGGTGGAGCTGCTTGGTGAGCATTATGATTTTGATATGTATTGTCAATCATTGGTGAGAATGGGTGTGGATACGAACAAGGAGCCTGTTTCACTGGTGAAATTCATAATGGATGTGATACCTAAGTACCTGGGTTCCAAGAAATACTACTGGCTGAGGATTTATCTGGCTAAACATAAGGATAAAAAGGTAATAGAGATACGTTTAAACGGCTCGGTATGTGTTGAACTCCCCGCATATTTTGAAGAGTTTGTTGATGAGGAGATGGATGGCTCTGAACATGTTGAATGCGAAAAGCAGTATGCTTTATTCGTACAGAGGGAGGATGACAAGTGTCCTTTCAGTAAAGACCTTGTAATGGATATAGCAGCGGAGACCATAGACAGGATGGCTGATATCCAGGATGCCGAAGATTATGAGGGGATGATCAGAAAAGCAGAGCTGATGGCAGGGGATAACAAGAATCTTGCCACCGAGATAAGGATATTGATCCCTGAGATCTTTGCAAAGATGACATTAGGGACTCGTGAAGGGGACAGCCTGTTCCTTGTCGCACCTGACGGGGAAAGCTCTACGGAGTTTAAGAAAAGCCAGCTTCGCTCTTATTTTTACGTACAGCAGGCAGTGCTGATGTATTTTAAGACCAAACCGGATAAAGAGAAAGTCCGGAGGATCGTGGCGAACAGCGCTTCCTATAAAGCATATTGCAGGGCTATGGAAAAGGCAAAAGAGGAAGGTAATGATATCAAAGCAGAAGACCTGTATGTTCCGGGGATAAGTTACCGCATTGATCCCGGCAATTACAAGGTGTGGTGACACTTTACAGGCATTATCGTTAATAAAAAAACATCAGGTGGCGGAGCATTTTGCTCCGCCACTTGACAGTAACCCGGCCTGTGATAGAATAAATCATATGAAAAAAAAGGCGTGTATAAGCATAACTGCATTATTGACGGCAAGTCTTCTTATGGGAGGCTGTGTTTTTGATGACCAGATACCGGATCTTTCCGACGAGGAAATGAAGATGGTGGAGGAGTATGCTGCGCATCTTCTTCTTAAGTATGATGAGAATTATAAGGCAGCTACGATATCTGCCGAAGAATACCAGGCAGAGCGTGACAGGATGATGCGTCTGGCTCAGGTACAGGCTGAGATAGAGCGCATGAAGGAAGCGGAAGCCGCCAATGAAAAAGAAGAGAAGAAGGAAGATGAGACTTCCTCATCTGACGGGGAAAGCGGCAGCGGTAAGAAAAGCAGCGGTCCCGTGTTCACAGATATAGATGATTTCTTTGGCATTGAAGGTCTTGATATAGATTATCTGGGATTTGTAAGGACGAAAACATATCCGGAACAGGTTGCGGCAAACGACTGGCAGGGGGTGGTCACCGCGACAACCGGTAATTCTCTTATAGTTTTTAAATATTCTGTAAATAACAGCTCTTCTGAAGATATCTATCTTGATATGGTCTCAAGAGCACCCAGGTTTACTTTCCGTATAAACGACAGCTTTTCAAAAGCGTCCATGTTTACGGTACTTCTTAACGATCTTGCAGGATATAAGGATGTTATCCCTGCGGGAGAGAGCAAAGAAGCCGTACTCATAGTGGAGGTTACCGAAGCGCAGGCACAGAACGTAGAGAAGCTTACTATGATCATGCGTTACGGTGAGGAAAGAGGAGAGTACAGCCTTTTGTATTAATCTTCTAAAATTCGATGGACTTTTCCTGATTTTTTGTGTATAATTGTCTAAATGTATTACTTCGACAGGCTTATTGTCTGATCATTTAATGAGCGAGGTGGGGTATGGAGACAAAGATACTGCTTGAGAACGGTACCAACGAACTTGAAGTACTTGAATTCACTCTGGCCGGCAATGCTTATGGCATCAATGTGGCGAAGATAAGAGAGATAATCCCGTATCAGCCTGTTACGCCGGTTCCTAATGCACATCCCAGTATTGAGGGCGTGTTTATGCCCCGTGATGTTATGATCACGGCAATAGATCTTAAGAACTGCCTGCAGAGAGGCGAATCCGAAAGCGGCGGACTTTTTATCGTAACAAATTTCAACGGACTTGATATGGCTTTCCATGTAGACCAGGTGGTAGGTATACACAGGGTATCCTGGACAGAGATAATCAAACCCGATTCGACCATCTCCAATTCGGATGACGGTGTATCCACGGGTATAATCAAGAAAAACGGTAAGCTCATAATCATACTTGATTTTGAGAAGATCGTTACGGATATCAATCCGGAGACCGGACTTAAGGTTCAGGAGATAGAAGAAATGGGCAACCGCAACCGTAACGATACGCCCATACTTATAGCCGAAGATTCCGCGCTGCTAAATAAACTTATGGTTGAAGCTCTGCATAAAGCAGGATACGTTAATCTTACGCATACAGAGAACGGACAGCAGGCCTGGGATCTGTTAAGCCAGTGGAAGACGGAAGGAAAACTTCAGGAAAATGTTCAGTGCATCATTACCGATATAGAGATGCCCCAGATGGACGGCCACAGGCTGACGAAGCTGGTGAAGACCGATGATGTACTTAAGAAGATACCGGTCATCATTTTCTCTTCGCTCATTAATGAAGAGATGCGCCGTAAAGGCGACGCGCTTGGTGCGGATGCCCAGCTCACCAAGCCGGAGATAGGAAATCTCGTCAGGACTATAGACGGTGTATTGGGGATAGAAGCATAAAAAAAGAGCCTTCGCTTTATCAGCGAAGGCTCTTTTTTTATTTTGACTGTTTCTGTTTTGCTTTTTCCTGGCTGCTCTTTATGAGGGCCTGGATCTCATCTATAACTGCCTGGACTTCGTCGATAGTCTTTGTGATGACTTCCAGGCGTTTCATTTCTTCGTCATCTATGATACCGTCACGGGCGATATCAACCAGTTCTTTGGAGATATTCTCCATGGACTGTGCCGAATTGAGGAAGCGTATGACTATTCTGGCAAGTGCGTCCGAATCCTCCAGCTGTGCATCATCCTTTAAGAGGTAATCAGTGGAAACATGGAAGTACGCGCTTAAGGTAACTATCATGTCCATCGTAGGTTGTGAAGTTCCGAGCTCCCATTTTGAAATGGTCTGCCGGCTTACGTTAAGATCTTCGGCCAGGCTTTCCTGTGAGCAACGATTCTGCTTTCTTAAATAGATGATCTTTTCGGCAAAATTCATAAAGTCCTCCTTATTTTACGAAGATGACTTTTGAATCCTCCAATTCAGTGTAATCACCGTTAAAGTTTTCACCCTCTTTGTGACCGGTGCGGTCGCTCCATGCCAGATATACTGCGAACGCCGTTCCGGTATCGTTTACTTTCGCACAGGGCATCAGTCCGGTTGAGGCGTTGCCCGGGGTGGATTTAAAGCCTTCTTCGAAATTATCTGTTGTCCAGGGATTGAATCCCAGGGTTTCGGTGACTGAACGTACAAATTCGCAGTTAATCCAGGTGCTTCCGTAGAATCCGGAATAAAGATGGATATCTGCTCCGGGTGTAGTGAAATCTCTGATCCAGTCTTTGCTCTTGTCGTCTGCACTGATGACATTGGGATCAGCAAGTGCGATGGTGATAGCGGTATACATTGCGTCACAAAGCTGTGTGTCAGATGAAACCTTTGATTTTTCGATGTACTTAATCAGCTGCGGTGCCATTACTCCCACAAGTATGGCAAGGATAGCGATAACAATGATAAGTTCCACCAGTGAAAAACCTTTATTTGAGCTTAACCCTCTCATTCGTCTCCCTCCTTATAATAATGTATTGACGGGTCAGTTTCAAGATGAATTTATAATATGTTGTAATACATAACAGAACACATATGATACGGTTGCGATTGCGACACTTTTCGTTGCACAAAGGATACGCGCTATTTTTTGTTGTTTAGCTTGATGCTTTGTGATACAATATATGGTGTTAAAATTTACACACGAGGATATCATGGCTTATGGCTTCGGAAGAGGACCGCTTAGAAGCGCTGCTCAATGCAGCGCGCAAACAATTGGGAGAACCTGTTGAAGAAGAGCAGGATACTAAGGGCAGCGAAGAGAAGGCTGACCGGGCTGAGGCTATGCCTTCTTTTAAGGATATCGCACGGGATATTGAAGATTCCGATCCCAATGCGAAGATGAGCGATGATGACATAGCGGCATTGTTTGCTGCCATGGGGAATGATGGCGATGACGCCGGCAGCGGGGAAGCTGATACAGTTCCGGAAACCGAAACTGCTGCTCCATCTGAAGCAGAGCCTGCAGCAGGCAGTGATATTGTATCGGATGATCCCAATGCGAAGATGAGCGACGATGATATAGCGGCATTGTTTGCTGCCATGGGGGATGACAGCGAAGGATCCGGCAGCGGGGAAGCTGTACCGGAACCTGAGCCTGAGCCTGCAGCAACATCTGAAGCGGAACCTGCTGAAGAAAAAGTTTCCGAAGACAGCATAAGCCAGCCTATGGAAGACGGCTCGTCCAAGAATATGAGCCAGTCTGAGATAGAAGCGATGCTTGCCGAAAACGGCGGCGAAGATATAATCTTCGGGAGCGGGGATGAAATTCCTGTTCCTGACGGTCCCGGACTTGAAGATATCGAAGCACAGCTGGCTGCAGCCGAAGCGGCGGGGCTTGAAGATGACGGGACCAGGATAGACAGTGACGCCGAATTTGATCAGATCATGGCAAATCTGGGTGAAGACGATATTGATCTGAGCGATATCGGTAATATGATAGAAAAGTCTGACAGCGGAGAGCTTGTAGATCCAAGTATAGCCGAAGACAAAGGTGAAGCGGCGCCTGACTTGAACGGTGAAGAGCAGGAAGAGGAAGGCGACGGCGACGGGAAAAAGAAAAAGAAGCGCGTAAAAAAGAAACGCGAAAAGAAGACGAAGGAGCCCAAGGAAGGTGCGGAGGCAGCTGAGAAAAAGGAAAAGAAGCCCGGTTTCTTTTCAAAGCTGGTAGCTGCTCTGTTTACCGAAGAGGAGGATCCCGAAGAAGTACTGATCCCCGAAGCAGATGCTACAAAGCTCAGTGACGAAAATGCTGCGATCTTAGGCGAGATAGAGGCAGAGAAAGAAAAGGGCAAACCCAAGAAAGAAAAGAAGAAAAAAGAGAAGAAGCCCAAAGAAGAAAAGCCCAAAAAGGAAAAGAAGCCCAGGCCCAAAAAGGAAAAGAAGCCGGAAGAGCCTGATAATTCAAAACGTATACCCAAGAAGTATATAGCACGAACCGTACTGCTGGCAGCTTCGATAATGATAGCGCTCCTGCTGGTAGGTACCATACTTCCGGGACTTATGAACATGCGTGATGCCCGTAAGGCATATTATGAAAAGGATTATAAGACGGCTTTCCTTACCATGTACGGAAAGGACTTAAATGAGAGCGACAAAAAGCTCTACCAGCGTTCAAGGCTTTTAGTGATGCTGGACCGTAAATACGAATCTTACGAGCATTATATGAACATGGGCATGGAAAAAGAAGCGCTGGATGCCCTGTTCCAGGGACTCGCGCGGTATGATGATCTGCTGCCGCAGATACAGTCACTGGGCGTTGATCAGGAAGCGCTGGCAATAAGGCTTAAGTTTACGGATGCCCTTGCATCGGTATTCGGAGTGAGCGAGCTTGAAGCTATGGAGACCCTTAAGTATTCGGAGGCTGATTATACCGGAAAGGTCGATGCGGTTATAGAAGGACGGCCCTACAGGCCCATGCAGGAAGAGATATTTGAAGAATACGGTATCATGCTGAAGGAACAGGAGAATGAGCAGCCGCAGGAACCGGAAGGGGACGATGAACTTCCGGATCTTCTCCCCGAAGAGAAGGAGTATCTTGAGGGAAGGCCTGAAGAAGATGAGCCGGTGGAACTGCCGGCGGAGTCGCCTTCACAGGTTCTGTTTTTCCAGGACGGTAACGTAGATATACAGATAGAAAGTGATCAGTTTTAGGTGACGAAATGATAGCTATAATAGATTATGATGCAGGTAATATAAAGAGTGTTGAAAATGCGTTCGCATCACTTGGCGGGAGTGTGCAGCTTACCTCTGATCCGGAGGTTGTGGCAAAGGCCGATAAAGTTGTACTTCCGGGAGTGGGCGTTTTCGGCGATGCAAAACATAAGCTGGATGTACGTGGCATGGATCAGGCCGTACATGAAGTCGTCAGGAAGGGAACACCGTTTCTTGCGATATGCGTGGGGCTTCAGCTTTTGTTTGATGAGAGCGAGGAAAGTCCCGGAGCGGAAGGCTTATCTGTGTTCGGCGGAAAGATAAAACGCATTCCCGCGGCAGAAGGGATCAAGGTACCGCAGATAGGCTGGAATTCCCTGCATATAGAAAGAGACTGCAGACTGCTTAAAGGAACGCCGGAAGGCGCCTTTGTATACTTCGTACATTCCTATTATCTGGAGGCTGATGATAAGGATATAGTCATAGCCAGTACGGAGTATTCGGCCCATATCCATGCGGCGGTGGAGAAGGATAATGTATTCGCCACCCAGTTCCATCCGGAGAAGAGCGGCGCTGTGGGGCTTAATATATTAAAGAATTTTATGGAGTTATGATATGCACACGAAAAGAATAATCCCCTGTCTGGATGTAAACGGCGGCAGGGTAGTTAAGGGTATACAGTTTGTAAATCTTATAGATGCCGGAGATCCGGTGGAAACTGCAGCGGCATATGATAAAGCGGGAGCGGATGAAGTGGTATTCCTGGATATCACCGCATCTTCCGATGCCAGAAAGACCGTTGTAGACATGGTCCGCCGTGTTGCGGAAAAAGTATTCATACCCTTTACCGTAGGCGGAGGTATCAGAACGGTTGATGATTTCCGGCAGATACTGCGTGAGGGGGCCGATAAGGTGGCGGTAAACAGCGCAGCCATTGCGAATCCGCAACTCATATCCGATGCGGCAGATAAGTTCGGCAGCCAGTGTGTGGTGCTGGCTATAGATGCAAAGCGCCGGCCCGACGGAGGCTGGAATATCTTTAAGAACGGCGGGCGTATAGACTGCGGTATAGATGCGGTAGAATGGGCAATGAAGGGAGTTGAGTTAGGAGCAGGAGAGATACTGCTTACCAGTATGGACTGTGATGGTACCAAGGCAGGCTATGACCTGGAGCTTACCCGTACCATATCTGATAATGTGGGGGTTCCTGTCATAGCATCCGGCGGTGCAGGCACCATGGAGCATTTTTATGATGCATTGACTGAGGGCGGTGCAGATGCCGCTCTGGCAGCATCACTGTTCCACTTTAAAGAACTCGAGATAATGGAAGTTAAGGAATACCTTAAGAATAAAGGCGTTCCGGTGAGGATGTGATCATGCCGCCTCTGTCCGGAAGCTGGGAAGCGGCGCTTTCCGGCGAGTTTAAAAAGCCATATTATAAAAGACTGCGGGATACTGTTGTCAAAGAGTATTCCACTCATGAGATATTTCCCTCAAAGAATGATCTGTATGCAGCCATGCATCTGACACCCCTGGATAAGGTGAAGGTAGTGATTCTGGGACAGGATCCTTATCACGAGCCCGGTCAGGCGCACGGCTTGTGCTTTTCGGTGCAGAAGGGGGTCAAGATACCGCCTTCGCTGGTAAATATCTATCAGGAACTGCATGACGATCTGGGACTGGATATACCCGGCCACGGTGATCTGACATCATGGGCAGAGCAGGGAGTGCTGCTCTTAAACACTGTGCTTACCGTTCGTGCGCATCAGGCTTTTTCACACAGGGGCATAGGGTGGGAACAGTTTACCGATGCGATAATCGAGGCCGTCAATAAAGAAGACAGGCCTATAGTATACATGCTCTGGGGAAGCCCTGCGCAGAGCAAGAGCAGGATGCTGAATAATCCAAAGCATCTGATATTAAAGGCACCTCATCCTTCGCCTTTATCGGCATACAGGGGATTTTTCGGATGCAGGCATTTTTCAAAATGTAATGAATTCCTTTCAGCCAACGGTGTAGAGCCTGTGGACTGGAAGATATCATAGCAATGAATCCTGAGCGAAAGCGAAAAAGTGAGGCAGGAAATCTACGATTTCCGTAGCCGGACTTTCCTACGCGGGGATCTATATAAAGGAGAAGAATTATGGAAAAGAAAGCATTTGTGTCCAAAGAAAAGATCGAGGAGATCGTAAAGAAGTATCCCACACCTTTTCACATTTACGATGAAAAGGGCATCAGGGAGAATGCAAAGGCAATGAAGGAAGCCTTTGCCTGGAATAAGGGATTTAAGGAATACTTTGCAGTAAAGGCTTGTCCCAATCCCTTTCTTATGAAGATATTGCATGAGTACGGCTGCGGCTCAGACTGCTCGTCATATACCGAACTGATGCTTTCCGATGCGGCAGGTATCAGGGGAAGGGACATAATGTTCTCTTCAAATGACACCCCGGCTGAGGACTTTGAACTGGCAGCAAAGCTTGGTGCTACTATAAACCTTGATGACATCACACATATAGATTTCCTTGAAGGCATACTGGGCAAGCTTCCCGAGAGGCTCAGCTTAAGATATAATCCCGGTGGTGTGTTCAAGATGAGCAACGGCATCATGGACAATCCCGGTGATGCGAAGTACGGGCTTACAACAGAGCAGCTGTTTGAAGCATACGGTATACTTAAGAGCAAAGGGGTAAAGGAATTCGGACTTCACGCTTTCCTTGCCAGCAACACTGTTACCAACGAATATTATCCCATGCTTTCCAAACAGCTTTTTGAGACTGCGGTTAAGATAAAGGAAGAAGTAGGCGTAAGCCTTAACTTCATCAACCTTTCAGGCGGTGTCGGTATACCTTACAGACCCGATCAGGAACCCAATGATATACGCGTGATCGGCGATGGTGTAAGAAAGGTCTTTGAAGAGGTGCTGGTGCCTGCAGGTCTCGGAGACGTGGAGATCTATACAGAGATGGGCAGGTTCATGATGGGACCTTACGGTATGCTGGTAACAAAGGCTATACACGAGAAGCATACACATAAGGAGTACATCGGTGTTGATGCCTGTGCCGTTAACCTCATGAGACCCGCTATGTACGGGGCATATCATCATATCACCGTCCTCGGTAAAGAGAATGCACCCTGCGATCATACCTATGATGTTACGGGATCTCTTTGTGAGAATAATGATAAATTTGCTATAGACAGACAGCTGCCAGAGATAGAGATCGGCGATTACCTGGCTATCCATGATACCGGTGCGCATGGTTTCGCGATGGGATATAACTATAACGGAAAGCTTAAGTCTGCGGAGCTTTTGCTGAAGGAAGACGGAAGCGTCCAGCTTATCCGCCGTGCCCAGACTCCTGCGGATTATTTTGCAACCTTTGACTGCTTTGATGAGTACAGGTGTTTAAGCGAGAAGAAATGAGTGAAGGCGTACGCATAAACAAGTATCTGGCTGAATGCGGTCTTTGTTCACGCCGCGAAGCCGATAAGCTTATAGCAGAGGGCCGTGTGATCATCAACGGAAAGACTGCACAGCCGGGTGACCGTGTCACTGAAGGCGACGCGGTAAGCGCAGATGGCAGGGAGCTTAAGGCTGTTACCGAAAAAGTGGTGCTGGCTTATTATAAACCTGCGGGACAGACTGTGACCGAAAGTGATCCGCATGCAGAGGATACTGTGGCTGATGCCGTGGACTATCCCGTTCGTGTTACTTATGCCGGCAGGCTTGATAAAGACAGTGAAGGACTGCTCCTGCTGACCAACGACGGCGACCTGATCAATGCCATGATGAGAGGCAGGGCAGGCCATGAGAAGGAATACATAGTAAAGCTTAACAAAGAGCCCGTTCCGGAGGATATAGAAAAGCTTTCACGGGGAGTCTGGATTGAAGAACTGAAGAAAAAGACAAAACCCTGCAGGATAGAAAAGATATCCTCCAGGAGTGTGCGTATGGTGATAACCGAGGGACTTAACCGCCAGATAAGACGTATGTGGCGCCTGGCGGGATATCATGTTAACGCCCTTAAAAGGATAAGAGTCGTGACGGTAAGTCTGGGTGACCTGAAGCCCGGTGAATATACCGAATTAGAGCCCGGACAGATGAAAGAATTATACAGCGCAGTGGGGCTTAAGTTATGAAGATAGGTATGTTTGATTCGGGAATAGGCGGGCTTACGGTGCTTAATGAAGCGCTTAAGCTGCTTCCGGATGAGGCATACTTTTATTATGCCGATACGGATAATGTTCCCTACGGCGAAAAGAGCATCGGACAGATACGTGATTATTCCGAAAAGGCTGTCTGTTTTTTGAAAGACAAAGGCTGTGATGCGGTTGTGATCGCCTGTAATACGGCTACCGCAGCGGCAGCGGCATATCTGCGAAGCCGTTTTACAATACCTATCTTGGGGATAGAGCCTGCGGTTAAGCCTGCAGTAGAGCATAATGCGGGGAAACGCATACTGGTGATCGCCACGGAAGTGACCGCCAGGGAGAAGAAGCTCGAAGAGCTTATCAGCCGTGTTGATAATAAAGGTCTTGTGGATGTTAAGGCAACTCCGGGGCTGGTGGGGTTTGCAGAACGGGGAGAATTTGATTCGCCTGCCGTCAGGGAATGTTTAGAGAAAGAACTGTCGGGATTACATACTGAAGAATACGGCATACTGGTATTCGGCTGTACGCATTTTAACCATTTTAAGTCAGCGCTTAAGGAGATAATGCCCCCGGGGACCGAGATGATAGACGGCAGTGCGGGGACAGCCAGAAACCTGGTAAAGGTATTAAACAGCCGGGGGTGTGTATCTGAAGGGAAAAGAGAGATACATTATTACAGATCCGGCAGGGAAGTTACGGATAAAGAGACCATAAGCTTTTATGAAAGTGTTATGGCGCATCTTGAGGAAGGTCAGGATTTGTGAAAGATAACATGGAATATAATGATATACATACAGATCGTAAGCGCGGGATCCTTCAGATACTGAAGGGTATGATGGTTGTAATACTTGCTTTTACGGCTGTATTTTTTAATGCTGCAGGACTTCGTGTTCATGCTGCCGGAGATGATGACTATATTGAGATAAGTACTGCCGATGAGCTGATGAATATGAGCCCGGACGGTAATTACAGGCTGATCGCCGATATCGACTTAAGCGGTGCCGAGTGGAAGCCCATAGTTTTTTCCGGGCACTTTGACGGAAACAGCTTTTCCATACTGAATGCATCCGTTAAGCAGACGGGGAGCTTTGTAAGGAAGACATATGACGGCAATATGAAAGAGTATGATACCTCATTTGCCGGCTTTTTTGAAGTGCTGGAGGACGGGGCGGAAGTAAAGAATTTAAAGCTTATTAACATGCGTGTTGATGTTGAGACGGATAAACCCTGTTTTGCTGCAGGCATTGCGGGATATATGGAAAAGAGCAGCCTGATCAACTGCAGTGTACAGGGCATAATAAGCTTAAGGGCCCATGAGAAGATGTTCGGTGTGGGCGGTATCCTGGGCTACGGCTGCGGAAGTATAGAAAGATGCAGCGCGGATGTGACACTGGTATGCACGGATACGGATGCGGATACCAAAGATGAGCAGTATATGGGAGGAGCCTGTGCCGCAGGTTATCCCGATATAAATGATTGTGAGATAAAGATCGCAGGGTTTGATTCGGATCACGGTTATGTACATGACGGCGGCCTGGTGGGCATGTATATATTCTATCCGGCAGGTATAGACTACCACGGCAGTATCACCGGTAATCATGTTACCGGAAAGATCCGTTTCTTTGAGGATAATACAAACCGAAGGGCATACTGCAAAGGATTTATCGGTGAGATAATGATATGGGAGTTTGATAATGACCGTAATGATACCGATGATTTCGAGCGGGATGAGATCTTCAGTTATGACAAAGATATAAAACCCCATGAATGTGACGCGCCCAATATGGAAGAGAGTGTGACTGCACCTTCCTGTGATTTCGGCTATACCACATATACCTGCAGTAACTGCGGTTACAGCGAGACAGATCATTATACATTGAAATCTCACAGCTTTGAATGGACGATAAATAAGGAAGCCACAATAGATGAAGAAGGCTTTAAGACCGGTGTGTGCAGTGTGTGCGGAGTTACAGCGGAAGCTGTTATCCCTAAGCTTGAGCTGCCGGAAGGTGTGACACTGCTTGAGCCCGAAGAGGAGCCGCTGCCCATAGTAGTGGAAGAAGTAACGGAAACACCGGTTGAAGATACGGATGATAAGGCAGATAAGAAAGGGGGCGCAGGCATAATAATAGCGGCGGTCCTCATTCTCGGAGGTGCCGCCGCCGGCGCGTTTGTTTATCTTAAGAAACGCAGATGATCATTTCCACAGGCATTCGCCCTTAGGTTTCCTGGCGAACAGGTATTTTACGCAGGCTATGAACATATTAAGATAATGCCTGTCGTGATAACTTGAAAGTGCTATATCCTTAAGGCTCAGATAATCATGATAACGCCTCCAGTGTATGCGGGGGTGTTTTTCTTTATGATACTTCTCAACGAAGGGGAAGAGTGCTTTGTGGCGGTCCCACTGGTGTACCAGTGCAGGCTTGTTGGCTCCGTTTGCCGGAGTGTAGAGTGTACCGTCGCATACGCGGTGATCCCCTTTGTTTCCGATAGTAGCCACGACACCGTCTTTTAAGTCACTGTAATGTACGGCTGCACCGGCCATGGGTACAACCTTGTTATAGACCATGTATTGATATGAAGTCTGGTCATTGATATCTATAAAGTTAAAATCCGGACTTGAGAGGTTTTCTATCATGGAGTTGCAGAAGGAGTAGATCACCTCACTGCTTCCCCAGATGGTACCGGCGCACAGTACATATTTATTCTTTAAGGCTTCGTACTGTTCCATGCCGAAACGTTCCTGCATCCAGCGTCGGTTCCAGTCATCACCGCCTATCACACCGCTCTCCACTGCTACGCCCAGATAGGGTTCGGAGGATTCTTCGGGGAACATTGCGGACTGGAAGAATACATCCCTGGTATCACAGAAGAGTACCTGATCGTAGTTCTGCCTTTTCTTATTAAGTATATCGATATAAAGAGCATAGCGGTAATCGATGGGGCCGTCATGTTCAAAACGGTCCGGGATCTCTACACAATGTATGTGGTATTCCCTAAGCTTATCCCTGGTGAAAGCGGACAGATCTTTGGTAAAAGCTACGATATCGCAGTTGTCGCCGTTAAATCTGGCACAGGATACGTAGAAAGGCTCTATCTTATACCACCAGTAATGCTTGGCTACACCCATTATCAGATTTTTCTTTGCCATTTTCAGCTTCCCCTTATTCGGTGATCTTAACTACTTCCTTGAGCTTGTCTAAAACTATCTTCTTCATGTACTGCTGTGCATAGAAGCCCTTGCCGTTTGCTTTTACTGCTTCATCGAAGCTTTCGTCGGTGAAACCGTTCTCATTGATGTAATAAGAACGTACATCGGCATCGCTCGTACTTAAGCCGTATTTATCAAAGAGATACTGGATCTCCAGAGACTTTTCGACTTCTTCTTTTGCCTGGGCAGCTGTGGTGGCTTTGAATTCCTCCTCGGAAGCTGCGCCCATGATCTCCCAGGTTTCGCCGGAAGGTGCAGTCATGCCGAACATCTGATACATCTGTATCATATAGTTACGCTCCTGATCGGCGATAACGCGGCTGAGATTATCCAGGTATGCACTGGGATACTTGCTTACCACGCTGTTCTGTGAAAGAGATTCTTCAACCTTGCTTGAAAGGTTATCTTCGTAATGCTTGTCGATAAGGCTCTGACGGTATTCTTCGGTAGTGCTGGCCACATCTGAATGATACTGCTGTACATAAGCATCGTCGAATTCGGGATCCTGATAGATTCCTGCCACATGTACGTTAAACTCTGCGGTTTTGCCGGCTGCGTCTGCGTCCTCATAATCGTCATCAAAGGTTACGCTTACGGTGAAGTCCTCGCCGGGAGCACGGTCCTGAAGCGCATCATCAAAGTCTGAAGAGAAGGTACCGTCGCCGATGGTATAATCAGTGGGATCTTCAGCATTCTTATATGCTGCGCCGTCCATAGTGGAAGTATAGGTGATGCTGAGCTTGTCGCCATAGGAGCTTAAAAGTCCTGCATCTTCGGATAATACCTGATGTGAAGACAGATCCGAATCTATATCTGAATCGATCTGTGAATCGTCGGGCAGAAGCTCTGCCTTGGAGAAGCTGATATTCTCGTCGTTAACGGTTACATAATCTGAAGCTTTTACACCCTTGATGCTTCCGTTATCATTAAGATATCTGGAATAATCCAGTTTGGAAAGCTGATAAAAATATATACCTGCAACGATAGCGCCTACTATTACCAGGGGTATAGCTATCTTCCAGAAGGTGGCAGCTGCTTTCTGTCTGTGCTGCACACTCCTCTGGTGCTGCTGGTCCATACGTTTCTGTTTTGACTTGCTGATCTCGCTCATTTTTATTATTCCTCCCTTTATCATGCTTAAAACAGCTTTATTAGTATATCATAAAAGCGGGAAAAAGGAAGTGTTCATTTTGTGAATTTCGTGTTATACTTGTGTGTAATGGTTTGAAGGAGATTACCTATGTCTGATTGGGTTTTGATAAGGAAGGGCGGGGATTATGCAGCTGTAGGAAAGGCTCACGGGATTTCACCCGTAGTGGCCAGGCTTCTAAAAAACCGCGGGGTCAGTGAGGATGAAGAGATCGAGAGGTATCTTCACGGCGGGATGGAATGCCTGCATGATCCGGCTCTCCTTGACGGGATTGATGAACTGAGTGCTATATTGCTTGATGCGATCGACTCGGGGAAGAAGATCCGCGTTATCGGTGATTATGATATAGACGGAGTCTGTGCCTCTACAATACTGGTAAAAGGCATTAAGTTTCTGGGCGGTGATGTCGATGCACGCATACCTCACAGGGTACGCGACGGATACGGCATGAACTGCGATATGATAAAACAGGCTAAGGATGACGGCATTGACCTGATAATTACATGTGATAACGGTATAGCGGCACGTGAAGAGGCTCTGCTTGCCAAAGAGCTGGGCATTACGCTCCTTATCACGGACCATCATGAGATTCCATATGAAGAAACTGATGGGGAGAGACATTATCTTATCCCTGATGCGGCAGCGGTGATAGATCCCCATCTGCCCGGTTCAGAATATCCTTTCCCCGGGATCTGCGGGGGCTTTGTAGCATATAAGCTTATACGTTACTGCTGTGATAAGGCGTCAGTTTCAACGGATCCGCTCCTTGATGCTGAACTGGTACAGTATGCCGCTTTTGCTACAGTCGGTGATATCATGGAGCTCAGGGATGAGAACCGTGTTCTTGTAAAGCAGGGACTTAAGCTTATGAATGAAGATCCGGCCGGCGGGATAAGGGAGCTTATATCCGTACTGGATCTTGGCAATAAAGAGATAGCTGCCTACCATCTGGGCTTTATGCTGGGGCCCTGTATCAATGCCACGGGGCGCATAGATACGGCGCTGAGAGCATTTGAACTGATGACCACGGAAGACAGGACCGAGGCTATGCGCCTTGCGGGCGAACTGAAAGAGCTTAACGAAAGCCGCAAGACCATGACAGAGCAGGCTACGGCTGCTGCCGTGGAGCAGATAGAGAGCGGGGAGCACGACAGCTGCAAAGTATATGTTATCTATCTTCCCGAGTGTCATGAGAGTATTGCGGGCATAGTGGCCGGCAGGATAAGGGAGAGGTATTTCCATCCCACACTGATAGTGACTAACGGTGAGGAAGGGCTTAAGGGCTCGGCGCGTTCCATACCCGCTTATCATATGTATGATGCCCTGACAGCTGTGGCCGATATATTTACCCGTTTCGGAGGACATTCCCAGGCTGCCGGATTTTCCCTTCCGGCGGATAAGCTTAATGATCTCAGAAGGCGGCTTAATGAGAACTGTTCCCTTAAAGAAGAGGACTTCAGCGAAAAGGTTACGATCGACCTGGAGCTGCCGCTTAAATATGCTACAATGGGACTGGTACAGGAGCTTAAATGCCTGGAACCCTGCGGTAACGGAAATACCAGGGCTGTGATCGCACGCGGGGGGCTCAGGCTCAGATCCATATCTCCCGCAGGCAGGGAAGGGAAGCTCTGCATATTAAATGTAGAGGATGAGGGAACCGCCTATGAGCTTAAGGCATTTTTTAAGACCGATGCCATAAAGTCTTATATAGAAGAAAAGTACGGGGCGGAGGTACTTAAGGCGCTTTTGGCCGGAAAAGGTGAAGGCGTTGGCTTCTCTGTAATATATAAGCCCGATATAAACGAATACAACGGGAGAACGAATCTTCAGCTTATTATGGAGGATTATAAGTAAACATGAATATCAAGACTAAAAGATACAGCGAATTGGATCTTTACAAGGGAATAGGCATAATAGCAACGGTAACTGCTGCATCGGGGATGCTCTCCAAAGTGCTTCAGTACCGTTTCGACGCTGTGTGTTTTCCGTTATTCATGATGGCGGCAGGAGCCCTCTGGCATAAGAGAGGCTTTGAGACCGATGAGAAAGAGGCGGTACGTCAGGGCTTTAAGAAGACAATGATGCCGTTCTTCTGGTTTACACTCATATATCTGTTGATAGATTCAGTGGGGATGTTCGTATCACCCCTTTATACGCTTAAAGCTACATACAGTGATCTGTGGGACAGCGTATCATTTGTCGGAATATCGGTTTTATGGTTTCTGCCTGCATATTTTATAGGGGTGACCGCATACCGTGTATTCAGGCATAACTTCAGACTGGTGATAATCTGCATAATACTGACAGCAGTTGCGTTTTCGCTTACCGGCATATTGTTTTACAAAGGTTATTCGGGAATGTATGATGCGGGAGATGTGGAAGTTTGCCTGCAGTCATACGGCCTGCGTATCGCTCTCCTTTTCTGGAGGAGCAGTGTGGGAATGTTCTTCTGTGCCTTTGGTGAGGTGTTCTGCCTGATAGGGGAGAAGCTGAGCGAAAAGAAACTCATAGTTGTAGTGCTGTCTGTACTCTTTACCGGTGCGGGTGTGGGCTTATCGTTTCTGATAGCGCGCTGCAATTACACTGTCATGGTACTGGATAAGCCTTATGTGACCCTTCCCGTGTCACTTTGCCTTGGAGGAGGGCTGATGCTTTTCTGCAGCTGGATAGGAACCATAAAGCCCATTGATTTCCTTGGCAGACATGCGATAATAATCTATCTTACATTTTCGGACTTTGGTATACTTAAGACAGCGCTTAAACTGGGGCAGGACGTGTTTGTAAAGACAGATAACAATTTTGCCAACAGGGCTACAGTGGCAGCTGCCGTTATAGTGATGGAGTTGATACTGATATGCATTTTCAGGCTTAAGATCTTTTCCTTCCTTCTGGGTGAGCGTGATTTTTCTGTTCCCGAAGCCGAGGAAGATGTACTTTGACGGAAAGCGGACAGCTCCGTATGGATTTACTTAAATTAAAATAAAAAAATTATTTTTATACACAATTTGAACACTTTTTGGACACAATTTCGAGTTACTATACCTTCAGATAGTGAAACACATTTACTATCTCCCCCTCATATTAAGACCGTTGCCTTCGGACAACGGTCTTTTTAACTGCCGTGAAATGTGGTATAATCAAGCGTATTATGTGAGGTGAACATATGAAAACTTTAGATCAACTTACAGAAAAACTGAATATATCAACCGACAGGCGTCAGGTTAAAGAGCTGGTATTCGATTCGCGTAAGATCTGCGAGGGCTGTCTGTATATAGCCATAAAGGGGGCTAAGTTTGACGGACACAGTGCCATAGCGCAGGCGGCTGAAAAGAAGGCTGCTGCCGTGCTGGCCCAATATGCTGATGATGAGCAGAAGAAAGCCTGTGAAGAAGCGGGCTGTGCCCTGCACATAGTTGAAGATACAAGACTGGCCCTGGCGTTATGTTCGGCAGCGTGGTTCGATCACCCCGCGGATAAGCTCTGTACCATAGGCATTACAGGAACAAAAGGCAAGTCGACCACGGCCTTCATGGTCAAATCGGCAGCTGAGGAACTGGGGCTTAAGACCGGACTTATAGGCACTGTGGAGATAGATACGGGAGCACGGCATATACCATCGGTAAACACTACTCCCGAGTCTTATGATCTGCAGTCTTATCTTAAGGAAATGAGTGATAACGGCTGCAAGCTTGTTGTGATGGAGGTATCATCGCAGGGGCTTATGATGCACAGGACTGCCGGGATAGATTTTAACGTGGGTGTGTTCACTAATTTTTCGCCTGACCATATAGGACCGGGGGAGCATAAGGATCTGGAGGATTATCTGCATTGCAAGAGCCTGCTGTTTAAAAGCTGCAGGACGTCCGTGGTAAACGCTGATGATGAGAAGACCCCGGATATATTAAAAGACAATACCTGTGATAAGATCATCCGTTACGGTTTTTCGGAAAATGCAGATGTCAGAGCAGTATCCTTTGAGCCTTCCCATGAGACCGGGCAGCTGTCCAGTGATCTTAAGTTTACGGCAGACGGCAGGGAGTATAAAATGATGCTGCCTTTCCCCGGACGGTTTTCGGCTTATAATATTCTTTCGGCCCTTACGGCGGTATGTGCCGCAAGGGAAAGCTATGAAGATATGGATAAGATAGAAGCAGGGCTTTCGAAGTCACTTGTAAAAGGCCGCATGGAACTGCTGCCCGTATCAGAGGATTACAGCCTGATGATAGATTATGCACATAACGCGATGGCTTTGGAGAGTCTCCTTAAGGCACTGCGCGGACATTGCAAAGGCAGGCTGATAACTCTCTTCGGCTGCGGCGGCAACAGGGCAAAGTCCCGCAGGTATGAGATGGGGGAAGTGAGCGGGCGTCTGTCCGACCTTACTGTGATCACTTCGGATAATCCAAGGGATGAAGAGCCTCTGGATATCATCGCCGATATAGAAGAAGGCATGAGCAGGACGGATGGTGCGCATGTGACAATAGCCGACAGGAGAGAGGCCATAGCATATGCTATGCATGAGGCAGCAGCCGGTGACCTGGTCATACTTGCAGGAAAAGGGCATGAAGATTACCAGGAGATCAGGGGCGTAAAGCATCACATGGATGAGAGGGAACTGGTATACAGTATTTTAAAAGAAGACGGAAATAAAGCGGCAATGGCACGTATGTGTGAGCGTTATCCCTATCTGGCGGATAAGTAAATGGGCAGATATGCGTCAGTCATAATCGATATAGCGCTGGAAAAGCTGGACCGTCCTTTTACTTATAAGATACCTGCAGAGCTTGAGGATAAGCTTGAGGAAGGCATGGAGGTATGCATACCCTTCGGTAAAGGAAATACATTAAGAAAAGGTTATGTGGTGGCAACAGGCGACAGGGCGGATCTGCCTGATGATATGCTTAAGTATATCGATCATATAGCAGAAAAGTCAGTGAATATGGAAGGTCGTACACTTGCGCTGGCTGCCTGGATGAAGAAGAACTACGGCGGTACGCTTATCACTGCTATGCGTACCGTGCTCCCCGTCAAAAAGAAGATGAAGGAGCTGAATTACGGTATGATCCATGCGCTGGTGGATGAGGAGCGTTTAAAAAATGAGATAAACGCACTCAATCCGATCCGTTTTGCGGCCAGGATCAAACTGTACAAGGCGCTGCTTTCTGCACAGGAGCTGCCGGAGGATATGGTAAAGGATAAGCTTAATATCTCCGCTGCCGTGCTTAAGACTGCAGAAAAAGACGGTATTATAAAGATAGAAAAGCTGAGGCGGTACAGGGCGCCTGTTGCAGCTAACAGCAGATACAGCGCTAAGACGGAGCTTAACGATGAACAGCGCGCTGTAGTAGATGAGATATTAAGAGCCAGGGAAAAAGGCGACTTAAGGCCTGCCCTTTTACATGGTGTGACCGGAAGCGGAAAGACAGAAGTCTATCTGGAGCTTATTGAAAAAATAGTAGCCGAAGGACGTCAGGCTATAGTGCTGATACCGGAGATTTCCCTTACTTTCCAGACGCTTATGCGTTTTTACGCCCGTTTCGGCGAGCGTGTATCCGTCATGCATTCAAAACTCTCCGACGGTGAACGTTACGATCAGTACGAACGTGCCAGAAAAGGCGAACTTGATATTATAATAGGTCCCAGGTCGGCGCTGTTTGTGCCTTTTGAACGTACAGGCATCATAATAATAGATGAGGAACATGAGGGCAGCTATAAGAGCGAGAAAATGCCCAAGTACCATGCACGGGAGGTGGCGGCATATCTTGCAGAGCGGGAGAATGCGCTGCTTGTGATGGGCAGTGCGACGCCTTCACTGGAATCCTATTACAGGACACAGAAAGATGAATACCGGCTGTTTTCACTGCGCTCACGTTTCGGAAATGCAGTATTGCCCAAGGTATATATAGAAGATATGCGTGCCGAGCTTAAGAGCGGCAACAAGGGCTTTTTATCAAGAAGGCTTTCGGAACTGCTGACCGAACGTATGCTTAAGGGCGAACAGAGCATGCTTTTCATAAACAGGAGAGGTATCGCCGGATTTGTCTCTTGCCGTAGCTGCGGCTATGTGGTAAACTGCCCTCATTGCTCGGTCTCACTTACCGAGCATAAAGACGGTTTCCTCCACTGTCATTACTGCGGGCATAAAGAGGAAAAGCCGGGTATTTGCCCCAAATGTGCTTCAAAGTATATTGCGGGCTTTAAGGCAGGAACGGAGCGCATGGAGGAAGAGCTAAAAAAGCTGTATCCTTCTGCCGGGATACTGCGTATGGATGCAGATACCACAAAAAATAAGGCTGACTATGACAGGATATTGTCTTCCTTTGCGAACGGGGAAGCAGATATACTGCTGGGTACCCAGATGATAGTTAAAGGCCACGATTTCCCGAATGTAACGCTGGTGGGAGCGCTGGCTGCGGATATGTCACTTAACTTAAGCGACTATCATTCGGCGGAGAGGACTTTCCAGCTGCTTGCACAGGCGGCGGGCCGGGCAGGCAGGGCGGAGAGAAAAGGCGAAGTCGTCATACAGACATACCAGCCGGAGCATTATGCGATACAGCTGGCTGCGGCACATGATTATGAGGACTTCTACGAGCAGGAAATGTCTTACAGGGAACTAGCGGATTTTCCTCCGGTATGTCATATGCTGACAATGCAGTTCTTTTCATCGGATGTCGGTGCAGGGATGGAGCGCGCTGTACGCATTGCAGATGCCATACGTGCTATGGGGGGAGAGATACCGGAGATAATAGGACCTGCGGAAGCGTTGATAGGTAAGCTTAAGGACAGTTACCGAACCGGCCTTTATATACGTCATAAGGATATGAAACTTTTAAACAGGGCTAAGGATGCGGCTGAAGAAGCGGAAGCAGAGCTTGCTACAGCGCCCGGTGCAGCGGATGTAATGCTGCAGTTTGATTTTGACCCGGTTAATTCATTTTGACATAAGATAAAAAGGAGAAAACAAATGGCTATCAGGAATGTAAGGAAACTTGGGGATGAGACTCTTGAGACGGTATGCAGACCGGTAAAGAAGATGACCGATCATCTGCAGGAACTCATCGATGATATGTTTGATACCATGTATGATGCCAACGGTGTCGGACTGGCGGCACCACAGGTGGGCGTGCTCAGACGTATCGTGGTAATAGATGTGACGGGAGAGGATCCTTACGTACTGATAAATCCCGAGATAATAGAGACCGAAGGCGAGCAGCAGGCATATGAAGGCTGTCTTTCGGTTCCCGGAAAAGTAGGCATCGTTACAAGGCCCGCCTATGTAAAAGCCAGGGCGCTTGACCGTAACATGGAGGAGTTCATCCTTGAAGGTGAGGAACTGCTGGCCCGTGCGATCTGCCATGAGCTGGATCACCTGGATGGCATAATGTATACCACAAAGGTGGAAGGTGACCTGGAAGATACAAGCGCACCTGCTGCTGATGAAGAGGATGAAGAAGAATGAAGATAGTATATATGGGAACACCGGACTTTTCCGTAGGTCCGCTTGAAGCGCTTATAGAAGCAGGTCATGAGATAAGCCTGGTGGTATGCCAGCCCGACAGACCCAAGGGCCGTTCGAAGGAACCTGCGCCCTGTCCGGTAAAAGAATGTGCTATGGCCCACGGGCTTAAGGTATTCCAGCCAGAAAGGATCAAGCGTGCCGAAGCGGTAGAGGAGCTTAAGCAGTATCCTGCCGATGTATTTGTCGTAGCGGCATTCGGCCAGATACTCTCACAGGAGATCCTGGATATGCCGAAATACGGCTGTCTGAATATACATGCTTCACTCCTTCCCGCATACAGGGGCGCAGCACCCATACAATATGCGGTAATAAACGGGGATAAGGAAAGCGGTGTTACCATCATGCAGATGGATGCCGGCATAGATACCGGTGATATCCTTATGCAGCGCAACGTAGAGATAGCCCCGGATGAGACCGGCGGAAGTCTTTTTGATAAGCTGTCTGTCCTGGGTTCACAGCTTATCACAGAAGCTTTGGAAGCTGTTGAAAAGGGAGAACTGACTCCCGTAAAACAGGATGAGGCAAAGGCTACCCATGTGGGAATGCTCTCAAAAGAAGACGGCAGGATCAACTGGTTCAGGAGTGCTGAAGAGATAGAGCGGCTGATCAGGGGAACAGATCCGTGGCCCGGAGCGTATACCGGCTTTCATTCCAAGGTACTTAAGATCTGGAAGGCGGAAGTGGCAGATATGGAGGCGCCCCAAGCTACACACGGCATGATCACGGGAGTAGCTAAAGACAGCTTTTCGGTAGCCTGCGGAACGGGCACGCTTAAGATAACCGAGCTTCAGATAGAAGGAAAGAAGCGTATGTCATGCGCGGACTTTTTAAGAGGCGTTAAGATAGAAGCAGGGGAGCATCTGGGATAATGGGGGCAGCTTCTAAAGCAACACAAAGCCGCCGGCTGGTGCTCGATATACTGCTCGAGTGTGAGAAGCAGGGAGCCAAGAGCACGGATATCATCAAGGCCGTGCTGGATAAGAATGATTTCCTTGAGCAGAGGGATAAGGCTTTTATAAGACATCTGGCAGAGGGCTGTGTCGAAAGAGCCATTACCCTCGATCATGTTATTAACTGCTTTGCTTCAACAAAAACATCTAAGATGAAGACGCCCGTTAAGCTCATCATGCGTATGGGTGTTTATCAGATACTCTATATGGATTCCGTTCCGGATGCTGCTGCCTGTAACGAGGCGGTATCCCTTGCCATATCAAAAGGCTTATCAGGACTCAAGGGTTTTGTGAACGGGGTTCTCAGAAATATCGCAAGAAACAGGGATGATATCAGCTGGCCGGATAAGGAAAAAGATCCCCTGGCCTATCTTTCTGTTGTATATTCCATGCCTGAATGGATAGCGGAACATGTTTGTTCCGAATACGGCTTTGAACGTACCGAGAGTATGTTTAAGGCTTTTCTTTGTGAACGCCCCGTAAGTATAAATATCATATCGGGTGATAAGAAAGAGCTCACCGACCGCATGGAAAAAGCCGGCATAAACGTAACGCAGAGCCCTTATCTGGACACTGCTTATATGCTTAAGGATGCACCGGGGATCGGAAGGCTTCCGGGTTTTGATGAAGGAGCCTTTATAGTACAGGATGTGGGCAGCATGCTTTCCGTAGTCGTTGCAGGGATCAGGGAAGGAGATACCGTGATAGACTTATGTGCGGCGCCGGGCGGAAAGAGCATATGTGCGGCAGTGGCTTGCGGTAAAAGCGGAAAGGTGTTTTCTTTTGATCTGAGCGAAGCTAAGGCAGATAAGATAAGGGAAAATGCAGAACGCTTAAAGCTTGAAAATATTGAAATAGACGTGCATGATGCAACGGTCTATGATGAGTCCCTGAAGGATAAGGCCGATGTGCTTATAGCGGATCTGCCCTGTTCAGGACTGGGCGTTATGGGGCGCAAGGCTGATATACGATACAGATTAAAGCCTGAAGATATCGGGACACTGGCGTCGCTTCAGAGGGACATACTTAAGAATGCCGTCAGATATGTAAAGCCCGGCGGGCTGCTGATGTACAGTACCTGTACCATCAGTAAAGATGAGAATGATAAGAACAGGCAGTGGCTGCTTGATAATTTTGATCTTGAGGCGGTAGGATTTGAAGACAGGCTTCCCGGAGAACTGAAAAATGATACCGCGGCAGAGGGCTGCCTTCAGCTCATCTGCGGTGAACCCGCGGGACTTCCGCTGCTGGACGGATTCTTCATATCCCTTTACCGGAGGAAGAAATGAAGGATATAAAGAGCCTTACATTCGATGAACTTAAAGCGGAGATGGAGCTCATGGGGGAGAAGGGATTCAGGGCAGGCCAGATATATTCCTGGATGCATGAGAAGCTGGCAACCTCCTTTGATGAGATGAGCAATATTTCAGCATCCCTTAAGCAGAAGCTTAAGGAGGAGTATTCTTATACAGTCTTAAAAGCCGTAAGAAAACAGGTATCTAAGATAGACGGCACTGCCAAATACCTTTTTGAACTTCCCGACGGTAACAGGATAGAGACCGTGTCCATGGACTATCATCACGGACACAGTGTATGCATATCATCCCAGGTGGGCTGCCGTATGGGCTGCGCTTTCTGCGCATCGACCCTTGGCGGGCTGGTAAGGAATCTTACTGCAGCAGAGATGCTGGAACAGATCTATTCTGTGACCAGGGATCTTAACAAGCGTGTTGATAATGTGGTGGTCATGGGCATAGGGGAGCCTATGGATAATTATGATAACCTGGTCAGGTTCATACGCATGATCAATTCGGATAAGGGGCTCAACTTAAGTGTCCGTAACATCACCGTATCCACCTGCGGTATAGTGCCCGGGATAAAAAGGCTTGCAGATGAAGGGCTTGGCATAACGCTGGCCTTATCCCTTCATGCGGTGAACGATGAGAAACGCAGAAAGATAATGCCGGTGGCCAGAAGCTTTACCATAGCGGAACTGATGGAAGCGGTGGATGAATACTTTGAGAAGACAGGCAGGAGGGTTACCTTTGAGTATTCGCTTATAGCCGGTGTCAATGATACTGATGAAGATGTTAAAGGTCTTGCGACACTGGCCGGCGGAAAGAGAAATGCGCATGTTAACCTGATCCCCGTCAATCCCGTGACCGAAGCGGGGCTTAAAGAACCTGACCGTGCTGCGGTACTTAAGTTCCGGGAACGTTTAACCGGCATGAAAGTTAATACGACCATACGCCGTGAACTTGGCCGTGATATAGACGGTGCCTGCGGACAGTTAAGACGTAACGATAACAAGATTATGTAAACTAT
>JAFYCS010000100.1 GCA_017539565.1 Lachnospiraceae bacterium
GGAAAGTGGATGCCGCCAAGGTACTGATACTGGGCTGCGGCGGATATCTGGCCGCATATGCTTTTGTGAGCGGCATGCTGTTCCTGCTGGAGATATTCATGGTGGGGCGCAGCGCCGTTATCACCATGGCACTCCTGCTGGTCATATTGATAATTCAGCTGGTGGTAAAGCGTTTCGAAATGCCGCAGATACGCTACCACTGGAAGGAATACCTTCCGCTTGCAATAATACTGCTGGCTGCAACATTCATATCTCGTGGGAACATTACCGGATATTACGGTACGGGCCAGGATGAAGGCCTCTATCAGATCCGCGCCATGTACTACTACATGGACCAGACCGATACGGATGTGTACTTCCGTGAATATGAAAATATAACCGAGAGCAAGTACGAAAGGGAGCTGTACGGGGAAAAGATACTGGACCTTTTAGGTTACCACCCCGATCTGGATTTCCATGAGAAGTACGGCACCATAAAGGGTGTGCTCCACGGACTGGGTATACTGCCTGCGATGATGGCACTGTGGGCCAAGCTCTTCGGCCTGGAATATATGAACCACGTGATGATGACCTGCTTCCTCATATCCATCGGAAATGTGTGGCTCATATGCCGTAACATCAAGGAAGAGAAAAAGCTCTTTGCAAATATAGCGGCGCTGCTGTTCGCCGTATCGCCCATAGTGGTGTGGTGCGGGACGAATACCCTTACGGAGATAGTGCTGACGATGTTCATTACCGGATGGTTCGTGATACTGACTGCCACGGGAGAAGAAGGTGTACAGCTGCTGGCATTGCTGCCGCTGGGTGGTATCTGCGTGATGCATATCATATCGACGGCGCTGATACCCATGGTGGTGCTGATCTACTGGGGAACATTCTTTATATGCGGGAAAAAGAGTTTTCTGCTTACGTTGATGTTTTCGCTTGCAGAGTATGTACTGGGTTTTTCCATGATGAAACTCAGATTCACCAATTATACGGATGGTAATTATCTGAGGATATATTACTATACGGACTATGTGATAAATAAAGATAATATCTTAAGCATAGTATGGATAGTCACCTTTATATGCATGGCTATAAGCTTGCTGTTCATGATAAAGGGAAGAAGAGAGTTTTTCTGCAGGCTGATAAGACGTTTGTCTAAGCGGGAAAGAGCAGAGCGCGTATGCCGTATAGTGATGGTTGTGATATTGCTTATCACTTCGGCAGGAGTTATCTTTAAATTTGTGCAGAATGTAAAAACTGACGAGGTATTCATGCGGATGACGCTCATAGGTTATATACTGATGAGTGGTTTCGTTATATTTCCGGCGGCTATTGCGGTCCTGATAGTAAGATCCGGTGATCTGATAAAGGACAGAAAGTTTTATTCGTTAAGTCTGTGCTTTATATACTCGATCTGGTTGTATTGCGTACTGCTTATGCCGGAGATAAATACGTATTATTACTATGCAAGATACCTTGCGCCTTATATATTCCTGCCTATAGTCATCGCGGGATTATATGCCTGGATCATACCTTCCAGGGTGCAGATCGCGGCAGCAGGTGTTATCACGGCGATAACGCTGTTCCAGAGCAGGATACTGTATCAGGGACAGGACCTTACCTACTGCAGTTACAGGACACTGATGGACATCGCCTCCATCATAGGTGAGAACGATGCGGTACTCATCAATGAACAGGGATACCACTGCCAGAGGGTATTTACCTTCCCCATAAAAGCGCTGAGCGGCGCCGCGGTTTATTTCGTAAGGGGTTCGGAGATACAGAAACAGATGGCCAGACTGGACGAGCAGTATGATTCGGTCTTCCTGGTAAGCCTTGATACCGGCCGTCTGGTAGGCGAGCATGAGGGCTGGACCCCCATATACCGCAGCAGGGCCGAGGGCGGTTATTTTGACAACACGGATGAGAAATTCCTGCCCTACCCCACCAAGGCCGAAAAAATGAGTACCCCCGTGGTATTGATGAAGAAGAATCCCTAACACGGGCATACATGAGGTTATATGTCATCCTGAGCGAAGCGAAGGATCTTGAAAGACTGGAGCAATACAATGAAGTTGATTATTCAAATACCCTGCTATAACGAGGCCGAGACCCTGGAGATCGCCTTAAACGACCTCCCCAAACATATCGACGGCATAGACGAGATAGAGTATCTCATAATCGATGACGGCAGCACCGACAAGACCGTGGAAGTGGCGGTCAACTGGGGTGTGCATCATGTGGTTTCCTTTGCCCGCAACAAGGGTCTGGCAAAGGGCTTTATGGCAGGTCTGGACGCATGCTTATCCTACGGTGCGGACATCATAGTAAATACCGATGCGGATAACCAGTACTGCGGCGCAGATATAGCAGAGCTGGTAAAGCCCATACTGGAGGGCACTGCGGATATCGTTATAGGCGAGCGTCCCATAGATAAGACCCCGCATTTCTCATGGATGAAGAAAAAGCTGCAGCATTTCGGCAGCTGGGTAGTGCGTCTGGCATCACGTACGGGCGTACCCGATGCGCCTTCGGGATTCAGGGCATTCTCACGTGAGGCAGCTATGCATATCAACGTGGTTAATGAATATACATACACCCTGGAAACTATAGTGCAAGCCGGTCGTAACAAGATGGCCATCACATCAGTGCCCATACATACCAACCCTCAGCTGCGTGAATCAAGACTGTTCCACAGCATGGGCGGTTATATCAAGAAGTCCATGCTTACCATACTGCGTGCACTGCTCATGTACCGTCCCCTGGCGGTGCTAACCGTGCTGGGCACCATCCCCTTCCTCATAGGTCTGGGGATAGGCATACGCTTCCTGGTATTTTATTTCCAGGGTAATTCGGCCGGACACGTGCAGTCACTTATACTTGCCTGCACCCTGATGATCATGGGCTTCATGACTTTTGTCATCGGTATGCTGGCGGACGTCATATCCGCAAACCGTAAGATCATGGAGGACGTGCAATACCATGTCCGGAAGCTGTATTATGATGAAGAGAGCAATATGAAAGATACCCCCCCGTGTCATCCTGAGCGAAGCGAAGGATCTTGACAGAATGGAATTAAACCAAAGAATATCCTGTTATTCTGAAGAATGCAGCTGAATCTTGAAAAGGTAAATATATATGGAAATAATAACTTATAAACTGCAACAGCACGGAGACGAGCGCGGCCACTTAGTCTCCTTCGAGGAAAAGATAGACGTGCCCTTTGAGATAAAGAGGGTCTACTATATGTTTGACACAAAGCCCGGCGTGGTCCGCGGCATGCATGCCCACAAATCACTGGAGCAGCTGCTGGTATGCGTGCACGGTTCGGTGAAGATCCTTCTGGACGACGGTACGGAGAAGAAGACCGTAGTCCTGGACAATCCCTACGAGGGCCTTTACGTGGCCAACAATATGTGGAGAGAGATGAGCGAGTTCTCCGAAGGTGCGGTGCTTATGGTATTCGCATCCAAGTATTACGACGAGAACGATTATATACGCGATTACGATGAATTCCTTAGGTTCATAGGGAAGAAGTGAGGATATAAGTGGATAAGATAGCAGTACTCATACCTTGTTATAACGAGGAAAAGACCGTGGCAAAGGTAGTGGCGGATGCAAAGGCCGCTCTTCCCGATGCTGTGGTGTATGTGTATGACAACAATTCCACAGACAATACGGTAAAGCTGGCAGAAGAGGCCGGAGCCGTCGTACGCCGTGAGCCCCGCCAGGGCAAGGGCTATGTTATGCGCAGGATGTTCCGCGAGATCAATGCCCTCTGCTATATCTGCATAGACGGCGACGATACCTATCCCCTGGAGTTTGCGCCGGAGATGGCAAGATTAGTGCTCGAGGAGCAGGCGGACATGGTAGTTGGCGACCGCCTTTCTTCCACCTACTTTAAAGAGAACAAGCGCCCCTTCCATAACATGGGAAACAGCATGGTGCGTTCCACCATCAACGGGCTTTTTAAATGCGAGATAAAGGATATCATGACCGGCTACCGTGCCATGAGCTACGAATTCGTAAAGAGCTATCCGGTACTGAGCCGCGGTTTTGAGATAGAGACGGAGATGACCATACATGCAGTATTTAACGAGATGGTCATTGCCAATGTTCCCGTGGAATTCCGTAACCGCCCCGAGGGCAGTATTTCCAAGCTTAATACCTATTCCGACGGGATGAAGGTCTTAAGCACCATCGTAAGGCTTTATAAGAATTACAAACCACTCGGATTCTTTTCGCTGATAGCAGCCGTGATGCTCTTAGTGGCGGCAGTTATGTTCGGCTGGGTATTCGCAAGGTTCTTGAATACGCATCTGGTGGAGAACATGCCTACGCTCATCGTCAGCGGATTTATCGCGCTGGCAGCAGTGCTGGCCTTCTTTGTCGGGCTCATCCTTTCCGATATGGTGACCCGTAACCGCAGGGAATTCGAGCTTAAGCTAAACGAGCTCCATGACCGTAAGAGCGCCCTCATGAAGGAGCAGGAATGAAAAGATCCGGAAGCGCACATGAGGTAAATCCAGCATATCCCTATCTGCGGCTATTGGGCTGCGTAGTATTTTATCTTATCTTTGCCTTTATCAGCGGACCCGTGATCGGTGCGGACTCCCGTGGCTACATAGAGATGATATCCGCCAGAGAGCCGGTCTATCCTATATTATTATGGATATTCAGAAAGCTGCTGGGTCAGGATGTATACCTGTGGGCAGTGGTGATATTCCAGAACATCCTGATGGGCTGGGCGGTATGGTACTGTACGGAGAAGCTGTGGAAGCGTTACTGTAAAGTCAGGCTTAGCATGGCCGGTATGTATGTGGTCCATGCGGGAGTCGCATTTATGTGCCAGTTCCTCGCGGAGCGCGGCAGCATATATTCGAACAACATAATGACCGAAGGCATCACCATGAGTAGCTGGCTCATCTTTATGGCGCTGCTGGTGGATATAGTCGAGGAATGCGATTACAGGAAGCTGGCCATAGCACTGATACTGGCGGCAGTGATGACTGATACCAGAAAGCAGATGGCCGTTGCATACATCACTCTCTTTGGTGCTATGGTGATAGCGCGCATAGGACGCGACAGTGTTAAGGAGTATTTCGCCAGACTGGCGATACTCGCAGGCACTATAGTCCTGAGTGTGATCGCAGCGCTTGCAGGCACGCGTTTATATAATTATGTACTGCGCGGGGAGTTCACGCAGAATACCAGGGACATGAACCTGGTACTGACCACCAGCCTTTATGTGGCCGATAAACAGGACTCATCACTTATAGAGGAAGAAGCCGTGCGGGAGCTTTTTATCCGCACCATGGACATACTGGATGAGAGTAAGAGTAATTATTCCTATGCAGGCAATGGCTGGAGCAACTTAGAATCCCATTATGAGGATCACTTCGATGTGATCACCGTGGATACCACGGGACCGCTGTTTGTGGATTATGCAAAGGAGCGCGGCTTTGCCGAAGGACTTGATGCGGAGCAGGAGGCGGACCGCATGAGCGGCGTGATAGTAAAGAGCCTCTTTGCCGATAACCTTGGAACATACATAAAAGTATATCTGGCATCCTTCTTAAACGGCATCATCAACACCGTTGCCAAGAGGAACACACTGCTCGATATATATGCATTTGCAGCAGTGAACATCGTTTTACTGATGTCACTGTACCTGCTATTTGTAAAGAACATTCCGGGCGCAAAAGAAAAGCGCGCATCCGGCCGCGGCGGTTTATACATACTCATCGCCATGGCCGTCAACACCGGCGTTGCCGCCGCCCTCATATTCTGTCAGAGCCGCTATATGATCTACAATATGGCACTGTTTTACATGGCGGGGATATGGCTTTTGGAAAATGTCATATACTGCCGGAAGGATAAAACTGAAAAATGAGATCTTTTTTTGATATCGTACGCAAACTGAATTATATCATGACTGCCAGGCAGAAACGTATGTATGTCCTGGTTGCATTCATCGCTTTCATAGGTTCTTTATGCGAGCTGATAGGTGTAGCCGCGGCTCTGCCTTTCTTTGAGTCCGTGATGACTCCGGAGGGTATGGAGAGCAAATGGTACACGGCACTGATCGTTAAGATTATGGGAACTGATGAGCGTTTCGTCATTATGAGAGTCACCGGTCTTTCGATAATAGCGGTTTATCTTATTAAGAATCTCTATCTTATGTTTTCATCTTATGTACAGGCCTGGTATTCCACGGGAGTACAGAGGGATCTGTCTATAAGACTTACCAGGGCGTTGCTCAACAGTTCATATACTTATCATCTTAATGTAAACTCATCAATACTGATCAGGAGTATTTCGCAGGATGTGGTGGGCGTGTTTGGAATATTCTTTTATCTTTTCAGGGTATTTGCCGAGCTCTTTACCATAGGCGCGATAAGCATCTATATCATCTCTCTCGATCCCCTGCTGGCAGTCTCTCTGGTCGGTATATTGGGGTCTTGCATGATGATACTGATATTTGGGCTTAAAAAGTTAGTAAGGTATTTCGGAAAGATAGGACAGGAATGTGACGGAAAGATGCTGCAGTATCTTTCACAGGCATTTAACGGCATTAAAGAGATAATGGTCAAAAAGAGGGAAGATTATTTTGCGGATTCCTTTTCGGAAGCATGCAGTCTGAGTGCAAAGGCGGCCAAAAGAAACAACTTTCTTAATGTAATCCCGGTAAATATCTATGAATTCGTTTGCGTGGGCGGTTTGCTGGGTGTTGTGATGTTCCGTCTGCAGTTTGTTAATGATATAGGTGTATATATGACCAAGCTGGCCACGGTTGCGCTGGCTGCTTTCAGATTGTTCCCCGCAGTGGGACGTCTCACTACCAATCTTAACGCGATCATATATAACAGGCCCCGTCTGGATACAATATACGAGATGATAAAGGAAACAGAGAATGGGGAGCATAGCGATAAAAATACAGAAGCTGCAGAAAGCGGAGATGACTTGCAGGAATGGAGAGATGCCCTTGAGGTAAAAAATATAAGCTGGCATTATCCTTCCAGGAATGAGAATGTGCTGGAGAACTTAAGCATCACGGTGAACAAGGGTGAATCGGTAGCCCTTATCGGCCCGTCAGGAGCGGGAAAAACCACGCTAGCTGATGTGATACTGGGATTGTTAAAGCCACAGAAAGGTACCGTATCTTTAGACGGAGTGGATGTTTATGAGCATACACGCAGCTGGGCTAAGGTGATAGGATATGTTCCACAGGCCGTTTATCTTACAGATGATACCATAAGAGCGAATATTGCGTTCGGTATATATCCAAAGGATATCAATGATGAGAAAATCTGGAAGGTGCTTGAGGAAGCTCAGCTGGCAGATTATGTTAGGTCACTTGAAAAAGGCCTGGATACCATGGTGGGAGAACGTGGCGTGCGTCTTTCCGGAGGTCAGAGGCAGCGTATAGCCATAGCGCGAGCCTTATATGACGACCCGCAGATACTGGTGCTCGATGAAGCTACCAGCGCTCTGGATAACGATACCGAAACTGCCGTTATGGAAGCTATCGATTCGCTGCACGGCAGTAAGACGATGATCATAGTCGCACACCGTTTAAGTACCATACGCAATTGTGATAAGATCTACGAGATAAAGAACGGGAAGGCGATCCTGAGGGATAAAGAGGAGGTACTTAAGGAAAGCTGATGCGCATACTCTTTATCAGCCATTATGATAATTTATACGGTGCTAACAGGGCACTGCTCACGCTCATGCTAAGGCTTAAGGCGGAGGGCAGGCACGAGCCTTATCTTGTGATCCCTGCAGAAGGCGGGATCAGTGATATACTTACCCGGGCGGGCATAGAATGTTTTATCTGCCCGGTGACCCAGTGGCAGGCTATATATCACGACCCTTTTAGCTTTGCGCTGAAAAAGCATAAAAGGAAAAAGAGTATTAATGAAGAGCTCACCCGTATATATGAGCATTTTAAAGATAAAAAGATCGATCTTATACATTCCAATTCCAGTGTGATAGGTACCGGGGCCATGCTGGCGGAGAAGCTTCACTGCAGGCATGTCTGGCATATACGGGAATTTGCTAAAGAACATTATGGCATGAGGTATTTCTATCCGGATGATACCGTAAGCAGATATTATAAAGCCGCCGATAAGCTGATATTGATATCGGATGCACTTAAGGAATATTACGACAGGCTTTATCCCGGAGCAAAGACCGTACGTATCTATGACGGCATAGAGCCGGCAGAGAAGCCGGAAAACAGAGCCGACACAGAGGAGACGGTCTTTATCTATACGGGATATCTGTTCCCAAAGAAGAGACAGCTGGATGCATTGAAGGCAGCAGCCCTGCTAAAGGAAGAAGGGATAAATAGATTTAAGCTGATCCTGGCCGGAAGCGGGGATAAAGCGTACAGGCAGGAGCTTGAGCGGTTCATACGCGAGCATGATCTGAAAGAGGCGGAACTTAAGGGCTTTGTGGAAGATGTGCCGGGACTGCTAAAAAAATGCGATGTGGGTATCATAGCATCCGAATACGAGGGCTTCGGCCTGGTGACCGTTGAGTATATGCTTAACGGTATGCCGGTAATAGGATTCAGGAGCGGAGCCACTCCGGAGATAATAAAGGACGGTGCGACGGGTATACTGTACGATGATGTGCAGGGGTTGAAGGAAGCGATGAAGAAGCTGATCGCGGACAGGGATATTCGCAGGCACATGGGCGATGAAGCGTATAAGAGAGCATCTGAAAGATTCAGCGCGGAGGAGAATACCCGGGGTGTCATGAATATCTATGAAGAGACAGAAGGGGATATGGATTAATGTATATCGTACGTTTTCATGGCGGACTGGGCAATCAGATCTGTGAATATATATTCTACCGCTATTTTGAAGAGCTCCTGAAAAAAAGAGATCCGGATGCGGTATTAAGGGCCGACCTGACATGGTTTGAAAGAAACTGCAAGGTACATCAGGGATACGAGCTGGAGCGGGTATTCGGTATCAGGCTTCCGGCAGCAGACTATGCGGAGATAGCACGTGTTCATGAATATTATCCGCGGTATCACAAACTGATGCCGCTGCGTGTATTATCCAGAAAATTCGCAGCGATGAAAAACGCGCATAATAAGCCGACAGGTGAGCATATTTATGATTTCGGTGAATCCTGCTATAGATATAATCCCATATATGAAAGCCTTGATACGGATAAAGACTGGTATATAGAAGGTGTATTCTGTACTGATGAGTATCTTGACAGGATAAAAGATGTGGTCCTGAAGGAACTGGTATTTGTACCTGCGGATAATGATGAAGATATAGAGATCCTTGATCGGATGGGCCGGGAGGAATCCGTAGCACTTCATGTGCGCAGAGGTGATTACAGCGGAACTGTCTTTGATGTGGTGACGGTGGATTATTATAAAAGAGCTGTGGAATATATCAGGGAAAGAGTGAAGGATCCGGTATTTTATGTATTCTCTGATGATGTGGAATATATTGATAAGAATTTCGCTTTTCTCGGAGACCGCAGGATGATCCATCATTCCGGAAAAAGCAGTTTCCGGGATATGCAGTTTATCTCCGGTTGTAAACATAAGATAATAGCAAATTCAACATTCAGCTTTTGTGCGGCAATGCTGGGAGAAGCTGAAGACGGTATCATAATCGCACCTGCAAAATATAAGGCAGATGAGGATATCGTTATGGCCAGGGAGCATTGGGTAAAGCTGTGAGGGATTTATGAGTACGGAATGGATCTTTAAACGTATGCAATGGAAGGTAAATATGTATCTGCATACGCATATGGGGATGCCGATAATAAAGAAAAAATATTACGGCAGAGAGATAATGGATATAAAAGCAACTCAGCTGTGGCTTAAAGAGGCGTTGAGATCCGGCCGGGTGTTTACCGCAGCAAGACTGGGGGGGACAGAGCTGCGTGCACTGGTTTCCTGCCAGCCGGAGTTTAAGAATGCAAAGCTTAAAGAGGATATGTACGGTCTGCTCTGTAGCCTTTCCGGCTTTTTCGGCGATATGCGGGATTATGACCGCTTCGCGGAAATGATGGAGGGGTGGATCAAAGAGGTAGATCTGATGGGAGTCTGGTTTAACCAGATGGAAGACTATATTCTGGAACATCATGGCAGGAAGGATCTGTGCTATGGCCGGCTGGAGGGACTCGAACCCTGGTATGTTCCGGAAGACCCCTGGACGGCAGGGCTTGAAGGAAAGCGTGTTCTGGTGATACATCCCTTTGCGGAGAGCATAACGGATCAGTATAAAAAAAGAGAGCTCCTGTTTAAAGGAAGCAACATACTCCCGCAGTTCGATCTGCGTGTGGTAAAGGCAGTGCAGACCCTTATGGGGGAGAAGTCTGAATTTGACAGCTGGTTTGATGCACTGGATCATATGTATGAAGAGGCGCTCAGGGAAGATTTCGATGTGGCTCTTATAGGCTGCGGTGCCTATGGACTGCCTCTTGCAGCCAGGCTCCGGCAGGCGGGAAAGAGTGCCGTGCATGTAGGAGGATCGCTGCAATTGTTTTTCGGAGTGATGGGGTCGAGATGGAAAGATATGAAGGAGATAAAGAATTTTTATAATGATGCCTGGACATATCCGCTTAAGAGTGAAGGCCTTAAGGCCGGAGTAGAGAATGTTGAAAACGGCTGCTACTGGTAAAAAGATAAGCGATATTGCGTTCTGGCTGGGGATGCTCTGTGAGCTTGCGGTATCACCTTCAGGCTTTGTCTTTGGCGGATATAATGAAAAGCTAATCATCTTACTGGGGATGGTCTGCTTCTCTGTCAGTGTATTCTTTTCTGTGGATATAAAGAAAGACCGGAAGGCTATAGCGGCTGTATGCGGGTTTGGCTTGCTGTGCTTCTTCTTTCAGCGCAGGGCGCTGGTACTCCGTATAGGATTGTTCCTGCTCGCGGCAGTGGGACGTGAAGTCAGGAAAATGGTAAAGCTCTTTTTTTACGGCAGCTGGGTCATAATCCTTCTGGGAGTTGCAGCTGCTTTTCTGGGAGACAGGAATCCCATGTATCTGGAGGATATCTTCCGGCATGAAGTCGAGAGACGCTACACCTTTGGATTTTTCCATCCCAACGGCTTTTCCTTTTTCTGGGTAAAGCAGTATATCATGTTTTTATACTTATACAGGGATAAACTTCCCGTATATGTCCTGTTCATAGCGGAGTCGGCAGGATTGATACCGCTGGTCTTCAGCCGCTCAAAGATAGCTGTCTGTGTATGTCTTTTACTGCTGGTAACAGATATGCTCCTTCATATAAGGAACATAAAGGAGAAGGCCGCAGATATCCTGTTCTACGCAGGGAATGTACTGCTGGCATGTGAGCTGCTTCTGGTATATACCCTTGGCATACTGCCATATCCACAGGTGCATGTGGGTGATGCCAGGAATCTGTGGGATTACATGAATGAAGTGACGAGCGGACGTTTGTGGCATGCCAGGGATGTGTTTCTCGAATATGTTCCGGGGGTGTTCGGTATTGCCGATGTAGAGGAAGGTACAGAGATAGGCTTTGTCAACTCTTTGTACAGTGAAGGTATACTGTTTATGGTCATCTTCATCGCTATGCTTTTTTATCTGATGTATAAGATGCGTAAGGCGAAAGATGTGTGCGGCATGCTGCTGCTCCTGGCATTTGCATGTTATGCACTGGCGGAGAGCTTCCTGCCTTATATGAACAAGAATATGATATGGATCATCGCGGCGGCGTATATCCCGTTGAAAGAAAAGGACCGGAGCCGGTGATCCTGAAAACATATGGTATATTGTACTTTTAGGGGATTCATGTTAGGATAAGCGGATGAGTACGGTTAATGATATATATAAGAAGCATATAAAAAAATACGTAAGGATAATGCGTCTGGATCACTGGATAAAGCAGTTCTTTATCGTTCCCGGATGTGTGTGTGCTTATGGGATAAAAGATGAAAAGGATAAAGATTGATTTTGTGGACTTCTGGTCCGACTTAAAGAAAACCGATAACTATTTTTATAATACCCTTAAAAAGTATTATAACGTGGATATAAGCCCGCAGCCCGACTATGTCTTCTGCTCTTATTTTTCACAGAAGCATTTCAACTATCAGAATGCCGTGAAGATCCTCTACATGGGCGAGAATGTGATCCCGGATTTTAATCTCTATGATTACGCATTGGGCTTTCATCATATCACCTTCGAGGACAGGTATCTGCGCCTGCCCCATTATGCC
>JAFYCS010000101.1 GCA_017539565.1 Lachnospiraceae bacterium
CTAAAGTCGTGTACATATCAACATCATGGCCTGTCTTAAACGCGTACTCGACCAGGTCGATACATTTTTCGTTAAGGAAAGGCTCGCACAGACCGGAAAAAAGGATGTTAACGTCCCGGGGGATCTTATCTATAAACTTTTTATAGTTTTCAAGAGACATCACTGTCTCACATTTCGGATCGTCTTTATAATACCTGCTGAGGGGAGGCTTCTGGGGACAGTATTTGCAGTCTACCCTGCATCCCATCCTTACTGTGATCTCCATTTTTCTGGGCATGGTTTGTTTCCTCCTGTTATGTATAGATAAGATTCTTCGTCGCTACGCTCCTCAGAATGACCAAGTCACAAGAAGGGGCCCGTCTTTTGGCTTCAGGAGGGCCCCGCAACGTGGGAGGTACCTGATGCCTCTTAAAAGATGGGAAGATCGTCTTGTGACCCGTTCATCAGCAAAGTTAAGGATCTTTTTTGATCTTATTCTTTATATACTTTCCTACAGCCGCAATACCTATCGGCAGGGCTATACCGGCTGCAAGGTAGAATATCAGCGAATAATACGGCAGCTGCGGCGGTGTATAATAATACCACAGGTCGCTCTTGTATGCAGCCATATCAAAATCAAGGAAGTGTCCCGTATACTTTGCAAACATAGCATATACAGTCTTTACCGCCATAAAGCCCATGAACTGGTGTATCATGATCGAATAGCTGTTATCTGCTATGGCGTTAACCACCTTATCTTTGCCGAGTCCCCATTCCAGCCACCTGCATATGCGCAGCCAGAATGCAACACCCAAAGTTCCTGTGATGAAAGGTACTACCGGACCTTCAGGAAAATCGTTGCACCAGGATATCACGTATATGGGTATCCTGTGGAATATGAAAAGCATTCCCATCTGTATCAGTGCTATGAGGCCGAAGTATATTATATTCGGCAGTCTGTCATAGCGTTCCACCGCACGTTTGTAATACGCTCCCATGGCATAAAACGCAAAGAAGTATGCAAACCTGGGAAGCATCAGCCACCATCCCTTATTGTACCCCATGTTTGCCAGCTGTAATCCTGCTATGCCCACGATGAGCGGCGGCAGGAATACCACGGTCTCCGGCAGATGCAGGTTAAGCTTATTAAGCAGCTTCCTGTAAAACATGTATGCTGCTTCCGCCATAAAGAGCGGTACCACAAACCATCCCGCCAGATTAAAGCCGAACTGGTGACCGTCATAGAGAGGTGCCAGCAGCAGATTCTTAAGCGACAGGTCTTCACCTATGGAAAAACCGAAATGTTTAAGTCCCATCACCAGCAGGCCGTATACAAGATTCCATATATACAGCGGTATCAGCAGGCGTTTTACTTTTTTCCAGAGGAACTTAAGGGGTTCATCTTCCGAACTGCTCTTATAAAAATATCCCGATGCAAATATGAGTATCGCAAGGTGCGTTCCCATATAGGGGATCCATTCATAGAACAGATCCAGAGCACCGTCCTGACAATGACCGCCGACTATCTGTATCATCGCTATCGCATAGAGAAGCTTGAAGCGATAATCCGTTGCCCTGTCTTTATTATCAGACACCGCCGCTCCTTTCTATCACTGCACTGTCGATACGGATATCATCATCTGTGAGATTCTGCATGTTAAACTCCACATGATAAGTATTGACAGGTACGGTAATGCTGTAGATCTTCTCATCATCTGCCTGCGATACGCAGCTTATTTCAAGCCCTTCTGCACCAAAATCTTCGGTAGCGGATACATCGAGACGGTCAAGCCCTTTTCCCGTAAGGCGCAGTTCATAACTGCCCGCATAGAAGGTCATATTGGGACCGCTCGTTGAAGAACCGTTATGAAGTACCCAGGAGCCGTCTATGCTCTCGCCTCCGTTTAATCCGTCCGTATCATTCAGATCATAAGTATGATCACTCAATGCGTAAAGCATGGCTTCACGGTTTTCAAAACCGTATGCTACATAGGCATCGTTTCTTGCTGCCACGTCCTCTTCGGTAAGGTATTCCACAAGAGGACACTGTGTCTCTTCAGCGGTACTGAGCAGTATGAACACCTTCCCCTCAGCTTTCTTATCATAATGTGATACGGGCTGCAGCCATACATACAGCTCTTCCACATCTACTTTTCCTTCAACATAATCATCCCAGTTGAACATTTCAAAACGGCCCTCGGAAAGCTCCGTCATGATATTTCCGTTCCAATAGGAAGCATAGCCGCTCTGATATCCCTGCGCCACCAGTGAATCCGAAACCTGCTTAAGGGCACCTGTCAGATCGGTGCGCCAGAGTCCCGGTATACGTCCAAGTCCCGCGATCACAACAGCCGCACATACTGCTGCCGGAATAACAGCTGTACTGAAAAGCTGTATTTTTTTCTTATCTTCAAACGCATTCTTCAAAGCAAACGCTGCGATAGGTGCTGCGAATACGATAACGGGAAGTGCATAACGGTCTTCATAATACATATCCGTGCACAGATAAAGAAGGAAATATACCGCAGTGATCATCACTGCCGCTCCTGCCACAAAGCTCTCTTTCTTCTCTTTTATCTTGCGGCGGGACAGGCTGACAAAATAAAGAATCAAACCTGCGACGACCGCAAGGGCCGCCCCGTTCTTTATCAATGCAGCAGAAAATACGGATTCCTCTGTATACCCGTATTCATGCAGAATACCCATTATAAGTGTTTCCGCTTTGGCAAAGGAAAAGCCCGTGAAGTTTAAGTTATCCCAGCTGTTGAAATGATAGCGTCCGGAAAGAACGAACTTATTGACGGCAAATCCTATACCTCCGCCAATGAAAGAAAGGACCGCTCCTCCCCATACAAAGGCACCGCCCTCTATACTCTGCCATAAACAGAGCAATAAAAGCGGCAGATAACAGATCACTATCTGTCTGGGACCGCCAAGCCCCGCTGCTATGGAAAGCAACATGAGTACTGCTGCCAGTACATATTTCTTAGTGCTTTTCTGTGTTTTGGCTATATGCAGTATAAGTGCGGTAGTTGTAAAGCTTATGGCAACATGCGGGATATAGTACAGACCGTAAAGGATTATATAAGCATAATCCGCGGAAAACGGCAGGAACAATAATGCTCCCGCTATGGGGAAATATTTCTTTACTCCTGCCTGTACACACAGATAATAAAAGCTTGCACCGTAAACAGCCAGCAGAACCACACCTGACAGCAGACGTGATATGCGGTAACTTTTTGTGATCATCAGAAACAGACTGAAGAATATCTGATTGTTCAGTACACGTATCTCTGTAGAATATTTCCAGTTTGGTGTGATGATGCCGTGTTCTTTTGCAAGTATCTCAGACAGGACCATCTCGCTGGACATATCCGCATCCAGGAGATGTTCAACCCTCAGCAGATAGAAGAGGACCCAGCCTCCGGCCAGGGCGATAAAAAACAGCCAGGGCAGCAGATCTTTAAAATTTTTGCTCTTTTCCTTAACTGTTTCAGACTTCATCTTCCTTTAAAAATGCCTCCAGCTCTTCCGGTGTTCCCAGTACATGCACCTGTTCTGCGGGAACATCCGAAATATATATCTCTCCGCCTCTCGATAACAAAAAGTCATACAGAGGCGCAACATATTTCTCGCCATTCACACTGTGCTCACTCTCCTTATAATAAGCATCGTACAGCTCTTTATATAATGCACAGCTCTTAAAATAATATGCTCCCAGTGTACAGTGATCGGAGATCCTCTGCTTCTCTTTTATCTCTGCCACTTTACCGCTCTCATCAAGACGTACAAAACTCCAGTGATCGCCCTCTGCCTTAAAGCAGGGAATGAATCCGTCGCCTTTAAGTTCCGCACTGTTCATGCATCCCGGCTCCACATAGGTATCTATATTATAGATAAGAAGCGCATGATCCTTATCCCAGTATTTTTCTGCCAGCATAGCAGTGGTCGCCTGGCCGTCAGTCAGGTGATCCAGTATTATCACCTTAGGATCGGGAATGTTTAACTGTGCGCATTTCTCACGGATAAATGCTTCCACATCCGCTGATTCATCCTGCATCGCAAGGAATATAAAACGGTCCGCGATATCACGATAGCCTTCGAGGCTTATAAGAGACCAGTCAAAGAGAGTCTTGCCCTTCGCTTCGATCATGTATTTGGGAACGGTATATCCGGCCTTGCGAAAACGTGAGCCCAGGCCGCCCATGGTTATGACTATGTCAAGACGGGGCACAGAACACCTCGATCTTTTGCATATTTCCTCCAGCTCTTCCGGAGTCCTGCTTAAAAATTCATCGGGACGGACCGTACGGTCATCAACATAAAAGCCTTTCTTTCCTGGCCATACTTTTCCGTATACTATCTCATCATATGGGATGTCCCATTTTTTGAGCCACTCGGAAAGCACTGCTGCCGTATACTTATTGATAAGGCCCAGATTACCGTTGTAGCTGTTCATGTTACGGGAAGTATAGAGTATGATCTTAGCACCGTTCTCCTTGTAATAGCGGAGTTTATCTATCATATCGGGATAAGGTATCAGATCCTCGTAGCGCTCATCCTTACCCTTTATGGGGCAGAGCGTACCGTCTATATCAAATACGAATGAGTAGTCCTCAAACATCTTTCTCTATCTCCTCTAAAAGTTTTTTAACATTCAGTATAAAGCCCAGCACCTTGAGCGGGTTATCCATATGCAGTGGAAGCATTGAAAGGAAGAGCGATGCTTCGTACAGCCTTACTGAAAGCCAGTCAAAACCGCTCTGCTCAAGCCTTTTCTTAAATATCTCCACATAAACGGTATTGTCAAAGGGTATCTCCAGCTCTGCAGAAAAACTCTCATTGATATGTATATCAAATAATGCATTATTAAAGAAATCGTAACTGCCGCATACCGAATGACTCAGCTTTGCAACATCATAATAAGGATCCGTCCAGAGCTCTTCCTCGCTTAAAGCGCCTCTGGGATCTATAAACTTAAGGGTCTTAGTTGATTTGTTATATAATGCATTTGCAAAACAGGGATCACCGTGCCCTATCACCAGCTTAAGCGGATATGAGCATTTCTTCTCTATCTTTTCTTTCAGCGCAAAGTATCGTTCTGCAAGTGTATCTATACTGTCGCTGCCCGTAGCCGCTAAAAGGCTTTCGATCTTTTTATAATCCTTATGGGCCTTAAGCGCAGCTATCCTGTCTTTGACTTTTTTTACATAAAGAGCATCGGATATGTTCTTATATTCTTCCTTACTGCATTTCTTTTCGTGGCGGCAGGAGAAGAAATAAAAATACTTATCCATCAGTTCCTCAAATTCTGCCTCATCCATGGAACCGTGTACCCATTTGATCGCAAGATCTGTCATGTGCAGACGTTCCATGGTATAACTGGCTTCGTCTGCAGTCTCCTTATGATCAAAGGGCATTACGAACCAGTACTTCATATCCTCCGGCAGGAGATGATAAAACTTATATTCTGCACGTATCTTATCTTTATTCGCGGAGCTCTTTACTATCGTATATTCATTTCCCTTAAGGGAATTAAAATAGCGGGAATCGAAGTTACCGGTCACACACTGGATGAAATTTCCTATCTTTCCGATATCGACCAGTCCTTCTATCTCGCAGGAATCTTTAAATTCACGGACGAGTTCCCTGGGCTTCTTTCCGGCAGTGATCTCCCTGCAGAATGAAAGATAACTCTGCACCGAAGGAAACATCGCAGCCACAGCCTTCTTCTCCGAAAATACGGCGTAAGGCTTATCCACATAATTAAGCTTTCTGAAAGTGAGTCTGGCGCTTTCGGGATCACTGATCAGAAAATCCGAAAAACAATGCAGTATCCTCATATCTCCCGATACGCGGTATTCCAGTTCTTCCGACAGATCGGCAAATTCAAAAAGGGAATGAAGCTTCTGCCAGTTAAGCTCCGGATACTCCTTCTTAAGCTCGTCACGGTAATACTCTTCCAGGCGGCGTTTTTTTACCACCACATCAGCAAAGCCCTTATCACCGATTATATCCGAGATGACCTCACTCTTTTTTCCCGTATCGTCAAATACAACTGTGACTTTCATTTTTTACTCCTTTTCCCGGCTGCAGCCTCAACAACCTTAAGGACTGCATATGCAAAGATGAGCAGCAATATGGTGATCACGACAAAACGCTGCAGTTCCTGGGATGTCCCTATACCCAGCGCTGCCGAAAGATAACGCGATACTATATCTCCCGGTGTCTCTTCCGGTCCGTGCATGAGATAAAGGCTTCCTATCTCTGCTCCCCAGGCCAGCATCGAGAGTATGTATAAAAGGCTTCCCCTGCCGTGAAGTACGGTACGTATCTCACTGTATATACGATATGCCGCATCCAGCAGCTTAAGCAGCGAAAGCTTGTGTTCTGTTGCACGTGATGAAAGAAGGTAATCCTTCCATACCCCGTACATTCCGGGAAAAGCAAAATATATCAGAAGCACCAGTGCGAGGAAGATCAAAAATCCGTATACCAGTGCAGGCAGTACCCCGCCGCCTATCATCCACAGGAGCAGTATCATGGTCACCAGCGCCATGGTATCAAAGAAACGGTCCAGCAGTATGATGACCACACCCTTTAAGATGCTGCCCAGCTCCGTTCCGAAACAATACATACGGAAGAATTCTCCAAGCTTCCAGGGTAGTACCACACTTACAGGAGTCACTTTACAGTACAGCTTCATGCATACCGAACGGTCCATGTCCGATCCGTAGAGTGCCAGATAAAGACGGCATACCTTAAGTGTATGCACGATAACAACGGTCAGTATCACCACCGGTATGACCTCCGCATCCATCAGTGAAGGAAGCATCCCGGATAATACGTAACCGTATACGAACAGCACTGCCGATGCCAGCAGTACAGCCAGATTGATCAGATTGTAGACCGCTCCTTTTTTCTTCATTCCTGATAAAGATCCTCTGCAATGATCTTTGCCGTGTAAGCTTCTACCACGTTATCGCGGTGTTCGGCTTCGATAAATTTCTTTTTGTTTATTATATATGATCCCAGCAGTTTTAATACTGTGACCGCCTGGTTCATCATCTTAACATTGGATACCTGATCGTCCTCCCTCCAGCAGATGGGGAAGAAGCGGATATTGTGGCCGTAATAAGCCGATCCGAGGATCATGCAGTAATTAAACATCAGATTATCCTTATACTTAATGTAAAAACGATCCTTTAACATAGCAGTGCTGTACATGTTAAGACCTGATCCCAGATCCAGCACCCTCTGGCCGACACCCAGTGAAAAAAGTATGTTATAGACCACATTACCGAAGGTACGGAATGCTGAATACCCTTTAAGGCGTGAACCGTTCATAAAGCGGGCTCCCAGCAGGCAGTCATATTTCCTGTGTATACCGCGTCTGATGTAAGGGATCAGATCTTCGATACTGCCCTGATCATCACCATGAAGCATTATAACATAATCAAAGCCGTTCTTTACAGCATAGTCAAAAGCCAGTTTCTGTGATCCGCCAAGACCGTAATTTTCATCATTCCTCAGCAGCTTGACCGTAGTCAGTATCTCGTGGGTATCCAGGTAACCGGCCACCACCTGCTCACCGTCATCGGTACTGCGGTTGTTTAAGATGATGATCTCCTGTATATACCTGCATACCTCATCGTTAAACTGGTCCAGCACCCTCGTTATCTGCTTTTCGCAGTTGTACATGGGTATAAACAAAAGGATCTTATCCTTCATCACTCTACCTCCCTTAACTTAAGTAAACGGTATTCCTTTATCGCCGGAAGCTCTATGCTCTCACCGTTATACTGTGCACTTATATCTATATCGCTGTGGGAATTAAGAAGCCAGCCGGCTCCGCTGCCCAGCGGTATCAACAGCTTTCCCTGTCCGAATGAACAGTTCATCCCGTGCATCTCACCGTTATCGTCTTCCCAACTCAAACGGACCGTTTTTCCGGGATTATGATCCTTTTTCATAAGTGCAGTCGCGAAATCCGACGTATCCTCCTGCACTGCATCAAAGATATGATCTATAAGTATGTTCTCGTATGTACCGTCACTGTTATCAAAATCGATATAAAGGAAATCCGCATCCTCTCCCTGCATGCCGTTAAGCTTTAAACTAACCGTATACGTATCTCCATCAATACTGCACTCTTTTCCCGTAAACAGCTCTTTTAAGCTGTCCATGGATAAGCCCCATGAGGAAGGTGTAAGTCCCAGCTCACGCCATTCCGCTGCGATGCCCGCATCCTTATTTGCTGCAAGAGCTTCAGCTTTACTTCCGTCCCAGGGATAAAACTTCCTGTTATCTGCCGACCAGCTGTATTCCCCGGAAGTCATCAGCCAGTGGTACAGATAATAATATGCAAAGGAATCTATGCCTGAGACTACGGTCCCCTTTTCTCGCAGTATATCGATGGTTTCCTTAGCTGCACCGTAACCTCTTACGGTCATAACTTCCATGACGGAGCCGCCTTTTATATTATACAGATAATAATATCCGAAATCACCCAGTCCAAGATAACTTTCACTGTCATTTACCGCATGATCCCGTTCTCTCCTGCTAAGAAGCTTATCATAAACCTCACCGTTTATAAACACCGTTCCAAGCCTGGGGACTTCACCGTCGCCTATGCCGGCATAATCATAAGAAACGTCATAGGCAGAAGAAAGCTTCTCATTACTGCCTATTCCATGAAGGCTCTCACCACTCACAGCCGCTATCAGGAATACAGCAAAGGCGCTGATGATAAAGCGCATCGTGGAGTTTCCCATATACCTGAAGCCTGTTACAAGAAACATCACGGCACAGGCAAATATCATACCTGAACTGCGGGCATATATATCATACACATCCATTCTTACAAAAGTGTAGGAAAACGCCACCAGCATGGCAATACCTGAGCTTATACCAAGGGCTGCCGCCTCAGGGTCTTCGATCTTCAGTCTTTTCTTCTCAATCCTGATACCGCCAAGCTTCATCGACAGTATAGCCGATACCCAGATCACCGCTGCAGGTATAAGGAAACTGAACAGATCATAGATCAGTATGCGCAGTCCGTCCGACTGTATCCCTGCAAAGAAGCTGTCCGGCACACCCTGGCCGAAGCGTGAGAGACCGTCGGCAAATATCGTCTGTGAGCTCATAGCCAGCATATGCTTAAGTGTTCCCAAAAGCAGGGGGATACACAGGATCACCGGCAGGATACAGCAAAGCCAGCCAAGCCAGAATACCGGCTTTTTGATATCTTTCTTAAGATCGCTCTTTGCATAGCTTATTATCTGCCATAAGAGCAGGGGCATAAACGCGATGCACACAGCTGCACCGAAAAGCGGATAGTACAGTCCCTGGATAAAACTTGATATGAACCATGCCTGTATCCACAGATTCTTCTTTTTGATAAGCGCAGGCCATGAAAGCAGGAGCATCACCGGCAGGATAAGGGCTATGCGGTTATACCGAAGCAGGGGGAACAGCATTGCTATGAGAAGTACCCTGCTGCCCTTAAGCTGTCTTGTGGCAAAGAATACCAGAAGACCAGCTACCGCCAGATAAAACATGTTTTCCGTAACGTTATAGTATGCGTAATAGCCCTTTCCGAAAACAGCCAGGAAAGCTCCCTGTATCACCGAATAAAGACCGGACACCGGAATGTATTCTGAAAAGGGTTTCTGACCCAGTTCAAATATCTGTGAAAACGCGATGATGTTCTCAAAAGGATGATGAAGATCCGGGGAGACCATCTGTCCGCAGCCCGAATAACCGTTAAAGTTCATTATGCAGCAGAGTGTACCGAAGGATATCAGTTCGTCCGCACCTGCACCTTTTTCCCGGCTCTTTTTGATCTTAAGTACCGCAAGTACAATGAAGAATATCAGGACTGCCCATACCGGAAGACTGATACGCTTTGGCATCTCAACCTTTATGAGCTCCTCCCCGTATTGATAGGAAGAGGCCAGAAATACCAGTAAAGTAAGGGGTATCAGAAGCTGGATAAAGGGGATCAGCGGCAGGAAAAGGTCTTTTTTACTCTTATGTGACGCTGCCAGTATAAGTCCGGTGATCAAAAGCGACACTACTGTAAGCTCACCAAGCCCCGCATCCCTGCTGCCGCCGAAAAAGACATACGCCCGGTATACACCGCACAGGGCATACATGCTTAAGCCAAATGATATCATCGCCGAAAAGGCATAAGACGTTCCGCAGATATACAGGAATATCCACAGCATGGTAAGCGCAAAGAGAACTATACCGGATTCCCCGTATATAAGATACTCCGCCCCCAGGGCTGTCATAAGGAGGAGTCCCAGAACGTTCATGGATCTGGACGCCTCCTGTCTGACAACACCTTGCGCTCCCCTATTGTAAAACAGGTAAAATAAAAAGACAGCGAATGCTCCCAGGATGGACAGCAGATAGACC
>JAFYCS010000102.1 GCA_017539565.1 Lachnospiraceae bacterium
GCCCCAGATGATATTCTGTTCCAGGCGGTCTGATGTGGCAACGGTAATATCGTATTTCTTATTGTTCTTAGCAGTGAAGCGTTCTATAAACTGGTCGGCTGTTTCGTTCTCGGCAGTATAGATAACCTGAAGGTCAACGGGGTAGTGCATCATATGACCGTGTCCTTTCACTCTGTAGGCATCGAAAACTATCATCAGCTCACAGCCTTTAAAACCCTGATAATTGGATAACAGATCGATCAGCTTATCACGTGCGCTGTCCAGATTGTCTCCGGCAAGGCTCTTTAATTCACTCCACGCGAATATCATATTGTATCCGTCTACCAGCAGAAAAGGAGTTTTCTTTTCTACCGGTCTGTACTGATAATCATCATATTTATCTTCTTCAAAGGGCTTGGGAGTATGCTGTTTACCGACACCTTTTCTTTTTTCGGCAGCGCTTTTTATATTGCTGTTACTGTTGGAATAAAAAGTTTTGTTTAAGATCGCATCGACTTCTTCGGTACCAAGGGACGGTCCGTCATTAAAGGATGCGGTTTTTTCCGGTATTTCCGCTTCATCATCGGAAACAGGCTGTGCAAGCGGGCTTTCAACATGCATGTGATCATATACCTGATTCCAGGGAACCACAAAACCCGCACCGTGTGCGCAGAAGACAGAATCGGGAGTATTCCTTAGATCGGCTTCAGGAGAATATGCTTTACGTTCTATTATCTCTGTGGCATTATGGCATATGTCGTATCCGGCCAGGCTTAAGGATATGCTGCCGTTTCCTGCGGTATAGGCAGCCAGGTCTTTTGCATAGTTTCTGATGCAGGCGACGGGTGCGCGTCCGGTAAGATATGAACGGTCGCCTTCGGTCACCGGTGCATCCATAACGCCTGACATAGCATCGATATCGGTCATCGCACGGCCTACGTTTATGGCAGGCAGGTCTATACGGAAGAAATACCAGGGCTCTAAAAGTACGCTCTGTGCATACATAAGGCCATGCCTGACGGCACGGTAGGTAGCCTGACGGAAATCACCGCCTTCTGTATGCTTAGGATGAGCGCGTCCGGTGAGTATGCTTATCTTTACATCCGTAAGCGGAGAGCCCGTCAGCACACCCCGATGGATCTTTTCTTTAAGATGGGTGATTATAAGACGCTGCCAGTTCTTAGCCAGGATGTCCTCACTGCAGACAGAGTCAAAGTGAAGGCCACTGCCTCTTTCAGCGGGCTGAAGAAGGAGATGTACCTCCGCATAATGACGCAGCGGTTCGAAGTGTCCCACGCCTTCAACAGCAGTATCAATGGTCTCTTTATAAACTACACGTCCTTCTCCGAATTCTATCGATACATTGAAGCGGTCCTGCATATTGCGCTTTAATACCTGGAGCTGTACTTCGCCCATTACCTGGGCCATGATCTCCTTATGCTCTTCATTAAAGCTGATGTTCAGCTGGGGGTCTTCTTCCTCAATGGTACGAAGGCATTTGAGCAGGGTGGATGAGTCTGTATTATCGGTTGCATAGACGCTGTACCCCAGAACAGGCTCCAGCAGCAGCGCGGAACTGTCGGACAAAGCCCCGTAACCGCAGCCCATGCGGCTTTCGTTAAGTCCCGTTACGGTACATATGCAGCCTGCGGATACGGAAGTCCTGCTTTCAAATCTATCTCCGGAATAAACACGTATCTGGTTTATCTTTTCTTCGTTTAACAGATCTTTGACCTTTAGCTCACCACCCAGTATTTTCATATGGGTAAGCCGCTCGCCTCTTGCATCGCGGCTTATCTTAAATACGCGTGCACTGAAATCATCACCGTAAGACGGCTGCAGGGTGTAAGTTTTAAGTATCTCTATCAGTTCATCTATGCCTTCAAACTTAAGTGCAGAGCCGAACAGGCAGGGGAACAGCCTGCGCTGTGCGATAAGAGGTGCAATGTGAGCGCTGTCGACAGAAGAAGGATCTTCCAGATAGACCTCCATCAGCTCCTCATCGAGAGTAGCAATGCTCTCGCGCAGCTCATCATCCATATTGCTGAAATCAAGACAGCTATCGGAAAGCTTATCCTTTATCAATGAAAGAACGGCGTCTTTATCGGTGCCGGGCTGGTCCATTTTATTTACGAATATAAAACAGGGGATATCGTACTGTTCAAGAAGGGACCAAAGAGTAAGAGTGTGTCCTTTTACGCCGTCGGCGGCACTGATGACCAATATGCAGTAATCCAGTACCTGTAATACGCTTTCGGCTTCGGCGGAAAAATCCACATGTCCGGGGGTATCAAGAAGCGTGATGTTCAGCTCACCAAAGGACAGTTCTGCCTGTTTGGAGAGGATAGTTATACCTCTTTCACGTTCCTGGGGATTGTTGTCCAGAAAGCTGTTGCCGGAGTCCACGCGTCCTGCCTGGCGAAGAAAGCCGCTCTTATATAAAAGCGCCTCTGTCATAGTTGTTTTGCCGGCATCTACGTGTGCCAGTATACCCAGGACCATAAAATACCTCCGTATCAGAGCAGGTCACTCAGCTTTTTTCTGTTGAAGAAATCATGTACCAGATTGTCAAATTCCTGCCACATGGGAAGAGTCTCGCATTTTTTCCTTCTGTTACACTTGTATTTTTTATCAGCAAGACAAACCACGGGAGAAAGGGTACCCTCCATAAGTTCCAGTATCTCCAATATTGTATATTTATCAGGGGTGCGGCTTAATCTGTAGCCGCCGCCTTTTCCGCTGGCACCGATCAGGAGCCCTCCGGCCACCAGTTCCTTTGCTATTATCTCCAGATATTTTTTTGAAAGATCCTGGCGCTCTGCTATATCTTTTAAAGGGATGTAGCTGCCATCATCATTCTGGGCGATATCGAGCATAACACGTATTGCGTAACGGCCTTTAGTTGAGATCATGTTTTACCTCCTTTTCGCACTGTAACATCCATGAGACAAAGATAATTATACTAGTGATAAGTAGGTAAATCAAGTGCAAACCCAATGCAAATCCAATAAATACAGGGGTTTTGAGAAAAAACAGAAAAAATATTTAAAAACCTATTGACATAGTGGGTTAATCGTGTTAAGATTCAACCATCCGCTGAGGAATGCGGAAAGATCAAAGGAGATAAAGATGTTTAGAACAGAGCTTAATAACAGCATAATGTGTTGTTGCCGAATGCGTCACTCCCGGGCTGGTACGATGGCCGGAGCACATGGACGTATATTCGTCCGCTCTGACAGATCACGATGTTGATGCCAAGTACAAAGACCAGTAGTCCGGGAGCCAAAGAAGAAGCCCCGGTTTTTTTATACCAAAAACCGAATACATTTACCCCCCAATTATATAAAAAAATAAAAATAATAAAAAAGGAGATATAAAAAATGAGCGAGTATAGATTTGAAACATTACAGTTACATGTAGGACAGGAGCAGGCTGATTCCGCAACAGATGCCAGGGCAGTGCCTATCTATCAGACAACTTCTTATGTATTCCACAACAGCAAGCATGCAGCAGACCGTTTCGGCCTGGCAGATGCAGGTAACATCTACGGAAGACTTACCAACTCAACCCAGGATGTACTTGAGAAGAGACTGGCAGCACTTGAAGGTGGAAGCGCAGCACTGGCACTTGCATCCGGCGCAGCAGCCATCACCTATACGATCCAGGCTCTGGCAGCAAACGGCGGCCACATCGTAGCACAGAAGACCATCTACGGCGGCAGCTACAATCTGCTGGCTCACACCCTTCCCCAGTACGGCATCAACACCACTTTCGTGGATGCACATAACCTTGCAGAGCTTGAGGGTGCTATAAAGGAAGATACCAGAGCTATCTATCTGGAGACTCTTGGAAATCCCAACAGTGATATCCCCGATGTAGATGCTATCGCAGAAATAGCTCATAAGCACGGACTTCCCCTGGTAGTAGATAATACCTTCGGTACTCCTTATCTGTTCAGACCTTTTGAGCATGGTGCAGATATCGTGGTACACTCCGCAACCAAGTTCATCGGCGGACACGGAACCACTCTTGGCGGTATTATCGTTGAGTCCGGCAAGTTCGACTGGAAGGCAAGCGGCAAGTATCCCAACATCGCTGCTCCCAATCCCAGCTATCACGGTATATCCTTCTATGATGCAGTAGGACCCGCAGCTTTTGTTACCTTTATAAGAGCTATCCTTCTGCGTGATACCGGTGCTACCATTTCACCTTTCAGCGCATTCCTTCTTCTTCAGGGTGTTGAGACTCTGTCACTCAGACTTGAGCGTCATGCAGAGAATACAAAGAAGGTTGTAGATTTCTTAAGCAAGCATCCTAAGGTAGAGAAGGTAAATCATCCTGCACTGGCAGATCATCCCGATCATGCACTTTATCAGAAGTACTTCCCCAACGGCGGAGCTTCGATCTTCACCTTCAATATCAAGGGCGGCCAGGAAGAAGCATGGAAGTTCATTGACAACTTAAGCATCTTCTCACTCCTTGCAAACGTTGCAGATGTTAAGAGCCTGGTTATCCATCCCGCATCAACCACTCACTCACAGCTTAATGATGAGGAGCTGGCAGATCAGGGTATCGGAAGAAATACCATCCGTCTGTCCATAGGAACAGAGCATATCGATGATATCATCGCAGACCTTGAAAAAGGTTTCGCAGCAGTGTAAACTATAAGATTGTCATATAAGACTTAAGGAGGAAACAAAAATGAGCAACATCTATAAAGGCACATTAGGACTTGTAGGAAATACCCCTCTTGTAGAGGTTACCAATATTGAGAAAGAGCTGGGCCTTAAGGCTACAGTGCTTGTTAAGCTTGAGTACTTCAATCCCGCCGGAAGCGTAAAAGACAGGATCGCCAAGGCAATGATAGAGGATGCTGAGGAAAAGGGTATCTTAAAGGAAGGCTCAGTTATCATCGAGCCTACCTCCGGTAATACCGGTATAGGTCTGGCAGCGATTTCCGCAGCAAAGGGCTACAGGATCATCCTTACCATGCCTGAGACCATGAGCGTTGAGCGCAGGAGTATCCTTAAGGCATATGGTGCAGAGATAGTGCTGACCGAAGGTTCAAAGGGTATGAAGGGTGCTATCGCAAAGGCTGAAGAGCTTGCAAAAGAAATCCCTAACTCCTTTATCCCCGGACAGTTTGTGAATCCCGCCAATCCCGCGATCCACAAAGCAACCACCGGTCCGGAGATCTGGAAGGATACCGACGGTAAGGTTGATGTGTTCATTGCAGGTGTAGGTACCGGCGGTACTGTTACCGGAACCGGTGAATACTTAAAGGAACAGAATCCTGATGTGAAGATCGTTGCCCTCGAACCCGCCGACTCCCCCGTTCTGTCCGAAGGCAAAGCAGGCGCACATAAGATCCAGGGTATAGGTGCCGGATTTGTACCTGAAGTCCTGAATACAAAGGTATATGATGAGATCTTCAAGGCAGCCAATGAGGATGCTTTCGCTACAGCAAAGCTTCTGGCAAAGACCGAAGGTATTTCCGTAGGCATTTCCTCCGGTGCTGCACTCTTTGCAGCGATCGAGTATGCTAAGAAACCCGAGAATGAAGGCAAGGTGATTGTTGCACTTCTTCCCGACAGCGGCGACAGATACTATTCAACAGCGCTGTTTACTGAGTGATGATAATTAACTGATAACTGATACGTGATGTTTTTTATGGCTGCCAATGGCAGCCATAAAAAATATTATTAAACCTATAGACATAGTAGGTAAATTATGATATATATATTAAGCCAAAGACCGGAGAGGAGTACAGATGAAAGTATCTACAAGAGTTGAATACGGACTGATCGCGCTGACCGATATCGTGTTATACGGAGAGAACGGTACTGCTGTTTCCGCACCGGATATAGCGCAGAGGGAAAATATTTCACATAAATATCTGGAGCAGATCCTGCTGCTTTTACGTCAGGCAGGTTTTATCGTAGCCCAGAAAGGTATAAGGGGCGGATATGCTCTTGCAAAGCCTGCTGAAAAGATAAGCATGCGGGAAGTGCTGAATGCCCTTGATAATACGATTCTGGCAGACATGGATGACGATAAGGGAAACGGCGGACTGCGTTCGGTCATCAAGAACTGCTTCTGGAAAGAGATCAACCAGAACCTTAATCAATATACGAGCGAAATGAATCTGAGTGATTTTGCAGGACAGTGCCGCAATAGTTTTGCCGGTGGCTGGGATAATTATGTTATCTGAGGAGCTTTAAGAAGATGGAAAAGTCAGGGTTTAATACGGGACTCCTTCATGGAAAAACATCGTCAGGATACTCCCAGAGAGAGATCCTGCCTCCGGTCTCGCAGGTTACTGCTTATGCTTATGAAAACATGGAGGAGCTTGAAAAAGTCTTTGCTCATAAGAGTATGGGATATGCGTATACACGTATAGGAAACCCCACGCTTGCAGCTTTTGAACAGAGGATAAATGAGCTGGAAGGCGGTGCCGGTGCGATCTCATGCAGCAGCGGGATGTCAGCGATATCCTGCGCCCTGCTGGCATTATGCGAAAGCGGAGACGAGATCATAGCCGGAAAAGGCTTATACGGAGGCAGTATAAATCTTTTTCATGATCTGGAAAAGCTTGGGATACATACGGTTTTTGCGGATGTCATAAACCGTGAGAATGTCGAAAAGCTTTTGACTGGGAAGACAAGGGCAGTATTCGGGGAGCTTATAAGCAATCCGTCCCTTACGGTGATGGATGTTGCGGGCGCGGCAGAGGCTGCACATAACGCAGGGATACCGCTTATAGTAGATTCCACAACAGCTACTCCTTATCTGGCCAGACCCTTATCGATGGGGGCGGATATAGTTGTACATTCTACTTCAAAGTACATAAACGGAGGCGGTAATGCCATCGGCGGCATGATCGTATACGGAGGCAGATTTAACTGGGACTTTGAAAAATACAGAACGCTCACGGAATTCAGGAAGTATGGGAAAATGGCATTCCTGTTAAGGTTACGCACTGATCTGTGGGAAAACCTGGGCGGATGCATGGCCCCGGTAAATGCTTTTTTAAGCTATATAGGTCTTGATACTCTGGGCCTTAGGATGGAAAGGATCTGCAGTAATGCAGATAAACTGGCAAATGCATTGGCAGAACTTCCCGGTATAAAGGTCAACTATCTTACGCTTAAGGATCATCCTTATCACGCTTATGTAGAAAAGGAGCTTAACGGTTACGGCGGCGGGATACTTAATTTCAGAGCCGGAAGTAAGGAAAAGGCTTTTAAGATCATCAATTCCCTTAAATATTCGCTGATAGCCAGCAATATAGGTGATATCCGTACGCTGGTCATACATCCTGCATCAACCCTGTATGTACATACCGGTTTGGAGGAGATGGAAGCGGCAGGGGTATACGAAGATACTATCAGAGTGAGCGTGGGTATCGAAGATCCCGAAGATCTGATAAAGGATTTTACCGAAGCTATAAGGAATGCCGAAATTGAAGAATAGATGATACGGAAGTATTTGTTTTGTAATGATTCGGAACGTTCGCTGGCTAAACATATCATGCAGGCCTATCCGGAAGAAGGCTGCGGGCTGTTGCTGGGCAGGGCTGACAGGATAGAAAAGATAAAGCCTGTTGAGAATATGGTTGCCGGTGAAAACGGAAGTACATATTTTAAGATAGATCCGCTGACTGTCTATAAGGAAGAATGTGCAGCTCAAAAGGAAGGAATGGATGTCATAGGTTTTTATCATTCACATCCGGACAAAAGAGCGGTCATGTCAAAGGCGGACGAGGAATATATGATACCGGAAATGCTCTATATCATTGTATCGGTATCACTGGGTAAGGTCAGGGAGATAAGGGCATATCACCGTAAAACTCCCGATGAGAAAGTAACGGAAGCAGAAATAGCTAAGGAGGCAATTTAAATTGAAGGTTTATGTATCGGCAACGCTGCGTAATTTCTTCGGAAAGAATGCAAATCTTGAGACGGCAGCTGCCAGCATAAGGGAGATCCTTAACTGGCTTAAGGATGAATATCCCGAATCTGAAAAAGTTTTGTTTGATGAGAACGGAAAGTTAAGAAGCTTTATCCGCATCTATGTAGGAGATGATAACAGATCATCCGAAGATAAATGGGACACGGCATTATCCGCTGATTCTGAAGTATTGCTGCTTCCGGCCATAGCGGGAGGAGCTCCGGAGAATGACAGTATCATTCCCGATGAAAGAAGAAAGGCCGTTTCCTTTGATGATAAGGAAGTAGAACGTTTCGGAAGACACTTAATGCTCCGTGATATAGGTGTTAAAGGACAGAAACGTATCAAGGCTGCCAGAGTGGTGATAGCCGGCGCAGGCGCTTTGGGATCGGCGGTCATACAGTACCTTGCAGCAGCAGGCGTGGGTACCATAAAGGTAGTGGACTTTGATGACGTTTCTCTTGAGAATCTGCAGAGCCAGGTGATCCATACATCAAGAGATCTTAACAGGCCCAAGGTGGCATCGGCAAAAGATATAGTAAGAAACATAAACAGAGGGATCAATTTCGAGGCTGAAAATACAAAGCTTGAGGCAGAGAACATTGTAGATATCATAGACGGATACGATCTGGTGATAGACTGCACCGATAATTACAAAGCCAGATATCTTATAAATGATGCGGCTTTTTTGTGCGATATACCTGTGGTATTTGGCGCGATATATCAGTTTGAAGGACAGGTCACTATCTTTAATTATAACGGCGGACCCTGCTATAGATGTGCATTTCCCGCGCCTCCTCCGGCAGGACTGGTGCCTACCTGTGCGGAAGGAGGAGCCATCAGCCCGCTTCCCGGGATAATAGGAAGCATACAGGCTAACGAAGCACTGAAGCTTATCATAGGCATAGGTGATCATCTTTCAGGAAAGATACTGAGTGTAGACAGTCTGTATCTGCGATTTAAGATACTGGAACTTGAGAAAGAAAAGGAATGTCCGCTTTGCGGAGCCCATCCTTCCATCAAGGGAGTGCAGGATTTCGATTACGAAGATTTCTGCGGCTTAAAGCAGCCTGAGGAGGAGATACCTATCGAAGGCTTCACACCCGAAGAGCTGGCAAAGAGGATAGAAAACGAAGATCCGATGACTATCGTGGATGTACGCGAGCCTCACGAGAGAGCTATACAGAGATTCCCGAATGCTATAGTGATACCTATCGGCCAGCTTGCAAGAAGGATGAACGAGCTCGATCCTGAACAGGATACGGTATTTATCTGCAAACAGGGTATGAGGAGCATACTGGCTATCAATACCTTGCGGGAAGCAGGATACAAGGGCCCTATGTATAACTTAAAGGGCGGTATAGATGCCATGAAGGACATCATGTTCTCACACGAAGGGGCATGGCTGTAATCATAGGAAATAAAGCCATAGCGGCTTTATAAATACATTTTCCAGGAGGAATTTAAAATGGCAAAAGATGTAGAAAAGACAGATGGCATCAATGCATTAGGTGCAAAGGCGGCCTATAATCTGGCCAATGTCACAAAGACAAAACCCCAGTACGGGGCACTGACTCCCAAGTGGCTTACTAAATTTCTTGAGTTTAAAGGACTTGAAACAGGTCTGTTCAGAGTAAACAAGGTAGTAGAGGGTGAGACTCCCCTTGATGTACTCTGCAGCCAGACAAAGAAGAGTGATATCATACCCGACGGTTTCGTTCAGTACGAGACCGAGCCCCGTGAGTATGTATTAAACAACATCTCAACCATCATCAACGTAAACACCGCTATTGAAGATGTATACAGCGCTCCCTACGATCAGGTTCAGGAGCAGCTCGGACTGGCTATCGAATCATTAAGAGAGCGTCAGGAGAGCCAGCTTATCAATAATGATGATTACGGTCTGCTTAAGAATGTAGCAGATTCACAGAGGATACAGACCAGAAACGGTGCACCTACCCCTGATGATCTGGATGAGCTTATCACCAAGGTATGGAAGGAGCCCTCATTCTTCCTTGCACATCCCCGTGCGATAGCTGCATTTGAAAGAGAGTGCACAAAGAGAGGCGTTCCCCCTGTAGTTGTAAATATCGCAGGCGGAAATTTCCTTACCTGGAGAGGTATCCCCATCGTTCCCACCGATAAGCTTTTAGTAGACGGACTTAAGAATCCCAAGTCCCAGAACGGTAAGACAAACATCCTGCTCATACGTACCGGTGAGGCAAAGAGAGGTGTTATAGGTCTGTTCCAGGCAGGTCTTAAGAATGAGCATTCAAGAGGCCTTTCCGTAAGATTCAGAGGTATCGACGATAAGGGAGTAGCATCTTATCTTTTATCTTTATACTGCTCGGCAGCTATTCTTGCAGATGACGCTATTGCAGTTCTTGAGGATGTAGAGGTAGGTGAGTATTATGACTACGATTGAGCAGTTGGCAGGAGTTCCCTCTGCAGCAGAGCTTGATGCGCTGGCTAATGCATGGTTTCCCGATCTGACTGAAAATGTATACGGTTTTACTCCGGAAGGAGCTTCCGTTCCGGCAGTACCCGAGGTAAACGCAGCCGATCCCCTTCAGGGATACGGCAGCGCGCCTGCTGCTGATGTACCCGGCGGTTACGGCATCCCGGCTACGGATATAACGTCAGGATACGGCATTGCGCCGGCAGCAGATATACCCGGTGGATATGGCATCCCGGCAGCTGATCTGTCAAACGGATATGGCTCGGCTGTACCCTTAGAAGAAGCTTCATCGGCTTATGGCTTATCCGATCCCGGTACTACGCAGAATATCGGCAGCAGTATGCCCGGAAAAGATATACCGGAGTTTGACTGGGAGCATCCCTTTGCATATGGCGGGGATACGACGGATCCGTATTTTAAGAGCGTAGAAGAAGCAAGCGCACCGGAAGCGGGATTTTCAGCAGGCAGATCGGATGTACCGGCAGTAGATAATTCAAGCAGCAGAGGATATGCGCCTGTTGTGTTATCTCAGACGCAGGCGCAGGAAAACGGCAGAAAGATCGATGCGCCTACATCGCTTGGTGGCGACAGCACTCCCAAAGCTACGGCAGATGATAAGCCTTATACCACCAGGGATGAATCGATACGCATAGGATCGAAGACCCTGGCGCAGATACGCAGTGACTTCCCTATCCTTAACGAAAAGATAAACGGGAATAAGCTGGTATGGCTTGATAACGGCGCTACTACACAGCGCCCGCAGGCAGTTATAGACCGTCTGTCATATTATTACGAGCATGAAAACTCCAACGTGCACAGAGGAGCCCATACTCTTGCAGCCAGAAGTACCGATGCATATGAAGGCGCAAGGGATATCGTAAGGGATTTCATCGGCGCGCCTTCATCTGAGGAGATAGTGTTCGTAAGAGGCACGACAGAGGCTATCAACCTGGTTGCAAATGCTTATGTTAAACCGCAGCTTCAGCCCGGAGATGAGATCATCGTATCTATCTTAGAGCATCATGCAAACATCGTGCCCTGGCAGCTGGTTGCCCAGGAAACGGGAGCCATAATAAAGGTCATCCCCTGTGATGAGAGCGGACAGCTTTTACTGCATGAGTATGAGAAGCTTTTTACAAAGAGGACAAAGTTTGTTTCCGTGACACATGTATCAAATGTGCTCGGTACGGTAACTCCCATCGAGGAGCTGATCGCCATCGCACACAGACACGGAGTACGCATACTGATAGACGGCGCACAGTCTGTTGCGCATATACCGGTAAACGTATCTGCGCTTGATGCCGACTTCTTTGTATTCTCCGGACACAAAGTATTTGCACCTACAGGTATAGGTGTGGTGTATGGAAAGAAGGAACTGCTGGAGGCAGCAAAGCCTTACCACGGCGGCGGAAACATGATCGCCGATGTTACCTTTGAGCGCACCATATATAATCCAATTCCGAACAAGTTTGAAGCCGGTACGGGAAGCATAGCTGATGCTGTTGGACTGGGAGCAGCGCTTACATATCTTTCGGAGATAGGCATGCCCTGCGTATACCGCTGGGAACATGAACTGCTGCAGTATGCGATGAAGGAAATGAAGACCGTAAAGGGACTTCACCTTATCGGCACAGCGCTTAACAAAGCATCGGTACTGTCCTTTAAACTGGACGGATATGCCGATGATGAAGTAGGTAAGAGACTTGATGCATATGGTATAGCCGTACGTACAGGCCATCATTGTGCACAGCCGGTACTGAGGCACTTCGGATACGAAGGCTCCGTAAGACCTACACTTGCACTTTATAATTCACCTGATGATATCGACGCGATGGTTAAGGTATTAAAGACATTTGCATAAAACCATGTGACTTGTTTAACCCTGTCATCCTGAGAGAAGCGAAAAAGTGAGGCAGAAAATCTACGATTTTCGTACCACTGTCCGCCGACTGTCAGGGAGGGGGACTAACAATTTCCGAACTTTCCTACTTGGGGATCTTGAAAGAACTTTGCTCCACACAGAATGACAGGGTAGTCACATAAAATAGCAATTCACACATACGACCTAAAGATTTTGCTTGTTATATGAGACCGGGGACGGTCATAGCGAAACAAAAAGAGGTTGATCGGATATGGGAAATATAATCAAAGAGGATGAAATAGACAGTATAGTCCGTAAAGTATATGCAGATCTGGACGGGAATAAAAATATAGATGCTGTAAGCATTTATAACAAACCTGATAAAGCGGAAGTTAGGGAACTTGTGAATAATCTTTTCCGCGTAATATATCCGGGGTACTACAGAGACAGGAGCGTAAAGATATATAACCCGAAAAACACCTTCGCAGTAACGGTAGAAGATATATTCTATCACCTGAACAAACAGGTGACCCTTGCTCTGGATTTCTGTACCAAAAGAGGAACTATGACTGCAAAGGATCGCGAGGAAGAAAGCTACCGTGTATGTAAAGTATTTTTTGAAAGGATACCTGTAGTAAGGGAGTATATTGAATCGGATCTGCTGGCAGCATTTGACGGAGATCCGGCTGCAGGCTGTCTGGAAGAGATAATACTGGCGTATCCCGGGCTGGTAGCGATAACTGTATATCGTATAGCGCATGAACTCTATAAGCTGCAGATCCCGGTACTTCCCAGACTTATGACAGAGTATGCGCATTCGGAAACAGGCATAGATATACATCCGGGAGCAGAGATAGACAAATATTTCTTTATAGATCATGGAACAGGCATCGTAATAGGCGAGACCACCGTGATCGGAAAGAATGTAAAGATATACCAGGGTGTAACGCTGGGAGCTCTTTCAACCAGAGGAGGACAGAAGCTTTCAGGAAAGAAGAGACACCCTACCATCTGTGACAATGTAACGATATATGCCGGGGCATCCATATTGGGCGGCGATACGGTGATCGGAGAAAACACAGTCATAGGCGGTAATACATTTATTACCAGATCTATAGATGCTAATACCATAGTCAGCATGAAGAATCTGGAAATGGAATACAGGACCAATGGTAAGAACCGACATACCGAAGAAGTAGGTCAGTCTGAAGAGTGGTACTACGTTATTTAAAAAGAAAGGAGCAAATAAATGAAGATCACAGTTGCAGGAGAAAAGAAGGAAGTGGCAGACGGACTTACTGTCGCTGCGCTTATCGAGCAGGAAAAGGTTGAAACACCGCAGTATGTAACGGTTTCCATCAATGAGGAGTTTCTGGAGTCCGGTACTTTCGAATCAACCGTATTAAAAGAAGGCGATGAGGTAGAGTTCTTATATTTCATGGGAGGAGGCAGATAATGGCTTTTACCAATGAACAGCTGGAAAGATATTCCAGACATATCATACTTAAGGAGATAGGCGCAAAAGGCCAAAAGAAACTCCTTAATGCAAAGGTACTTATCATAGGCGCCGGCGGACTGGGCGCGCCTGCAGCGCTTTATCTGGCTGCAGCAGGAGTAGGTACTATCGGTATCGCAGATGCGGATGTAGTTGATCTCTCTAATCTGCAGAGACAGGTCATCCATACCACAAATGATATCGGAAAGAAAAAAGTTGAATCCGCAGCAGAGACCATGCGCGCGATAAATCCGGATGTTACGGTGAACACTTATTATGACTTTGTAAGCGCATCGAATATCATGAATCTTATCAAGGATTATGATTTCATTCTTGACGGAACCGATAACTTCCCGGCAAAGTTTCTGATCAATGATGCCTGCGTAATGGCAAAGAAACCTTTAAGCCATGCGGGAATAATCAGATTCAAAGGACAGCTTACAACGATAATCCCCGGGGAAGGTCCCTGCTATCGCTGTATCTTTAAGAATCCGCCCCCGAAGGATGCCGTACCTACCTGTAAGCAGGCCGGCGTTATCGGCGCTATGGGCGGTGTTATCGGATCGCTTCAGGCAATGGAGGCAGTTAAGTACATTACAGGTGTAGGCGATCTTCTGGTTGGATATCTGCTCACCTACGATGCACTTAAGATGGAATTCCACAAGATCAAGCTGCCGCCCCGTGGCAAGGGCTGCGCAGTATGCTCCGATGAACCCACCATCACCGAGCTTATCGACTACGAGCAGGTAGCGTGCGATATGAAGATGTAGGATTGTGGGAGCATCGAAGATGCGGAGCAATCCGTGTGCTGCAAGTAAATAAATAAGGCGGGTGGACCACCACCTGTCTTATGGATGGAGAATAAATTTATGAAGATTACGATAAAGAGATCAGATTTCAACAGCATATACGAGCACGCTATTTCTGTAGCGCCGGAAGAGGCATGCGGTCTTATCGCCGGTACCGATAATGAGGACGGCAGCCGCGATATACAGAAGGTCTATATACTGACAAATATCGATCATACTAATGAACACTTCACGATCGATCCCAAGGATCAGCTTAAAACGATCAAGGAAATGCGTGAAAACGGTCTTAAACCGCTGGGGAATTGGCATTCACATCCGGAATCACCCTCAAGGCCTTCGGAAGAGGATAAGCGCCTTGCAAATGATTCCAAAGCCAGCTATCTGATACTTTCTCTGATGGAGGAAGGTAATCCTGTACTCAACGCATTTCATGTTGAGACCATAGACGGTGAAAAGACTGTAAGAAAAGAAGAACTTATAATTAAGGAGGATGAATAAAATGGCAGATTTAGGTTTCGAAGTGGATGATACAGTAGATATCACCGACGTCAACTGCCCTGTTACTTTTGTAAAGACCAAGGTGGCTCTTGAGGAACTGGACGATGGTCAGATCCTTCAGGTGCATTTAAATGACGGGGAGCCCGTACAGAATGTTCCCAGAAGCATAAAGGAAGAAGGACATGAAGTACTTAAGCTGGTAGATAACGGTGATGGCACTTATGAACTGTACATTAAAAAAGTCGGAGACTGATAAGCAGTCATAGAGAGAAAATATGAATGTTCTACAGATGAAATATGTGCTCGAGGTAGCATCGGCACCATCCATACGCGAAGCGTCGACCAGATTATTTATATCTCAGCCGGCGCTTTCTTCCAGCATACGCGAGCTGGAAGAAGAGCTGGGGATAATCATATTCGACAGGTCCAATAAAGGTATCACCCTGACAGATGAGGGCAGGGAGTTTATTACTTATGCCCAGAGAGTGGTGGGGCAGTACGAGATACTGGAGAATCGTTATCGTTCAAAGGATCATGACAGGGAAGTTTTTTCGGTATCGA
>JAFYCS010000103.1 GCA_017539565.1 Lachnospiraceae bacterium
ATCCCATGCTCCTGCGGATCCTGCTGCGGCTATAGAGGCTATATTATTTGCTACAGGGAATTCCGTTAAGCTCGAGCGTCTTTCTGAAGTGCTTGAACTTAATGATGAAGAACTGCACGCAGCCATTGACACCCTTAAAGAAAGATATGATGCTTCAGACCGCGGTATCTGCCTGACAGAGCTTGAGGATGCGGTTCAGCTGGGAACAAAGGGTGAATATTATGAATATCTGATCAAACTGGCAAAGAGCCCCAAGCGCATGACTCTTTCAGATACCGTGATAGAGACCCTGTCCATCATAGCTTACAAGCAGCCTGTGACCCGTGCGGAAATAGAACGTATAAGGGGAGTGAGCTGTGACCATGCCATCAACCGCCTGGTTGAATATGATCTGATAGAGGAAGTGGGACGCCTTGATGCGCCCGGAAAGCCCCTGCTTTTCGGTACCACAGAACAGTTCCTGCGCAGCTTCGGAGTTCGCAGCATACAGGATCTTCCGGTAATGAGTCCGGAGATGATGCAGGACTTTAAAGCCCAGGCTGAAGCCGAAGCAGAGGAAGATCTGAAAGTTAATGTAGATGTTTAAAATTTTTCTATGATTTTCAAAAAGTTTGTGATATAATAATCGGCAGTGTGCCGCGGAACAGTCCGCAGGCAAAAAATATACCAACTTAAAGTAAAACGGAGGTAAGAGGAATGACTGGTTCAACAGGCTTGAGCGTAAAGCGTATTGAAGCGCTGCTCGATGACATGAGTTTCGTTGAGATCGGCTCCGCTGTAAAGGCCCGTGCTACAGATTTTAATCCCAGTCCCGCTGATGCACCGTCTGACGGTGTTGTTTGCGGTTACGGAACTATCGAAGGCAACAGGGTTTATGTTTACAGCCAGGATGCATCGGTTCTCGGCGGCAGTATCGGAGAAATGCATGCTAAGAAGATCTGCAATCTCTACGATCTGGCAATGAAGACGGGTACCCCTGTAATAGGTATCATGGATTCTACGGGTGTACGTCTTTCGGAGTCAACAGACGCTCTCAATTCTTTGGGAGAGGTTTATTTCAAGAAATCAATGGCAAAGGGCGTTGTGCCTCAGATCACAGCCGTATTCGGTAACTGTGGCGGCGGCCTTGCAGTATGGAGTGCACTTTCCGACTTTACCTTTATCGAAGAGAAGAACGGAAAGCTTTTTGTGAATTCTCCCAATGCTATAGACGGCAACTATGCTGAGAAGAACGATACTTCCGCAGCTAAGTTCCAGACAGAGGAGAGCGGCAATGCGGATTTCGCAGGTGATGCAGATACAATCAATGCAAAGATCCGTGAGCTGGTAGCAATGCTTCCCCAGAACAATGATGATGTAGCCCTTACAGATTCTTCAGACGATCTTAACAGACTGCTGCCCGACATAGAGGGTGCTAAGGGCGATACCTCCATTTTACTTTCCAATATAGCTGATGATAACTATTTCCTTGAGTGCGGCAGCGCATATGCAAAGGATATGGTTACCGGTTTTATCCGTCTTGACGGACTTACGGTAGGCTGTGTTGCCAACCGAACAGAGATAGTCGGAGATGACGGAAAGGCTGTCAAGCTCTCAGGACGTATGAGCCACAAGGGAGCTTACAAGGCTGCTGATTTCGTATATTTCTGCGACAGCTTCGGGATTCCCGTACTTACCATTACAAATGTTGAGGGCTTCGAAGCTACAATGTGCAGCGAGCGTCATATGGCAAAGGCTGCAGCAACCCTGGCTCAGGCATTTGCAGAGTGCGATGTTCCCAGAGTAAACCTTATCGTTGGTAAGGCATACGGCAGCGCATATGCTGTAATGAACTCCAAGGGCACAGGCTGTGATCTGGTCTATGCATGGCCCGGCGCAGAAGTTGGTCCCATGGATGCAAAGCTTGCAGGAAAGATCCTTGCCGACGGAAAGAGCGGCGGAGAGATAGAGAAGCAGGCAAAGGAATTTGCCGAGAAGCAGAACAATGTTTCCAGCGCAGCTTCCAGAGGTTATGTGGATGAGCTTATCGAGCCCGCAGATACAAGAAAGCATCTTGTTTACGCATTTGAAATGCTTTTTGCATAAGCGGCCCGGTAAGGAAAGAGAGGATTAACGATGAAGAAAAAGATCGGTTTATTATTAAGCATGATCGTATGCATCCTGTCTCTGGCTGCCTGCGGCACGGGTGAAAAGAAGCCGCTTATCGATGATCCGCACACTTTGCTTGATTATGATATCAATTATATGTGTGCATTGATGGTAAGCGCGGCTAACGAACCCAGCCAGATTGAAGTATACGATAACATGATGAGCGATGAGATCGACGCTCTGACCTCTTATCTTAATCAGTACGGTCTTAAGGTAGAATTCCCCGTATTACTTAAGGGTATTCATTCTTATGCCGATGCTCTTGATGAAATCAAGAATAATGAACTGGCAGAAAAGGTCATGAGTGGGGCAACACCCGATGAGCTTATCGCGGCAGAGAATATCATTTACGATGTCAGTGATGACGGTGTTGTAGCTGAAGCACACTTCAAAACCCTTGAAGCAGCAAACGGCGGTCATGACGGTATCGTAGAGTTCATATTTGACAAGAACCTGCATGTAACATCGATCACCGTAAATACAGTGCTGGGTCTTGACGAATCAATGAAGAATGCGGCTGTAAATACCGCTATAGGTATGGGTACCGTATTCCTTATGCTCATTATCATTGCGATCATAATCTCGTTGCTGAAATATGTTCCTTCCATAGTTGATGCTTTCAAGGCTAAGCCTGAAGAGCAGAACAAGGAATCTGTTGAAAAGGCTATCGAGAACATCGTTGCCCGTGAAGAGGCAGATGATACCGAAGATGAGACGGATGATACAGAGCTTGTGGCAGTTATCGCAGCAGCCATTGCTGCATCAGAAGGTGCCGCATCAGTAGATGGTTTTGTAGTAAGAAGTATCAGAAGAATAAGATAATAGATCAGGAGGATTTAAAAAATGAAGAATTATACAATCACCGTTAACGGCAACGTATATGATGTAACAGTGGAAGAGGGCGGCGCAGGAGCAGGCGCAGCAGCAGCTCCCAAGGCAGCACCCAAGGCTGCTCCCAAAGCAGCACCCAAGGCTGCTCCCGCAGCTAAGTCAGGCGGAGCAGGTTCAGTTAAGATCGAAGCCGGTGCAGCAGGTAAGGTATTTAAGATCGAAAAGAATGTTGGCGATGCAGTAAAGAAGGGTGACGCAGTTCTCATCATCGAAGCTATGAAGATGGAGATCCCTCAGGTTGCACCCCAGGACGGTACCGTA
>JAFYCS010000104.1 GCA_017539565.1 Lachnospiraceae bacterium
AGGCAGAGTTTCATCGTTGCCGTTCAGCGTGACGGCAGGATGACGATACCCAAGGGCGACCTTAAGTTAAAGGCAGGTGACCGCCTGGTGATCTACACGCGGCAGTATGTGCCGGATGCGCGAAAAGGAGTGATATGATGAAGGGCAGTTGTGAGCAGTGCATGTATTACGAATACGATGAGGAGTTCGATGAATACGGCTGCATTATGGAGCTTGACGAGGACGACGCATATCACGTGCTGAGCCGCGGCGCAAGTGAGTGCCCGTATTTCAAGGCGGGGGATGAGTATCAGGTGGTGAAACATCAGATGTGATCCTAAGGAGGGGCCCGGCGCAGCCGGAAAGATGCCTTAGGATATTCGCAAGGGGGGACCCACGAACGTGGGGAGATTCCTTGCGATGTACAGGCAGAGAATATGTGAATGAAGGATCTTATAAATAAGAGAGGAGAACAATATGTCAATCTTAGTAACCGGAGGAAGCGGATTTATCGGAAGCCATACCGTGGTGGAACTGCAGGAGGCGGGCTACGACGTCGTAGTCATTGATAATCTGGCCAATTCAACAGAGAAATCTTTAAAGCGTGTAGAGGAGATAACGGGCAAGCCCGTGAAGTTCTACAAGCTGGACATAAGGGACAGGGATGGCCTCGAAGATCTCTTTAATAAGGAAAGTATCGACAGCTGCATCCATTTCGCAGGCTTAAAGGCCGTTGGCGAATCCACGGAGAAGCCCTGGGAATACTACGAAAACAATATAAGCGGCACCCTTATCCTGGTGGACGTGATGAGAAAGCACGGTGTGAAGAACATGATCTTCTCATCGTCATCCACGGTCTACGGTGATCCCGACAGCGTGCCTGTCACCGAGGATACTCCGAAGAAGTGGTGCACCAACCCCTACGGCTCCACGAAGTCCATGCAGGAGACCATCTTTACCGATATCCAGAAAGCGGATCCCGAGTGGAACATCGTGCTGCTGCGCTATTTCAATCCCATCGGCGCGCATCCTTCGGGAAAGATCGGTGAGGATCCCAACGGCATTCCGCTGAACCTCCTGCCCTATATCACACAGGTGGCAGTGGGCAAGCGCCCCTATCTTAATGTATACGGCGACGATTATCCCACGCCGGACGGCACGGGTGTGCGTGACTACATTCATGTGGTAGACCTGGCGAAGGGGCACGTTAAGGCACTGGAGCGCATCAGGGACAAGTGCGGGCTGGCAGTCTACAACCTGGGTACCGGCAAGGGTTACAGCGTGCTGGAGATCGTAAAGAACTTTGAGGAGGCTTCAGGCGTAGAGATACCTTATAAGATCTGCCCCCGCCGCCCCGGCGATATTGCGGAGAATTACTCCGATCCTTCCAAGGCATTCCGCGAGATGGGCTGGAAGGCAGAGCGCGGTATCAGGGAAATGTGTGCGGATAGCTGGAACTGGCAGAAGAACAACCCCAACGGTTACAACGGCTGACGGACTTAAACGACACAAGATATAGTAATAATGCGGGCTGCGGGCATCGGTGATCCTGCAGCCCTTTATTTTACCCGCTTTTTCAAGGGGATGTGGAACGTAGAAAAAATAAACACAAAATATAGAAAAAAAGACTACCATTTTCAGAAAAATAGTGTATAATAAAACGCGTGGGTCATGTCGTGGGCAGGACACCATATGTTGATATTAGACCGGGCTTCATAATGAGGGAGTTAGTTTTGTGAGAAACAGGGGATATCGTTTCATTATCCGCGATCTGGGATTCGGACAGGGCTACATGGCTCTATGTGTAAATTCTACCTGGATAAATGAACTTTTAAAGGAAAACGGGGTGGATCCCCGTGATTTCCGCCGGCTTTCCTGGGAGGACCTGTGGGAGATACAGAGCAGTGACAGGGCACGCTCCATCATGGAAGAACTCAGGCCGTGCAACTTCTGGCAGATGTGTGATGCAGTGACCATGCTACATGCGAAATACGGCATACGCGGCCGCGTATACCGCGAGAGGTGGTTTAAGCGCTACCCGCTGCTGGTTGTGGAAGATGTATATGAGCTTTTATTGGAGGAAGGCTTCTCCAATAAAGAAGCATTAGAGATAACGGAGTTCTTTGAGGATCAGAACGGCAGCAGTGACAAACGTGAGCTGCGGGATTTTCTGGAACTCTACGATGTGCCGGAAGCTTTGAGCGAGGCCCTGCTGTGCTGCAGGAGGTTACCGCGCCGTGAGCAAATGATCAAGGAAGTGCTCCGCCACATATCCCGCGCGAACGCGCTGGTGCTGGAGCGTAGCAGGGAACTTGATTAGGGAGGATATAAAAGGGGACACCAATGCGGTGTCCTTTTTTATATCCCCCCTTTTTTGGTGCCAGGCACTTTGTACATGACAGCCAAGGTGCCAGGCACTTTGTACTTTAATGCACAAGTGCCTGGCACTCCAGCTCACACTATCACAAATTTTAAGGAAGATATCTATGCTAAACGAACGTCTGCTACGGGCTCCATGCGGTTATCACCCATAAAAAATATGGCGATGGTTCCGGGGCCGACGTGGGAGCCGGTACACAGGTCATAGTAACGTACGATTACGTCCATGACCGGCAGCTCTTTTTTGAACCTGGTGGCGATGTATTCCGCCTCCATGGGGGCGTCGCAGTGTGCGATGCCGATGATCTGTGTTGCAGGATTGACGATTCGGGACTTGGTCATGTCCACAAGGTAGTCCAGCGCGCGTCTGCGGCTGCGGACTTTGTCATGGATGACGATCTTGCCTTCGTCGTTAGCCTTTAAGATAGGCTTGATGGAAAGGAGGTTGCCGATGAATGCTTCCGTAGCGGAGATGCGTCCCCCTTTCTTCAGATATTTAAGGTCGCCTACGGTGAAGACGTGGTTCATCTTAAGCTTCTTTCTTTCATAAAACTTTGCAGCCTCGTCAAGGGTTGCGCCCATCGCACGCAGACGCGAAAGCTTCAGGACCAGCAGACCTTCGCCCAGGGAAGCGGAGAGTGAATCTACGCAGACGATGCGTCTGCCTTCATATTCTTCCATAAGATCTGTGGCGGCGATGCGTGCCGCCTGGATCGTGCCGCTGAGGCCGCTCGACATGCAAACGAAGAGTATGTCGCGGCCTTCCTGTAATACGGGCTCGAAGAATTCCATAAAGCGTGCGGAGTTGATCAATGTGGTCCGGGTATCAGCGCCATCGCGCATCGCTTCGTAGAAATCATGCCCTGCATCTGCTTCATCCCTCGACGGATCGTAGCAGGGGAATTCCTTTCCGTCCACCATGCTTATATAACTTATCATTTTTATGCGGTATTTATCCAGCAGGTCCTGGGTTAGGTTGCTGGCAGAATCCGTCATTATCTCATACGACATATCCTGTGCTCCGAATTCTATTATCTTATTATTCATTGTAGTTATCCCCCACTGCGATACGCATACAATATAACATAGTATTCAATACTACGTCAAGTGGTGCAAATGTGATTTTTGCGTGATTTTTTGGTGTCAGGCACTTTGTACAAAGCGCACAGGTGCCAGGTACTTTATACTTAAGTACAAAGTGCCTGGCACCAACCATTGTGGCCCCCCATGGTTGACATCCCCCACCATAATGCTATTATATATAGAAATATACTACTCACATGGAGGGGAGAATAAATGTCAACAAAACCTACATTGGTATTACTTGCAGCCGGAATGGGCAGCCGTTACGGCGGACTTAAGCAGATCGATCCCATAGATGACCAGGGACACAAGATCATCGATTTTTCAATCTATGATGCACTGCGTGCAGGCTTCGGCAAGGTAGTGTTCATTATCAAAAAAGCAATGCTGGAGGACTTTAAGGAGTGCATCGGCAATGCAGTGGCAAAAAAGACTGAAGTAGAGTATGTCTTCCAGGAGCAGGATGCGATCCCGGACTGGGTGAAGATCCCCGAAGGCCGTGTTAAGCCCTGGGGTACCGCGCACGCGATCCTCTGCTGCAAGGATGTGGTGAAGGAGCCCTTCGCAGTCATCAATTCCGACGATTACTACGGCGTCAGCGCATATACCACGCTGGTAAACTTCCTCAAGACCCCCGTAGCATCTGCAGACGGTCTTATGCCTTTCTGCATGGTGGGCTATCAGTTAAAGAATACCCTGACTGAGCACGGCAGCGTGGCCAGAGGCTGTTGCCGCATGGACGATAACGAATACCTCACTCACATCGAGGAGCTGACCAAGATAGAGAAGACTGCCACCGGTGCACGCTACACCCAGGACGACGGCGCCAGCTGGACCGACATAGACATCAATACGCTGGTTTCCATGAACATGTGGGGCCTGCAGCCCGAGATATTCGGCGAGCTTGAGAAATCCATGGACCGTTTCTTTAAGGAAGAGATGGAGAAGAACCCGCTCAAGAGCGAGTGCTTTATCCCCATTGAGGTTGGCCGCATGGTCAACGAGAAAAAGGCCTCCGTTAAGGTCCTGTCTTCCGAAGATAAGTGGTTCGGTGTTACATATAAGGAAGACAAGCCTTTCGTAATGGAGTCCATTCAGAAATTAAAGGAGCAGGGAGTTTATCCTGAAAAACTCTGGGATTAACGGTGTACTTGTGCACTTAAGTACAAAGTGCCTGGCACCTTAGGCGGCGAAGAGCCGTTTGGAGTGCGGGCGTAAAGCCATATAGAGCAGTAGGCCCAGGATGCCGGCGGAGATGACTTCGCCGATGCCTACGGTGAGCATAAGGAAGGGGATACCTTCGGTAGCGCCGTAGACCAGGGCCAGTACCCACGGTATTATAAGTGTATTTGAGAGGATGGGCGGCAGCGGTGCCGTCCATTCTTTTACGCTTCGGTTCTTTACATAGCGGCCGATAAGGTATGTGCCGGCAGCACCGATAAGCGTAGCCAGACTGCCGAATACAACGTCCCAGGGGGCGCAGCCCGTCAGTATGTTGGCAAGTATGCAGCCCACGGTAAGCCCGGGAACTGCGGCATTTGTGAACAGCGGAAGAATGGTAAGAGCTTCCGACAGACGCACCTGGATCACTCCGCTGGCCATTCCGGCCAGGTTGGCTATCCAGGTGAGCACTACGTAAAGGGCAGCTATGATAGCCGCCTCTACCAGATAAGTAGTACGTTTCTTTTCTTTCATTTTTTTCTCCTTAGTTTTGTTTAATGTGAGGATGGTTTCGAACTCACAGGGGATTTTGTTTCAGGCTTCCCCGGCCTGCTCCTTTTTATACCTTGTCAGCAGGTTCTGGATCCTCTCACTGGGATCTAACAGATCGCTGATAGAAGTATCGTGATTAAGTGTATCGATGATATACGCGATGTATTTGCTCAGGTCGCAGCTGATGTACCATTCGCGCTTAAGCAGCTCGGGTGACTGGTAGATCAGGTTGGTGGTGAGCAGGCGGTCGATCAGGCCTGCCTCATACGCCTTGTCAAATGCCTCCAGTCCGCCGGAGAAGAGTCCGAAGGTGGAGAAGCAGAAGATGCGCGCAGCCTTTCTCTTTTTAAGTTCGCGTGCAACCTCCAGCATGCTCTCGCCGGAAGCTATCATATCATCGATGATGATCATGTCCTTGCCTTCCACATCCTGGCCCAGGAACTCATGTGCCACGATGGGGTTGCGGCCGTTAACTACTTTTGAGTAATCGCGGCGCTTGTAGAACATACCTACATCCAGGCCCATGACGTTGGCCATGTAGATCGCACGGCTCATCGCGCCTTCATCGGGGCTGATGACCATCATGTGCTGTGAATCTATCTGCAGATCCTTTACGTTGCGGCACAGAGCCTTTACGAACTGATATGCCGGCTGCACGGTCTCAAAACCGCTCAAAGGAATAGCATTCTGTACGCGGGGGTCGTGAGCATCAAAGGTGATGATGTTCTCAACGCCCATGCTCACCAGCTCCTGAAGAGCGATAGCGCAGTCAAGTGATTCACGCGCGCTGCGCTTATGCTGGCGGCTCTCATAAAGGAAGGGCATGATGACGGTGATACGTCTTGCCTTTCCACCCAGGGCAGCGATGACACGCTTTAAGTCCTGGTAGTGGTCGTCGGGAGACATGCTCGCCGTACGGCCGAAGTGTGAGTAGGTCATGCTGTAGTTGCAGACATCTACCATTATATAGAGGTCATGGCCGCGGACCGATTCCAACATGATCGCCTTGGCCTCACCGGAACCGAAACGCGGAACCTCCGCTTTCAGTATGTAGCTGTCCCGCTTGTATCCGGTAAACGCCAGAGTATCCGCATGCTCATTTTCACGCTCCGTACGCCATTTTACCAGATAGTAGTCCACCTTTTCGCCCAGCTCGCGGCAGCTCTCCAGGGGTATGATACCCAGAGTTCCCACGGGGATGGTATCCAGGTTGCGTAGCTCATCTTTGATCGGTGACATGTAAAGAACCTCTCTTTCCTAATTTGCCTTATTGTTATATTCCCGTTCTATCTTTTTTTGTATCCTTATATCCCGGCCCGTCAGATGACAGATAAGGCTGTTATCTGCCAGACGCGAGAATATGCGGTCTGAATAGGTGCGCCTGATGGTATCCAGATCCAGGTTTGTTGATATGATCACCGGATTGGCACGCAGGGCGCGCTCGTTTAAAATAGTGAAGAGCTGGGTACGGGTGAACTCGTTCACCATTTCAGTCCCCAGATCATCGATTAGCAGAAGCTCACTGCCGTATATACGTTCATACAGGCTGTTCAGCTCGTCCTTCTCCTTATCATAGAAATGCGTCGATATGGATTGGAACAACTGCTGCGCACTAAAATATATTATTGAGCGGCCGCTGTCAAGCAATTCTTTTGCAACACAGCAGGAAAGGAATGACTTTCCCGTGCCGACAGTACCGTAAAATATGAGGTTGCGGCAATCCGTACCAAATTCCGAAATAAATTTCCGGCAGGTCTTTACCGCCTCCGTAAAACGCCTTAAATCCTCATCCTGATAGTAATCATAGGAGAGGAGTGAGAAGTTGTTCCGCTCCAGAAGCTCGCGTATCCGCGAAGCATCGTAGAGGGGCTCAAGCTCCAATTGCTTAAAACAGCTGCATTTCTCACCGTCAATAAAACCGGTGTCGCGGCATTTGGGGCAGCTGTAGATTGGATCCAGATAATCCCTGGCATAACCGTTTGCCTCAAGAAGCTTCTTCTTTTCCATTCGCATGTCAAGGATGTCTGAATGTAGCTTATCCATATAGGCCCTGCGTTCAGTCTCATCGGGCATGCGTATAAGGGCGCGGCTGCATTCCATGGATATATCTGCGATCTTATCCTCCAACGCCTTGTATGCCGGGAGCTTTTCGTAGACCTCTTCACGGCGCTGTGTGAGCAGGCGGTCGTTGTAGAGCCTCCGCTCATCGTATATGCGCTTTATCTTTTCATATTCGCTGTTTGTCAGTGCCATTGCTTAACTCAATCGTTGTTGACCAGGATGCTGCTCAAATGGTCAAAGTCGTAATCCTGCTGCTCTATATTGCAAAAGGTGCCGCTGCCGGAAGGGGCGGGGCTTAAGCAGGACGATGCGGGACGTGATGCAAAGTTCTTATTAAAACGTGCATTACGGAAATTCTCATCCGCAGTGCGCACCTGGTCCATATTGCGTATGCCCTTTTCATTCCAGGAGCTTAAGATGCCCTCGGCATAAGCGGGGCGGTTGGTATCGACGGCTGCTACAGCACGGTTGCATGCCTCTTCGATCATATCCATATCAAAGCCGTAGGTGCACAGCCACCTGTTTATGAGCAGCAGCTCCATGGGAGCGGGCTTGCCGCTGCGGCCAAGCAGATACATGATGTTAGCTACTTTCGCGTCAAACTCCGCCGGGGATTCCATGGCAGAGCTGCGCTTTTCTTTATTTAAGAAAGACTTGGCGTCATCTGCGGTATGGATGCCGCGCTCCGCCCAGTAGCGGGCTGTATCTTTCATATAATTTATATTGTCTTCACCCTGCTCGATGCTGTATTGCATCAGGTAGTCGATGAGAGCGGGCTCCATTTTCAGTGCATCATACATATACAGAAGGCCGCTCATCTGATCGGTGCCGACGGGGCGGCCGGTATATTGCTGCAGAGCAGTGATAAGCCAGGAGGTCTCAGGAGATTTCTTGAACGCCCTGAGTATATCGATGGTGTAATTTACGGTGCCGGGCACTTTGTACTTCACGTCACAGGTGCCGGGCACTTTGTACAAAGGCGCACAGTTTTCGCGGGAGGCCCCCATTGCCGTGGCGGTACCGACTGACAGTACCCCCTTCTTCTCCCAATAGTTTAGAGCACGCTCTACGTCCTTTTCCGTATAATTAAAATAATCCGCCAGTTCGGACACAGAGGTATCACAGCCTGTGCCTTCCTTGCGCAGGAGATAGAGGTACAGCTTGATCTGTACGTCATTAGCGTCTTTCATGTAGTTATCTATGAAATCATTAGAGAGCAGAGTGATATTGCTGCTTCCGCCCATATTAAGCCTGATCGTGCTGGTGTCCATGTTTATTCTCTTTTCTTAAAGGGATTGCATAGGAAAGTATAGCACGAAAGGCGTGAAAATCAATAGATGACTGTCCACAAGCCCATGTACAATGGGGCTTTCGGGGCTTGTGGATTATGTGGATAAGGTGTGGGCAAAAGCGATTTTTTGCTCCACGGGCGGGAAAGTTATAACCATAATTTTGTTCACAAATTTATTTTCCCAGAAGCTTCTCGCCGATGCGGTAAACGTCGCCGGCACCCATGGTGAGGATCATATCACCGCTCTCGCAATTAAGCAGAAGATAGGTCTCCGCGTCGTCAAAATACTTAAAATACTGAGCTTTTACGCCCTTTTCGAGTAAGAGCTTTAAAAGATCCTCTGAGGAGATGCCGATGGTGTTCTTCTCACGGGCTGCATAGATGTCTAAGAGCAGCACCTCATCCGCAGCGGAAAGGGCATCGGCGAATTCATGCAGAAATGCTTTGGTTCGGGTATAGGTATGAGGCTGGAAGACCAGGAAGAGCTTCTTATGAGGATAGTTCTTGGCGGCCGCCAGGGTGGTTGCTATCTCGGTGGGGTGGTGCGCGTAATCATCCATTATGGTGATTCCGTGCAGATCGCCTTTTTTCTCAAAGCGGCGGTCAGTACCGGTGAAAGCCGCCAGAGCTTCAAGCATAACGGCACGGTCAACACCCAGCCGCTCGCAGAGCGCTATGGCCGCCAGGGAATTATATACATTATGAATACCCACGACGCCCAGGGTTACTTCGAACTTATCGTCACCGTGGCAGCAGGTATAGCGTCCGCGGCCAAGCTCGTCGAAGGTTACGTCTGCGGGATAGTAGTCGCAGTCCGGGGAAGGACCGTACTTCACTACGGGGCACTTTACGCCGGCGGTCAGGGCCGGGATATCATCGATAGTGCCGTTGATTATCAGGCAGCCGTCATCCGGCAGAAGCTCCATAAACTTCTTAAATGAAGCGCGGATGTCCTCTATATCTTTAAAGAAATCCAGGTGGTCTTCTTCTATATTCAATATGATCTCCATGCGGGGGAAGAAGGAGAGGAAGCTGTTGGTGTATTCGCAGGCTTCTGCCACGAAGTACTCCCCGCCGCCTATGCGCAGGTTGCCGCCGATGCTCTTGAGCATCCCGCCCACAGTAACGGTGGGATCCAGCGATGCATGCATCAGTATCTCCGATACCATGGAGCTGGTGGTGGTCTTGCCGTGTGTGCCAGCTATATTGATGGGCATTTTGTAATTTTTCATAAGCTGGCCCAGCAGCTGCGCACGGGAGAGCTCCGGTATGCCCCTGCGGCGGACTTCACAGATTTCAGGATTGTCGTCGGAGATGGCCGCAGTGTAAACTGCCAGATCGATACTGTCATTTATATTTTCCGCCACCTGGCCGATGGCGATCTGCGCGCCAAGGGATCGCAGCTCGTCGATAAGTTCGGACTCTTTCATGTCGGAGCCGCTGACGGTGAAACCTTCGCTCATCAGTATGCGGGCCAGGCCGCTCATGCTTATCCCGCCTATGCCAAGGAAATGCACGTGTACGGGGGTGGTGAAATCTATATTATACATAGGTATGTTCCTCCGGTTGGGTTATGCAGACATTATACCACATTATGTCAACCCTGTGCGTTCTTGTACAAAGTGCCTGGCACCAAAGGGACCTCCATTTATTAAAAATTCCTATAAATTCCCATTCCCATAGATAAAATTTTGTGCTATAATACCTATCAGGGTTACAAATATACAAAAAATACAAGCATAGAGGTGATTTTTATGGTAAAAAAAGAAATGATAGCCATGCTGTTGGCCGGAGGCCAGGGCAGCAGGTTGGGAGTGCTGACCAGAAAAGTCGCAAAGCCCGCAGTTTCTTTCGGCGGAAAATACCGTATCATCGATTTCCCCTTGAGTAACTGTATTGATTCCGGCGTGGATACGGTGGGTGTGCTGACACAGTATCAGCCGCTGCGCCTCAATACCCACATCGGCATAGGCATTCCCTGGGATCTGGACAGGAATGTGGGTGGCGTCACGGTACTGCCTCCTTATGAAAAGAGTACCAACAGCGAATGGTACACCGGTACGGCCAACGCCATCTACCAGAACCTGGATTACATGGAGAGTTTCAATCCCGATTACGTGCTGATCCTTTCCGGTGACCATATCTACAAGATGGATTACGAGGTCATGCTGGACTTTCACAAAGCCAACGGAGCAGAGGTTACACTGGCCGTTATGCCGGTGCCCATCGAGGAAGCGAAGCGCTTCGGTATCGTCATCACCGACGAGAACCGCAAGATCGTGGACTTTGAGGAGAAGCCGGAGAAGCCCCGCAGCAACCTGGCAAGCATGGGTATCTACATCTTCAATTGGAAGACCCTTAAGGAAGCCCTGATCGCAAAGGCTGATCAGCCCGCGCTCGACTTCGGCAAGCACGTGATCCCGTACTGCCATCAGAACCAGTCACCGATCTATGCATATGAATATAACGGTTACTGGAAGGACGTAGGAACGCTCCATTCATATTGGGAAGCCAATATGGAGCTTATCGATATCGTACCGGAGTTTAATCTCTACGAGGAATATTGGAAGATATACACCAAGTCCGATACCCTCACTCCGCAGTACATCTCTTCCGACGGCGTGGTGGAGCGCAGCCTTATAGGTGAGGGCGCCACTGTATGCGGCGAGGTATATTCTTCTATCATCGGCTGCAACGTCGAGATAGGAAAGGGCACGGTGATCCGTGACTCCATCATCATGAATGACACTGTGATCGGCGAGAACTGCGAGATCAACAAGACTATCATCGCAGAGAACGCGATCATCAAGGACGGTGTAAAGACCGGCATCGGCGAAGAGGTGGAGAACGAAAAGGATCCCAGGATCTATAACCACGGCCTGGTGTGCATAGGCGAGCATACCGAGGTCCCCGCAGGCGTGACCATAGGAAAGAATACCGTTATCTTCGGCAAGACCACTGTCGAAGATTATCCGGATAAGACCCTTGCAGGCGGTAAATCTCTGATAAAGGAGGGCAACTGATATGAGAGCAATGGGAATAATCCTTGCCGGCGGCGGTATGAAGAACAGCAGGATGGGCGAACTGGCCAGCCGCCGTGCAGTAGCGGCGATGCCCGTGGCAGGCAGCTATAGGAGCATCGATTTCGCACTCAGCAACATGACCAATTCGCATATACAGAAGGTGGCGGTCCTGACCCAGGACAATGCAAGGAGTCTTAATGAGCATCTGAGCTCCTCCAAGTGGTGGGATTTCGGCCGCAAGCAGGGCGGAATGTACGTATTTACGCCTACCCGTACCATGGAAAACAGCGACTGGTACAGGGGCACCGCGGACTCCATAGCGCAGAACCTGGAGTTCATCAAAGACAGCCACGAGCCCTACGTAGTAATAGCTTCCGGCGACTGTGTTTACAAGATGGACTACAACAAAGTCCTAGAATATCATATTGACAAAAAGGCAGATATTACGGTAGTATGTAAGGAAGTGGGCAATAGTGTGAACGTTGAGCGCTTTGGCTGTGTGAAGACTGACATGGACGGACGTATCACGGAGTTCGAAGAGAAGCCTGTAAAGGCCAGCTCGAACACTATTTCATGTGGCATTTATATCATCAGACGCCGTCAGCTGGTGGAGATGATAGAAAAGGCAGCCCAGGAGAACCGCTATGATTTTGTTAACGACATCCTCATTCGTTACAAGGACATAAAGCGGATCTATGCATACAAGATGACGGATTATTGGAAAAACATATCCACGATAAAGGACTACTTTGATACAAACATGGATTTCCTTAATCCCGATATCCGTAAGTACTTTTTCAAAACATATCCGGATATCTACTCAAAGATAGATGATCTGCCTCCTGCTAAGTATAACGTGGGGGTGAGTGTGAAAAACAGCTTGGTTGCGAGCGGTAGCATCATCAACGGCACCGTGGAGGATTCCGTCATTTTCAAGAAGGTATTTGTGGGGAACAACTGTACGATCAAAAATTCCATAATTTTAAACGATGTCTATATCGGCGACAATACTTACATTGAGAACTGCATCGTGGAAGCCCGCGGAACAATACGCGCCAATTCTTCGCATAAGGGAGAGGACGGGATAAAGATCGTAGTGGAAAAAAATGAAAGGTATGTGATCTGACAGTCGAATCTAAACCAGGGTCAGCCATTGGGGGGCCGGCCTTAAGGAAAGGAGATTTGGAAACATGACCATCACAGACGTACGAGTCCGTAAAGTGGACAAGGAAGGCAAGCTGAAGGCTGTTGTTTCCGTCACGATTGAAGACTGCTTTGTGATACACGACATCAAGGTAATCGAGGGCGATCACGGTCTGTTTATTGCCATGCCAAGCAGAAAGGCACAGGATGGGACTTATAAGGACATAGCCCATCCCATCAATTCTCAGACCAGAGATGAGCTGCAGCAAAGGATACTCAGGGCGTACGAGGAAATGCCTCAGGAGTGATCCGGGAAAGAAACTTAAAGGACCTGTCAAAGAGGGGGTGACAGGTCCTTTTTTGTGCTTGCATTATGTATACCCCTGTGCTATCATTACGGCTGAATGGGTATATTATGCCTGTTTATACCATGTGCATCCCGGATAATACCGGTGTGGCACGTACCCCCCAACCCTTCGGAAATATCAGGCGGCATGCATTTCCGCAACATGATGAAGGACATGCTCCGCTTTTACGAATGCGTGACAGCAGACTAGCCATCCCACAGGGGATGTAATATGCACAGTCGTTATAGCAGGACATGTGACGGTGTTATAATGGTGACTGCTTCAGGCCCTGACTGCGGTACTTTTTGTCCGGTGCGATAGCAGCGGAAAGATCCGGCTTAAAGGTGCCGGGCGTTGATGATAATGAGATGCCCGGGAAGAAGAGCAGATAAGGCGTTATTACGGCGGTTATGGGGAAGAGATTACGGTAAGAAGGGGAAGAAGAAAGGGAGCAACAGTGTATGTACCGAAAGAGCTCTCAAGGCTGGCTTAAGCATCTGGACTTCATCATCCTGGATGAGGTGGCGCTTCAGCTGGCTTTTATCATAGCTTTTATCATACGCCATGACTGGGGTAATCCATACCTGGCCAGACCCTATCTGAATCTGGCTATAGCTTTTGCTGTAACAGACTTCCTGGCATCCGCACTTTTTAACACCATGCACGGCGTGATACGCCGCGGTTTTTATGTTGAGGCAGCCTCCACTTTCAAGCAGGTAGTGCTGGTACTGGCAGGCATGTCCATATATATGTTCAGCTCGCAGAGCGGTGAGGTATACAGCCGTGTTACGGTGTATCTTACGGCTCTTTTTCATTTCTTTATAGGCTATACCATACGTATCTGCTGGAAGCCGGTTGCCCGCAATATGGGCCGCGGCAAGGATATCAGTAACATGATACTGGTGGCGGAAGAGGCCAAGGCTATAGAGGTGATAAAGAGGGCTAAGGAGGCCGGGGAGCATATATACAACGGTCTGGTACTTACGGACCGCAATGCCGTGGGTGAAGAAATAGAGGGCATAAGAGTGGTGGCTGATCTGGATAATGCAGCGGACTACATCTGCCGTGAATGGGTGGATGAGGTGTTCATCTATCCTACACAGCTGACGGATATAGATATGCAGGATGATGCCGGTGTACCCCGCAGTGTTGAGGGGTTTATAGCTGATGACTTTGAGACTTTCAGCCGCAAGGACTATAAGGAAGGGAAGCTCACCGATCACGGCGGCACGGGGTTGTCACTGTTTATAGAGCAGTGCAGGCAGATGGCCATAACCATGCATATACGCCTGCCTATAGCCAATATAGGCGAGCAGAGTTTTATAGAGCGCGTAGGCGGAATAAGGGTGCTCACTACAGCGTATAACTACGCATCCCCGATGCAGCTTACCATGAAGCGCATACTGGATGTGATAGGTGGTCTGACAGGCTGTATACTGACACTTTTTGTTATGCTGATACTGGGGCCGGCGATAAAGAAGGAATCACCGGGGCCGCTGCTGTTCAAACAGGTGAGGATAGGAAAGAACGGCAAGCGCTTTACCTGTTATAAGATACGCTCCATGTACCTGGATGCAGAGGAGCGTAAGAAGGAACTGATGGAACAGAACCGCGTTGCAGACGGCATGATGTTCAAGATGGACTTCGACCCCCGCATAATCGGTAATAAGATAGTTGATGGCAAGCAGGTGACGGGTATAGGGGAGTTTATCCGCAGCCACAGCCTGGATGAGTTTCCCCAGTTTTTTAACGTACTTATGGGCCAGATGAGTCTTGTGGGTACACGTCCTCCAACGGTGGATGAGTGGGAGAAGTATAAATACCATCATCGTGCCAGACTGGCTGTTAAACCCGGCATTACAGGTATGTGGCAGGTGAGCGGCCGCAGCAGCATCACCGATTTTGAAGAGGTGGTAAGGCTGGATACAGAGTATATTCAGAACTGGAGCATTGGACTGGATATAAGGATACTCATTAAGACTATAGGTGTGGTGCTTAAAAAGGATGGTGCGATGTAGGAAGCTCCTTTGGTGCCAGGCACTTTGTACAAGAGCGCACAAAATGTGCGCTCTTGTACAAAGTGCCTGGCACCCTTAATAGTATTTGTGATATAATCTCAAGTATGAGTATATTATCATTTGTAAAACCGAGGATTAATACAGGAATGCTGCGGTCATTCATCTTCAGTCCGGGATACTGCGATATGCGCGGAGCTCTCCACAGAGAAGAATTAAGCATGAATGAAAAAGGAGAGTGGATAATAACATGCGTCGACCGTGAAGATTGCAATGATCCGCTTACCCGAACGGTCTATCCCGTATCGATTGAAGCGTTTGAGCGCTTTGAAACCTTTATAAAAGAGAACAATATTGCTGACCTTTCAAAGAGAAAGCAGAGCATTGAATTTGCAACCGATTACTCCCCCTGGTACTACAATATAACCTTCGATTTGTCTTCACCCGGCGGCTCAGCATGTGAAAACATTGAAATCTCAGAATTCCGGATGTATACAGATCAGGACCGTGAACTGCTTAAGGAGCTTAAACAACAGTTTAAAGCACTTAAGGAATGAGAATATGGGTGCCAGGCACTTTGTACAAGAACGCACAAAATGTGCACTCTTGTACAAAGTGCCTGGCACCTATCACAATAATCGGAGATCAGTAGCAATTGCCTATGAAAACGCAAAATCACCGTACACATAAGATACTTGATAAGCATCCTGTATTCGGGAGCATTTTGGCAACAGGGATATTTGTTGCGCTTTTCTTTATTATCATGTCGCTTTCAGATGCTGTATTTGAGACTTTTCTGCCGGAAGATCTTTGCAGCGGACCGGCTATTCTGACAGCGTTTATCGTCACGAATCTGCTTTTTATGTGGTGGTTCAGAGGCGAGACCAGGGGCCTGTGCATTGGCGGGGATATCAGAGGCGCGGCCGTTGTAGCGGCTCTTTATGTTGCGTACTGGATCATATCGGTCGCACTGGGTATCATCATCTCCGGTGACAGATATGGCCTTCCGAAACTTGCTGATATCAATAATGCCGTGGGAGCGGGCTTTATGGAGGAGATGATGATCAGGGGATTTATCCTGATGCTGCTTTTCAGAAAGAAGCGTACGCCACGCATGATCATCATATCGATGATAGTGACTTCTGTGATATTTGCGCTGCTTCACGCGACCAATCTGCTTATGGGAGCAGACCCCGGAGCGACTGTTATGCAGGTAGCAAGCAGCGCGGCTACCGGATTTTGCTTCGCTATGCTTTATGGCTGTTCAGGGAATATCCTTCCGGCAGCGGTGATGCACACCCTGCATGATATTATCGCTTTTTCTGAGCTTGATGCCACCGAAGGCGGCGTGATGGTAGCAGGCGTCGACGCCGGTTCCTGGGTCAACCTGCTTCTGTGCTATATCTTAGCACTGATCTGCTTTTTCTATCTGAAAAGAGAAGATGTAATGAAGCGGACTATTGATATATGGAATAAAAAGTGGAGCTGATTTTTGGCACCAACCTATACATAGCAGTTCACGTCCCGCGCATCCAGCCGGCCGGTCTGCGCGTAAGTCACGCAGCGGGCGCCGCCGGCACATTTATAGAAATGCGGACACTGCACGCAATCCCTGGGGAATACGGGCTCTGCCAGCTTCTTCATTATCTCGTTTGACTTAAGCCACGTCTTTAGATCGCTGACATCCGCGATGTTTCCTATCACAAACGGCAGCCGCCGGCATGCCATCATATCGCCATTTGCAAGGATGATGAGCAACCTCTTTCCGGCGCTGCATTCATAGCTGCAGCTGCCCTCCGGGATCCACTGGAGCGCCCGGCTGTTGCTGATAAAGGGATGGCGTCTGGCCAGACCGGCCGCCGCCTTAGATATTTCCTTGAATTGCGAAGTGGTTACATACTGTTCCGGATCGTCTGTGACCACCCGGTCCCACCAGAGTTTATCGACTTTATGGCGCGCGCAGACCGCGGCCACTTTCTTAAATTCCTTATAATTCCCCTGCATCACGGTGAAGGACACCAGCACCCGCACGCCCTGTTTTTTCAGGCAGTCTATGCCGCGTAGCGCCCTTTTGAAGTTGCCTTCACCGCGTATGGCGTCGTGCACTTTTTCGGATCCGTCCAGGCTCACCTGCACGAAAACGGGTTTGAGCTTCGCAATCGCTTCTGCGCACGCATCATCGATCAGCGTCCCGTTTGTCAGTATTCCCAGGCGGATCCCGCGTCTGCGTATATCCGCGGCTATCTTAAAGAAGTCCGGATGGAGCAGCGGTTCGCCGCCTGTCAGGTTGATCTGTCCCTCAAAGCCTTCCGCGCGGATGTACTCATCGTACTTGTCAAGCGTTTCTGCCATTTCCGCATAGGGCATCACGCAGCTGTAGTCCTCTTGGTAACAGTGGCGGCACTTAAGGTTGCACGCGTGCGTGATATGCCATTGCAGGTAATGCCGCAGCATACTCAGTCGGCACCTCCGCCGCCGCAGCTGGAGCATGACGAACAGCTGGAGCATGAGGATCCGCCCGACGATGAGGAGGAAGATGACTGTGCTGCATGGTACGCATCGCAGGACTTTAAGGCAGTGCTGTCGATGGGATAGAAGAAGTATGCCAGCCGGTCGTTTGCATCATAGTTGTCACCGTCGTCACCATCATCCGCTTCGGTAATATTGTAGATGACGCGGCCGGTGGACATGATCATGAACACTTCGTAGTGCGACAGCCTTCCCGCCAGCATCCGGTTGGCGCTGATGGGATCCTGGGCGTATTTGGCCGCGATCAGGCAGGTGGTCCAGTCCTTCTTGTACTGCTTTAATTCCTTGCCCTGGAGCTTTCCGGAGACGGCCGTATTAAAGAGCGAGTTCAGCGTAGTGCAGAAGCCGCCGAACATATCAAAGCGTACCTGGATCGTATCCGTCAGCGTTGTTTTGGAGAAGCTGCCGGGCGTATCCGCCGCATACTGCGCAAGAAACATGACCATGCTCCTGTCTGCCTCATTGACGCAGCGGTCATTGAATATCGCGAAATGATCGTTGTCCGGTGCAACTTCGATCACGCCCCTGCATATCATGTCTGAAAAATAAGTGATGAAGAGCTTGGAATAGTGGATAGTGCTGGCACCGTAAGCAAATTCGAAGGGATCCAGCACGCCGGTCCATCCGGCGATGATGTTGTGTATATAATTCGGATCGTTTTGGACCGCTGCCTTGATGCGTTTGTCCCTGACGATCCCCCAGACGATCAGCACAACGAGAGCTATGGGGCACAGTATGACTATAATGATCGGGATGATCAGTAAGCCCAGGCCGCCGCCGCTGCCTTCTTCTTCGTTGGCGTTAGTGAGGTCGTCGGCGGTGATAGGCACTGCGTTTGAAAACTCTACACCGTCGATCCTTACCTTTACCTTATACATGCCGCTGCAGGATGAAGCGCTGATATTTGTCACATTGCCGCCGCCGCTTACTTCATCATAATGCGAAGCGTAGCGCAGATCGTTTACTGCGCCCTCCGGTGTCGTCACCGTCAGATTAACTTTTTTAACGGTCTGCGGGAAGTTGGCGCCGATCAGCCTGAAAGTGAACAGATAATAAGCGTCATCCACACACTTGACCGCCTCTTTGATGCGGTAGCCGATCTCGTAGGTGCGGGTCACGTTCTGGCTGGATTTGTAGCAGTCAACCTGGGCACCCATCGATGACTTCTCAAGATGAAAGGTATAATCCGGCCTGCCTTCCGTATCGTCCGTATATGTGCAGTCAGTGCCGTCGATGCGCACGTATACGCTGTCCGTATACAGATTCACTGTGTCTTCATTCCCGGCATTCATTACGATATCTTTATAAAACCTGGTAAAAGACCCGCTCTCAAAGCATATCGTCCATTTTTCCACGATATCCGCGGTACCGTCGCTGTTTACATTCACCGTAAACTCCGCCGCCTGCACGCTGTAACTTGACGCATGCGCCTTGATCGGCTGCATCACGCCCGTAAGTATGAACATCAGAAGGAATGTCCATGCCAGCAGCTGCTTCATCTTTCTCATATTTTTCATGTTTTCTCCCCCTCCAATGTAAAAACATCGATGACTATACTATACCATTATTGCGGCGTCTATGTAAACCTTGGTGCCAGGCACTTTGTACTTTGACGCACAGGTGCCAGGTACTTTGTACAAAAGCGCACAAAATGTGATGTCTTGTACAAAGTGCCTGGCACCCTCCTTATTGAACATAATCCTATCTTCGATTATAATATACGGTATGGTCTATAGAAAACCGGAGTTATGGTATAGAAAATGAAACTGTTTAAAACCCTCCAGACATCGATCAAAGAAAGCAAAACATTAGAGGACAGGTTCTTCACCGTTGTGGTGTTGGTGGGACTTGCAATCGTCACGGTCTCCGAGATCGTGACATACGTGGAAGATATCACCTACATTGCCAACCTTGGCACTGCGATTGGCGGTGTCATGCTCCTTCTGGTAATGTACGAGGCCTACATCCGCAAAAAGATGGAAACCGCACGCATCATGCTGTGTTACACATTTAACTGCTTTGTTATTCCTGTCACGTTCTTTACCTGCGGCGGGATCGACTCCGGCATGCCGCTCTACATGCTTGCCGGCATATTCACCGTGATCCCCATCCTGAAAGGCAGGCACAGGCTCATCTGCATGATCATTTCTTTCATTGTGGATATGCTCTGTCTGGCGACGGCGTATTATCTGACCGTCAACGAAGACATCTTAGGCGACCTTAAGCAGAAACTCCTGCCCGGCTTATCGCTGGGCTCGCGCTACATCGATGTCGCCAGTTCGATCATCCTTATTGGCCTGTATGTCATGATCACCACCGCGTTGGTCATGGACGCCTATCAGAAGGAGCGCGCCAGCAGGGAGGAGCTCTTAGTCAAGCTCGACGACCTCTCAAAGCGCGACGAACTCACCGGCCTCTACAATAGAAGAGAGCTCTTCCGTTTCCTGGAAGAGATGCCCGCCGGCGACGGCCGGTATTATCTCTGCATGACCGACATCGACCACTTCAAAAACGTCAACGACACCTACGGGCATGTCTTCGGCGACCTTGTCCTGCGCACCCTTGCCGGCATCATGGCCGAAGAAGTCCGCACCCAGGAAGGCGAACTGGCCGCGCGTTACGGCGGCGAGGAATTCCTGATCGTGGTCAAAGCCGCATCCAAGCCGGAGGCTTTGGAGCGGGTCGACCGCATCCGCAAGCGTTTTGTCAGCAAAAAATGGGAGGCAGACGCCGCACTTGTTACTTCCTTCAGCGGAGGTCTCGTCCGCTGTTCTGACTGTCAGTCCTACGCCGACGCCATCAGCCGCGCCGACAAACTTCTCTACACCGCAAAAGAATCCGGCCGTAACCGCCTCTGCTCGTAAAATCTGGTGCCAGGCACTTTGTACAAGAGTGCACATTCCACCTCTCAACGCCCCTTTTCTACATGGATTTTCCCGGTTTCGTAAAATATTTATCGAAAAACATTAAAAAGTAGTTGACAGACGATAAGATCTGCAGTAATATGCATTTATCGATAAACATTAAATATTTAATCTTAACTAGAAAGGCAAGGTATAAAGAAATGGAAATAGCAGTACAGAAACTCATCAACAGCGCAGTGCAGATAGTATTATTCACACTGATCCCCTTCATCTGGTGGCTCATCACCGCAAGGAAAGAAACCGGGTTCTTCAAGTGGATCGGCTTAAAAGGCATAAAAAGTGCTAAGGAAAACAAGACCCTGTTCTGGGTCATCGGCATCCTGATCTGCTTCACGGGATTATCAGCATACATGCTCTACAGCATGCGCGGCATCGAGATGGCAACATCCGAGTTCTCCGGCCTTGGTGCAGCAGCGATCCCCGCAGTCCTGATCTACGCGATACTCAACACTTCGCTCCCCGAGGAGATAGTGTTCAGGGGCTTCCTTTTAAAGAGGATCTCCGCGAAGTTCGGCTTCCACGCCGGAAACATCGTACAGGCAGTCATCTTCGGCATCATGCACGGCGTAATGTTCTTCTCATACACCGGTGTCGTAAAGGCAATCGTGATCACGCTTTTTACCGGAGTGATCGGATGGCTCATGGGCTTCGTTAACGAAAAGAAAGCAGAGGGTTCCCTGATCCCGAGCTGGTGCATCCATGCGGTTGCAAACATCTTCTCAGGACTCTGCGCGGCATTCATGATATTTTAAAGGAGGCGTATTATGAATAAGGAAAAAGCACTTAAAAGCATCAACAGTATCGGTAAAGCCGGAACGGTGATCAGCACTGTCATGCAGATACTGCTGATAGTCGGAATCGTGGCGGTCATCGTCGCGGGCATCGCGGTCATGAGTATACCTGAGGATTCGTTCGAATTCCGCATCGAGTCGGGCGGCTCCATAGAATTCGACGCAAATGCCCTGCCGGAGAGCGCCATAAAGATCTTACCGTACGACGCCCGCAACTCTGCCGTAAATGTGGACTTCAGCTTTAACGGCATCAACTACAGGGCTGTGGACACAGAAGTGGACGGCGATCACGTGACAACTCTGCTGGAGGGAAAGACCAATGTGATCAACCATTCCGGCCTTGCGATAGTATTAATAGCTGCCGGTGTCATACTCCTGATGACGATGGTCGTAATGATCTTTATCAAGAAACTCTGCACGTCCATCAGGGATTGCAGCACCCCCTTTGAGCAGGGCGTGATCACCGGTTTGGAGCGCTGCGCCTGGGTGCTGATCCCCTGGGTGATAGTAAGCGGCATCGCTAAAAATGTGATCGAATCGGTCCTCAGCGGCTCCCGAAACATGATGTTCAGCATAAGCCTTTCAACAGTTCTTGTAATAGTGCTTATCTTCGGCCTGAGCTACATCTTCAAATACGGTGCAGAGCTTCAGACCGAATCAGACGAAACACTGTAAGGAGGGCGCACCATGGGAAAAATAATACTACGACTGGATCGCGTTATGGCCGACCGCAAGATGAGCTTAAACGAGCTTTCCAAAAAAGTCGGCGTCAGCAACGTCAACCTCTCAAAAATAAAGACCGGCAAGATAAGCGCAGTCCGTTTCTCCACCCTTGAGGCCATCTGCGAAGCTCTTGACTGCCAGCCCGGAGACATTCTTGAGTATGACAAAAATTGATGAAGTTTGGTGCCAGGCACTTTGTACAAGAACGCACAAAATGTGCGTTCTTGTACAAAGTGCCTGGCACCGATCAATTTACCCTTGACATATTTTTACATGGGGTATATGATTCATATAGTTGGATACAATTTAAGAAAACTGTATCAGATAATAATGTATATAAAAGGGGGCGTTTTATAGTAATCATGACAGTTAGCGAAAGGGTATTCGAAAGAATAAGACAACTTAATATGACACAGAAGGAATTTGCTGAGAAAACCGGCATATTACAGAGTACTATCAGCGAATGGAAGAAGAACAAGACAAATCCTTCCTCGGATAAGATCATGACCATATGCAGGGCGTTGGACGTAACTCCGGAATGGTTACTTTCCGGCATCGATCCCGCAGCCGGCAGGAATCGTGGCGCTGATTATTATATAATCAATACAGATACTGATACGGGCATGCTTGTAGAATGTTTCAATAAGCTGGAAAAAGAACAGCGTGACAGGGTACTTGGTTATGCAGAAGCTTTCGCTGCAATGAGGGAGGGCAAAGACAAGAAATGAAGGAGATGATCATTTGCCACGAAAGAACAGAATATGGTATCCGGGGGCTATTTATCATGTAATGAGCAGAGGCAACAGACGTGTGAAGATCTTCGACGATCGCACAGATTATCTGCGTTTCCTGGTATGCATTCGCAAAACAAAGGAAGAATTCCCATTTAAAATCCACAGTCTCTGTCTGATGACAAACCATTTTCACATGTCTGTTGAGACAGAGATTGTAAACGTAAGCATAATAATGCAAAAGATCCTGAGCAGATATGCCAAGGCATACAACCACAGACATAATTTCTGCGGACATCTTTTTGAACATCGTTATACCGCGCAAGTCATCGAGGACGAGCGCTACTTTCTTGAAGTCAGCCGTTACATTCATCTGAATCCTGTCAAAGCACATATTGTGGATGATCCATTCGATTACGAATACAGCAGTTATCGCTGGTTTGTACATGACACGCCCTTTTCCGGCGGCAACAAGGTTGCTATGCTCATAGAAGAATTGGTCGAAACCGGTCGCGTCCTGTGCTCCTTCGATGGTGACACCCGGGACCAGTACCGCATTTTCGTAAATGGGATTGACGACCATGAAGATCACGAACTTCTTATCCAAAAGGATATGTGCGACTATGAATAGGGTGTCGCTATGGTGCCGGGCACTTTGTACAAGAAAGCCCAAATAATACAGAAGGGAGTGTGAAATAAATGCAACGAAATATAGATGTTATGCGCACTGGCATACAGTTAAAGAGGCTGATAAGTGGGGCGGGCTACACTGTAGCAGAGGTTCGGGATTATCTGGGCCTCATGTATCCGCAGGTTATCTATCGCTGGTATAAAGGGAAGACGTTGCCTGATATCGAACATTTTCTGGGACTGGGCAAATTGCTGAACCGGCATATTGATGAGTTGATAGTTTTGAAAGAAGTCTCAAAAGAAGCGTGATCGTTATTATTGGTGCCGGGCACTTTGTACAAGACATCACATTTTGTGCACTAAAGTATAAAGTGCCTGGCACCCAATACCGATGATGGCACCGGCGGAGTCGATGCAGACGTCGGTGAAGGTGCAGGCACGTTCCGGGACGAAGGCCTGGTGAATCTCGTCGGTGACGGCGTATAAGGTGGCGATAATCCATGCGATGATAATGCGTTTGAAGAGTGGCAGTCCGGCCTGTTTGTCTGTGTTGATGCTGTTTATATCAAGTGCGGCTAAAAAACCAAGGATCAGATATTCTGTGAAATGCGCTCCTTTGCGGACGATTATAGTCAGTATAGCCCGGTCAGCCCTTGTCAGGCGGTATAGGATATCGACGATGACACCGCTTTCCGCGCCGGAAATCGGTCCCGGCAGAGCTGATTGCACAAAGATGAATATCATAAATAAAACAGTTATTATGATAAGTATTCTGGATTTTTTTGTTGATCTTTTCATGATGATAAAACAATCTCCCCGCTGTTTTCAGTACACATTTTAACACAGGTGCCAGGCACTTTGTACAAAACATCACATTTTGTGCGCTAAAGTACAAAGTGCCTGGCACCGGGGGGCAGAGATTGACGCGCCAACACAATCGGGTGTATCATATATAAGTTAAAGATATCCGGAGGAATAGCAATGGACAATATCCTGGAACTCATCGGCCGCACCCGCCCTTTATTTAAAGAAGACATAGAGCGCAACGCGGCTTTTCTTGATGAAACGGTAAAAAAGTCACGCTTCCTTGTTATAGGAGGAGCCGGCACAATTGGGTCGGCTATCTGCCGTGAGCTTTTTGCACGCGATCCAAAGGTTCTGCACGTGGTAGACATCAGCGAGAACAACATGGTCGAGCTGGTTCGTGACCTGCGTTCTTCCGTCGGATATACCACAGGCGAGTTTGCCACCTTTGCCATTGACTGCGGCAGCAGTATCTTTGATGCGTTTATACGTGCACAGAAGCAGCGCGTTGGTGGCTATGATTATGTATTTAACACATCCGCACTCAAGCATGTGCGTTCTGAAAAAGATCCCTTCACGCTGATGCGTATGGTGGACACCAATATATTTAACACCATCAGCACGATTCACGCCTCAGCAGAAATGGGAGCTAAGAAATATTTCTGTGTCTCCACCGACAAGGCCGCCAACCCGGTTAATATGATGGGTGCGTCCAAACGCATCATGGAGATGTACTTAAATAAATTAAGCGAAGAACTTCCGGTATCCACCGCGCGTTTCGCAAACGTCGCGTTTTCTGACGGAAGTCTGCTATACGGTTTCGGTCGTCGCATCGATAAAGAGCAGCCGTTGGCCGCCCCCGACGACGTCCGACGCTACTTCGTCACGCCTAAGGAAGCAGGCGAGCTCTGCCTTATGTCCTGCCTGACCGGTGAAAACCGTGACATATATTTCCCGCGTCTTGACGAGGAGCTTAATCTGATCACTTTCTCCGGTATCGCCGAGCGCTACCTGCGCCATCTGGGATACGAGCCTGTGCAGTGTGCTACAGAGCAGGAAGCGCGTGAGAGTGTAAAGCGCCTCAAGGCTAAACGACAGTACCCTGTGTATTTTTTTCACAGCGATACTACCGGAGAGAAGGACTTTGAGGAATTCTATATGGAAGGCGAGCAGCTTGACCTTGAGCGATTCGCAAACATTGGCATAATAAAGAAAAACGCCGACTATGACCCCGGAAAACTTGAATATTTCACGCGCTCCATCGCGGAATTCAAGGCAGCCGGCAACTGGACGCGGACCGATTTGATCAATCTATTTAATGAGATGATACCTCAGTTTGCGCACAAGGAAACCGGAAAATTTCTGGACGGAAGGATGTAACGGTTTCATAACGGTGCCAGGCACTTTGTACAAGACGTCACATTTTGTGCACTAAAGTACAAAGTGCCTGGCACCAAGGAGGAGATTATGAAAAAAAGGATATTACACATGGCAGCCGCACTTACGATAGCGGCAGCGGCTTTGACCGCATGCACAGAAGCTAAGGAACCGGATCGCGGCTTTTATGAAGAAGAAGCAGAACCTACGAAGACGCCTGATATGCCTACAGAACCGGAGACTACGGTGACACCGGTGCGTCCCTCGGAAAATAATGTCACGGTCAGCAGCGTAAAGGAACTGGTGGAAGCCGTCAGGCCCGGCGTTTTTATATATGTCGAGCCCGGTACCTACAACATTTCTGATTTTCTGGCAGCCGCCTGGGCAGCCGAGGGTGATGACTGGAATGTCAACCATGAGTATGTCGAGATACGCCAGGTATACGACGGCTTCGAGCTGGTGATAAAGAACGTCGAGAACCTTACGATAGAAGGAACGGACAGTGACCGCGCGGCCACACATTTCCAGACGGATCCGCGATACGCGGCAGTACTTGCATTCGAAAACTGCACCTACGTCAACCTGTCAACCATAACCATGGGGCACACGAACACCGGCAACTGTTACGGCAGTGTTATCGATTTCAGGGGCTGTGAAGCCATCGCTGTCGGCAACGCTGACCTCTACGGCTGCGGCGTTATCGGCCTTAACCTGGAATACTGCACCAACTACCTTTTCTGCAATAATGTCACCATACGCGAATGCTATAGCGGACCGCTGGGCAATGAGGGCAGCAGCGGCGTCTGGCAGTTTGACAATTGTTCGTTGGTTGATTCAACCTCTTCATGTTTATTTGATATAGACGGTCTGGATATAACTTTCAACAACTGCAAGTTCGGCGACAGGGAAACGGAGAACTTTATGTTCAGTGACAGGATCACCGCGAACAACTGCGAGTGGGGCAACGTGGAGATCTATCCCGACTACCCGGAGTCTGATCCCGCAGATTATATTCCCGCCACATTCACTACGGACGGCTTAAGCGTAACGCCTTTTGACAAGAGCATGCTGACGTATCCATACTGGGCGGGCTTCGAGGTGACCGATGAAAAAACCGGCGCCACCGCAGAGACTGATATCTGGGCATACTTTTTCAGCGACGGCACTGGCTTTATCTATGAGGACGGCTACGAAAGAGGATTTGACTGGTATATGGACAGCCAGTACGGTGCGACCATGACATTTGACGACGGTACCGAAGCCGGAGCCATCATCTACGCCGATAAGAATGCGAAGGAAAGCACAACCTGGCTGCAGATTTATATGGACGGCCACGGAACATGGTTTGCGCCCTTATATCCTACTGATGTGGAGGAATAAATGAACATAATCTTACTATCCGGCGGATCCGGAACGCGTCTTTGGCCGCTTTCCAACGACGTCCGCTCCAAACAGTTTATAAAAATATTCAAAAAGGAAGACGGCAGTTACGAGTCAATGGTGCAGCGCATCTATGGCCAGATCAGAGCTGTGGATCCCGACGCGTCGGTGACCATTGCGACATCCAAATCGCAGGTCTCTGCGATCCACAACCAGCTGGGAACGGAAGTGGGCATTTCCGTCGAACCCTGCAGACGTGATACTTTCGCGGCCATCGCCCTTGCAACGGCTTATCTGCACGATATCCGCGGCATAAGCGAAGACGAAGCAGTGGTAGTCTGCCCCGTCGATCCTTATGTTGAACTCTCATATTTTGAATGCGTTAACGAGCTGTACAAAGCGGCACAGAGAGGTGAAAAAAATCTGTATCTGATGGGTATCGAGCCCAGTTATCCCTCGGAGAAATACGGTTACATCAGACCGGAGGAAAACGGATACACATACACCGAAAAACCTGCGAAGGAGAAAGCGGAAGAGTATATAAAGCACGGCGCGCTGTGGAATGCCGGAGTTTTCGCATACAAGCTCTCATACGTACTTAAGAAGAGCCGCGAACTGCTTGGCACCTCTGATTATGCGACGCTTTTTGGCGATTATGAAAAACTTGAAAAGATATCTTTCGACTACGCCGTGGTTGAGACAGAGCCTTCCATAGATGTGATCCGCTATGCAGGTGAGTGGCTCGATCTGGGGACCTGGAATACCTTATCCGGTGCGATGACAGAGCCCATTGTAGGCAGCGGTAAGGTGGATGACTCCTGTGAGAACGTCCACATCATCAACGAACTGGGCATCCCTGTACTGGGGCTGGGCCTTAAGGACATGGTGATCTCCGCCAGCCCGCAGGGCATACTGGTCTCCGACAGGGAAGCAAGCTCACGCATCAAACCGATGGTAGATGCGATGGACCAGCAGATCATGTTCGCGGAAAAATCCTGGGGAAAGTACCGTGTGCTGGATGTGGAAGAGGGTTCACTTACTGTTAAGGTCGTGCTCAATCCCGACCAGATGATGAACTATCATTCCCATGAGCACCGCGACGAGGTCTGGACCGTCATCGCCGGCTACGGCCGCACAGTTGTTGACGGCATGGAGCAGCCCGTCAAGACCGGTGATGTGATCACCATGGCCGCCGGCTGTAAGCATACCGTTATCGCAGGCCCTGCGGGATTGCAGATGATCGAAGTTCAGCTGGGCGACGAGATATCCGTCTCCGATAAAAAGAAATACGAATGGACACCATGAACAATATACCTTATATATTAACTCCCGCCGCAAAAGACTATCTTTGGGGCGGATCAAGATTAAATGATGATTTCAACTTAGGCATCGACGCGGATCCTTTTGCCGAAGCCTGGGTTTGTTCAACGCACCCTGACGGTGAGACTTTTGTTCCCACCTGCGGTTGTACTTTAAGAGAGCTGATAAAACAACATCCGGAATATCTGGGGACCCACGCATCCGGCGTCAACGGCGGCGAACTCCCCATACTGATTAAACTCATCGACGCTAAAAAGGACTTGAGCGTTCAGGTACATCCCGATGATGACTACGCTCTGAAATATGAGAATTCCCTGGGAAAGACGGAGATGTGGTATGTGCTGGATGCTAAGCCCGGCACCGAGCTGATCTATGGTTTCAATCTCGATGTAACGAAGGAACAGGTGCGGCGCTCTGTGTTGGACGGAAGCATAGAATCTTTGTTGAACCGCGCACCGGTTAAGAAAAATGACCTCTTTCTTATCGAAGCCGGAACCGTGCATGCTATCGGCGCCGGCTGTCTTATTGCAGAGATACAGGAGAGCAGCAACCTGACCTACCGTCTCTATGACTATAACCGCACCGATAAATACGGCAACAAGCGTGAACTGCATATCGATAAAGCGCTGGAAGTGGCGAACCTGAATTCTTCTTCCGATCCCCGCCAGCCTATGCGTGTACTGCGCTACAGCAGCGGATACGCAAGTGAGTTGCTGACACGCTGCAAGTATTTTCAGGTGGAGCGTGTTCTTTTGAATACCGAAGTAAGGCGTGACCTGGTTCCGTTCAGTACCGGTAGCAACAGTTTCCATGCGCTGCTGTGCATAGACGGCTGCGGCTCAGTCAGCGGCGATGGCGTGTTCATCAATTTCTTCAAGGGGGATTGTATCTTCGTTCCCGCCGACAGCGTGGAACTCAGACTGCACGGAAAAGCGCAGTTGTTGAATGTAAGCTGTTGAGGACAAAAGGATCGTCCACGCGTCCTCATTCATTTTTTAAATAATGCATCCTGTTATTTTTCTTTTTTATTCTTCTCTTTTCACCGGTTACGGGATCCGTCTCCTCCGGCTTTAATGCCTCAGCCAGCCTGCCGATGATGTTTTCCTGACAGTCATTGCAGTAGCGGCCCTTTTCGATCACGCAGCCGCAGCCATGGCATTTTACAATATTCTCAAAAGGATCGTAGAGCGTGCCTTCACGTTCAAACTCCTCTAAAGTCTCACGGTCGACGCCTGTCATCTTTTCAAGTATGGGTATGGACGCCATGCCGTTTTCGTCTATATATTTACGGACCTTTCCGTAATCGCTGTAGATCGTTTTGTTGCACCGGCGGCATTCAAAAGCGCCCGCACCGAGATAATAGAGTTTCCCATAGCATTCATCGCAGCAGTGGGGAAACTTCGCGGTCATCTTAGGTTTTTCGTCTTTTTTACCGGCCATAGGGGACTCCTTTCATATCTATATTATATCATAAATAAGTGGCCGGAACAATGAAAAACATCTGGACAAGCATCCTTTAGCAAGCGATAATATACCCCATAGGGTTATACCCCAACACAATCCAAGGAGGATCAAAATGGACGAAAAAAATTTCCACTCTAACCCGATCGCAAAAGATATTTATACTGCCGATCCCGCGCCCATGGTGTACGGCGACACGCTGTATCTCTACACCACCCACGACGAGGACGAGCTGATAAACAACTTCTATACCATGTTTGACTGGCGCTGCTATTCTACTAAAGACATGGTAAACTGGACCGACCACGGAAAGATCTTTTCGCTTGATGACATCGAATGGGCTGACGACCGCGCATGGGCTCCCCAGGCCATAGAGCACAAAGGAAAGTTCTACCTTTATTGCCCTGTGCACAAAAAGGACGGTGGCATGGCAATTGCAGTGGGTATTTCGGACTCACCCACCGGTCCCTTCAGGGATCTGGGACACCCCCTTGTAGATGAGGGCGACTGGAACGACATCGATCCTACGGTGTATCGTGACGACGATGGCAAGACCTATCTGTACTTCGGTAATCCCGAACTTCGTTACGTTATATTGAACGACGACATGGTTTCCTATGATGAGGGCATAGGTGTTCAGAAGATTCCCATGACAGTTGAATCCTTCGGAAAGGGCAGCCACAACACCGGTACCACCTACGGCGAAGGTCCCTGGTTCTACAAGCGTAACGGACTCTACTACATGGTATTTGCAGGCTTTGCTGAGGGTGAGCGCCGCAACGAGCACTTTGGCTACTCAACATCGGATTCGCCTACAGGTCCCTGGAAATACAGAGGCGTCCTTATGGAGGAGGGACCCTGCTTTACGAATCATCCGGGCATTTGCGATTTCAAGGGGCATTCATATCTTTTCTACCACACGGACGAACTGCCCGGCGGCAGCCTTTTCCACCGCAGCGTGTGCGTAGCTGAGTTTAAGTATAATGATGATGGTACCATTGACACCATATCTAAGTGTGAAGGTGTCAGCAGGATATAAAACGCGGTGAAGATCTACTTAGCACCCATGGAGGGGATAACGAATTTCATATTCAGGAGAGTTTATCTCAGACATTTCAGGGGTATAGATACAAGCTATACCCCTTTTATCGTGGCCAATCAGACCTTCAGCTTTAAGACCGGGGAAAAGCGCGAAGTGATGCCCTTTACGGACAACACCGTGCCGCAGATACTGTCCAATAATCCGGACTCATTTGTGTGGGCTGCAAAGTATATGAAAGAGCTGGGGTATACGGAAGTAAACTTAAACCTGGGCTGTCCTTCGCCAACCGTCAGCGGCAGAGGCAGGGGAGCGGGGATGCTTAAGGATCTTGAAAAGCTTGACGCATTCCTTGATAAAGTCTTTTCTGCGGAAGGCCTTCCTTCTGTTTCGGTAAAGACACGGGTTGGAGTAGAGGATCCCGCGGAAGTAAATGCAATTACGGAGATTTATAAAAAATATCCTTTTGATAAGATCATCGTCCACCCCAGGCTGCTTAAAGACCTGTATAAGGGCAGCGTGCGTAAAGACTGTTTTCGGGTTTTCTATGAAAACTTTGAGTCCGATAAACTGGTCTTTAACGGTGACATTAATACCGCACAGGATGCAATGAAAATAGCGGAGGAGTTTCCGGGCATAGACGGCATAATGACAGGCAGGGGACTGCTGGCGGATCCGCTGTTGCCGGAAAAGATCAAGGCGGCCGTGTCAGATGATACGATATCTGAAGATGTACTTCAGACATCCGTTTCGAAAGATGCTTCCGCACGCATCCTCGCTTTCCTTGACGATCTCTGGGATGAATATGCCGCATATCTTTCCGGCGATGCTGACGTTTTATCCAAAATGAAGGAGTTGTGGAGCTACCTCTACCGTTCCTTCGACGACGGCGAAAGTATCTTAAAAGCTGTACGTAAAGCCCGAACCAGGCAGGATTACATAATTGGTGCCAGGCACTTTGTACTTTAGTGCACAAAATGTGTTGTTTTGTACAAAGTGTTTGGCACCTTTTTCTTGACAAATGCTCTGTAAGCACTTACACTACAATTCGAATACAATGTTAAGGGGGGCATATTATGGAATTAAATTTACGTGACAGCAAAGACTGTAAATACGACGCAGTCTCTTTGGGAGAGATAATGCTGCGCTTAGATCCCGGCGAGGGCCGCATTCGCACCGCACGGGAATTCAAGGCCTGGGAAGGCGGCGGTGAATATAATGTCATCCGCGGCCTGCATAAATGCTTTGGTTTAAATACCGCCGTTATCACAGCATTTGCGGATAACGAAGTGGGCAGACTCATGAAAGACCTGATCGAGCAGGGGGGTGTGGATACTTCCCTTATCTATTGGAAAAAGACCGACGGCATCGGACGCATCTGCCGCAACGGCCTTAATTTTACAGAAAGAGGTTTCGGCATCCGCGGTGCAGTGGGCTGCTCCGACCGTGCAAACACGGCCATTTCACAGTGTACACCCGCAGATTTCGATTTCGAATATATCTTCGGTGAGCTGGGAGTCAGATGGCTCCACACCGGCGGCATCTACGCCGCATTATCCGAGCAGTCCTGTGAGACAGTCATTGCAGCTTGCAAGGCAGCCAAGAAATACGGCACCGTCGTATCTTACGATCTTAACTACCGCCCTTCCATGTGGAGCGCCATCGGCGGCCAGGCGAAGGCTCAGGAAGTAAATAAGGAAGTGGCTAAGTACGTTGACGTCATGATCGGCAATGAGGAAGACTTTACCGCCTGCCTTGGCTTTAAGATCGAAGGCAACGACGAAAACCTTAAGGAACTGAACATCGAAGGTTACAAGAAGATGATAGGCGAGGCAGCAAAGACCTACCCTAACTTCAAAGCTGTAGCCACCACACTGCGCACCGTCCGCAGCGCCACCGTTAACGACTGGAAGGCGCTTTGCTGGGCAGATGGTGAGATATTCATGTCAAAGGAATACAACGGACTGGAGATACTTGACCGTGTGGGCGGCGGTGACTCCTTTGCATCCGGACTTGTATACGGACTTATGACGACGCAGGATGCGCAGCAGGCTGTAAATTACGGTGCTGCACACGGTGCGCTTGCAATGACCACTCCCGGCGATACTTCCATGGCAAGTAAGGAAGAAGTGGAAGCAATCATGGGCGGCGCCGGAGCACGCGTAAAGAGATAATTTTGGAGGAATAGAAAAATGTCAGCAAGATCAGATGAAATATTCAGTAAGTTCGAGGAGATCGGTATCATCCCCGTTGTGGTGCTTAACGACGAAAAGGATGCCGAACCCCTTGGACGTGCGTTAATGGAAGGCGGACTCCCCGCAGCAGAGGTAACATTCCGTACTGCGGCAGCAGAGGGCTCCATCCGCATCATGGCGGAGAAGTTTCCGGATATGCTGGTGGGAGCAGGCACCGTGCTCACTACAGAGCAGGTGGACCGCGCAGTGGCAGCGGGGGCAAAATTCATTGTATCTCCCGGTCTTGACGAGGAAGTCGTCAAGTACTGCCTTGAAAAGGACATCCCCGTGTGTCCCGGAACACAGACTGCAAGCGAGATGATGAAGGCCTTAAAACTGGGACTTACGCGCGTTAAGTTTTTCCCTGCTGAAAATGCAGGCGGCCTTAAGATGATAAAGGCCATAGGTGCAGCACTTACCGCACTTAAGTTCATGCCTACCGGCGGCATCAGCGCCGATAATGTGGGAGAGTATCTTAAGTCGGATAAGATATTCTGCTGTGGCGGATCATGGATGGTTAAGGGCGATATGATAAAAGCCGGTGAGTTCGATACCATCAGGGCTAAAGTTGCTGAAGCGGCTCAGATCGTAAAGGAGCTGCGCGCTTGAAAAAAGATCCCCTGAACATATATGACATCGCAAAGATGTCCGGCGTTTCCATAGCCACCGTATCACGTGTCGTGAACGGTTCCGAAAAAGTATCGGCTGCTACCAGGGCTAAGGTAATGGCCGTAATAGAAGAAGTGGGCTATACCCCCAACGTGTTCGCACAGGGGCTGGGACTTAAGACCATGCATACCGTAGGTATCATGGTGCCCACCATAGTTGATTATTACATGGCCACCGCCGTGTCATTTCTGGAAAAACAGTTTAAGGAGCACCGTTACGACTGCATTTTAGGCTGCAGCGGATTCGAAGCGGAAGGCAAACATGCCATGACAGAGATGCTGCTGACAAAGCACATCGATGCCCTGGTCTATGTCGGCTCTACTTATGCCGGCGACGGCCGTGACCTCGGCACCACGGATTATCTGCGTGAGGCTGCCGCGAAGGTGCCCATCTTTATCGTTAACGGGTCCATCGAAGGCGACAATATCTACGCCACTGTCTGCGAAGACGAGCAGGCGGTATACGAAGCTGCGGCCATGCTGATAGAGCACGGCAGGAAGGATATCATCTTCCTTACAGATTCCCGCAGCTACAGTTCCAACAATAAAAAGAACGGCTATCTGCGCGCACTTAAGGATGCCGGCATGAACGGCAGCGACGGCGTCATCCATCTGGAGAACGACATCCATACCGTAAGGGATACGCTGCTGTCACTGGGCCGCAAGGTTGACGGCATCATAGCAGCCAATGATAAGATTGCGGTAGGTGCAGTCAAGTTCGCAGCTGCCCGCGGCCTGCGCGTTCCCGATGATATCGAGATAATCGGCTACAACAATTCGCAGCTGGCAGTATCCAGCACACCGGAACTCAGCAGTATCGATAACTATACCGAGCAGATCTGCTGCGACACCGTGGAGCGTCTGATGAAACTTTTAGACGGCGATGAAGAGAAGCCGGAGAAGGTTAAGATATTCCCCTGTACACTGATAAAGAGGGAAACTACAGAATAAGCATTTTCCGCATGCCCGGCAAAAAAATCACGGATAAGCACTTTCTGCAGAGGACTAAATGATAAGCACCATCCGCATGCCCTGACATGAAAAACACAGCGCATGCACATACGACATATATATTTCGGAGGAAACAAAATTGAGACAGTTCATGGACCGCGATTTCATGTTATATAACGACACCGCAAAGCATTTATTTCATGATTATGCGGAGGCATTGCCCATAATAGATTATCACTGCCACTTATCACCGCAGGAGATATATGAGGACCGACGCTACGAAAACATCGCACAGATCTGGCTTGGGGGAAAAAATCCCGAAGGCGGATATTCCGGCGACCATTATAAGTGGCGTCTTATGCGTTCCAACGGTGTATCAGAAGATAAGGTTACCGGTGACGCAGAGCCTTTCGAAAAGTTTTTGGAGTTCGCCAAAGCACTTGAGATGGCTATCGGAAATCCAATGTATCACTGGTCAAATCTGGAACTGCGCAAGTACTTCGGCATCACCGATCCCCTGACTCCGGACAATGCAAAAGAGATCTGGGATAAGACTTCGGAAATGCTTAAGAACGATCCCGGTCTTTCAGTCCGCGGACTTATCAGAAAGTCAAATGTTAAGTTCATCGGCACCACCGATGATCCCATAGATACTCTTGAGTGGCACGAGAAGCTTGCCAAGGAAGAGAGCGGCTTCATGGTATGCCCGTCCTTCCGCCCCGATAAGGCGGTCAACATCAATAAGGACGGCTTTACGGATTACATTAAAAAGCTGGCAGAGAGCGTGGGTAAGGACAGCTTAAACTCCGCGCAGGAAGTGTGCGAGGCCCTGGCACAGCGTCTGGATCACTTTGTTGCACACGGCTGCAAGGCTTCCGATCATGGCCTGGATTACGTGATGTTCAGAAAGGGCAGCGACGAAGAAGCCGACAATGCCTTTAAGAAAGCCATGAAGGGCGAAAAAGTAAGCAAAGAAGAAGCAGAGATCTATCAGACAAAGATCCTTACTTTCCTTGCGAAGAAATATCATAAAGAAAACGTCGTTATGGAGATCCATTTCTCATGCCTGCGTAACGGTAACGAGCGCATGTTTAAGACCATCGGCGCCGACACCGGCTACGACATGATCGCAAAGAGCAGCTGCTTTGAGGAACTGACAGCGTTCTTCTCCGAGCTGGATAAGACTGAAGAACTCCCCAAGACCATTGTGTTCTCACTGGATCATAATGACTTTAACCAGCTGGCTACCTGCATCGGATCCTTCCAGTCGGATGAGGTGCCCGGAAAGATGCAGCTCGGTGCGGCCTGGTGGTTCCTTGATTCACGGGACGGCATGGAAGAGCAGATGCGCTCCCTGGGAAGTCTGGGGCTTTTGGGTAACTTCGTGGGCATGCTCACGGATTCACGTTCCTTCTTGTCCTACACAAGACATGATTATTTCAGAAGGATCGCCTGCAATCTGATAGGTAAATGGGTTGAAGACGGAGAGTATCCGGCTAATGAAAACAGCCTTAAAAAGATAGTCGAAGGGATCTCGTATAACAATGCGAAAAGATACTTCGGGATCTGAGAATATAACTTCGGTAGCGGCCCTGCTGGCCGCTGCTTTTTTCTGGGGGACCACTTTTGTGGCGCAGAACCTGGGAGCGGGGAATGTAGGGACTTTCACCTTCCTGGCGCTGCGCAGTATTTTGGGTACCGTCATAGTATCGGGCATCATCGCGATCAGAAAGACCATATTATCCAAAGAAAAGGAGAGCGAAGAAACCAAGAAACAGTCCTTCAGCTCTGTGCTTGTGGCAGGTATATGCTGCGGCATATGCCTTTTTCTCGGCAGCGCGCTGCAGCAGTATGGCATAGAGCTCTACGTGCAGGATAACGATACCGCGGGTACCGCCAAGGCCAGCTTTATCACATCCATGTATGTGGTAATGGTCCCTGTATTATCGGTATTCTTTAAGAAGAAGCCCGGTATAAAAGTCTGGATTGCGGCCCTTATCTGCGTCGCCGGCCTCTATCTTTTGTGCCTGAGCGGCGGTATGAGGTTTACCCGCGGCGACATCTTCGAGCTGCTCTGTGCACTGGGCTTTTCATTACAGATAATGGTGGTGGGACATTTCTCCGAAAGGGTAAGCTCACTCATGCTTTCGGCAATGGAGTTTGCGGCAACGGCAGTGATAGCTACGGTATGCATGTTTATTTTTGAAAAGCCGGATATGGCGTCTGTTGGCGCGGCGATGCCCGCCATACTCTATGCGGCGGTCTTTTCAAACTCCATAGCATATACCTGCCAGATCTATGGGCAGAAGCGTGTAAAGCCCGCTGTTGCTTCGCTGATCATGTGTCTTGAGAGTGTTTTCGGTGTTCTTTCCGGATGGCTGATACTGCATGAAAATCTGAGTCTCAGGCAGGTCGGCGGTTGCATGCTGATATTTGCAGCTCTGCTATTGACAAGCAAAGAGACATAGGGTATAATCTCTCTTCGGTGACTAATGGTGCCATAGCCAAGTGGTAAGGCGTGGGACTGCAACTCCCTGATCGGCGGTTCAAATCCGTCTGGCACCTCGAAGGAAAGACCGCAGAATTCTGTGGTCTTTTTGTTTGTTTGGAGGGTAGACTATGAAGTGGCTTAGATTCATGATAACAACCAACACCGAGGCGGAAGACATACTTGTAAGCGATATGTATGACATCGGCCTGGAGGGCGCGCAGATAGAGGATAAACTCCCCCTGACTCCCTTAGAGAAGGAGAAGATGTTCGTGGACATCCCGCCTGTTGTTGGAGAGGATGATGGCGTGGCATACTTAAGCTTCTTCGTGGAGGCACCGGAGGATGAGGCTGCAAAGGAAGCCCTTAAGAATGAGACCGTAGAGAAGATAAAAGCGCAGCTTGAAGAGAGTGCGCAGTTCATGGATATAGGAAGCGGTGACGTTAACGTATCCGAGACCGAGGACCTTGACTGGATCAACAACTGGAAACAGTATTTCCATAGCTTTAAGATCGACGACCTGCTGGTTATCCCCTCCTGGGAAGAAGAGGAAGCCGAAGGGCACGAAGGCATGATCCTGCGCATCGACCCCGGTACGGCTTTCGGTACCGGCATGCACGAGACCACACAGCTGTGCATCAGACAGCTTAAAAATTATGTAACCAAAGACACGCAGCTTCTTGACGTTGGTACCGGCAGCGGCATACTTTCCATACTTTCCATAATGTTCGGCGCAAAGCGCGCGTTGGGAACGGACCTTGATCCCTGCGCGATAGAGGCGGTTGCGGACAATCTTAAGAAGAACAATATTGATGAGAGCAAGTTCAGGCTCATCATCGGTAATATAATCGACGATCCCGCAGTGGAGGAAGAGGCAGGCTATGAGTATGACATAGCGGTCGCAAATATCCTGGCTGAAGTGCTGATCCCTTTAATGCCTGTGCTCTACAGGCATGTAAAACAGGACGGAGTGGTCATAACCAGCGGTATCATCGACGGCAGGGAGAATGCCGTTGCGGATGCGATGAAGGCAGCCGGCTTTGAAGTGACCGGCATTTTTGAGCAGGGCGAATGGCGCTGCGTGACCGGAAGGAAGTCATGAACCATTTCTTTACCGACCCGGCCCTTATACAGGGCATGGACATCTACATACAGGGCGAAGATGTAAAGCACATAAAAAACGTGCTGCGCATGAAGCCGGGGGAAGAGATCTCAGTAAGCAACGGCATTGACGATAAGGAATACCGCTGCGAGATCGCGGAGATAAATGACAGCGAAGTTCGCTGCCGCCTGCGCTTTATAAAGGAAGACGGTGTGGAACTGCCCCTTAAGATCACGCTCTTTCAGGGACTGCCCAAGGCGGACAAGATGGAGCTCATCATCCAGAAGGCAGTGGAACTGGGGGCGGCAAGCATCATCCCCGTTGCCTGCAAGCGCTGCGTGGTGCAGCTGGATGATAAGAAATACGCAAAGAAGCAGGAACGCTGGCAGGAGATAGCACTGGCTGCAGCCAAGCAGAGCAAACGGGCCCTTATCCCCGAAGTGGGAGAGCAGTTAAGCTTTAAGCAGGCTGTGGAAGTCGCAAAGGACATGGAATGCAGATGTATTCCTTATGAGCTTGCAGAAGGCATGGAAGCGACAAAGAGCTTTCTTGATAAGGTGGCAAAGGCCCCGGCAGGTTCCCGGGCGGCCATTTTCATCGGACCGGAAGGCGGCTTCGCGGAAGAAGAGATAGAGCAGGCAAAGAGCGCCGGCATAGAACCCATATCACTGGGACGCAGGATACTGCGCACCGAGACCGCCGGCATGGCACTGCTCTCAATGATCATGCTGGAAACAGAAAGATCTGCCGGCACCTGAGCGAAGGATCTTTTGAAAGGACAATGACTATGATCTACATGGACAACTCCGCCACAACACGCTGCTTCCCCGAAGTGGCGCAGATGATGGCAGACATAATGTGTAACGACTACGGCAACCCTTCCAGTGCTCATCATATGGGGGTGGCTGCAGAGGAGCATATAAGCAGGGCTAAGGAGATCCTGTCACAGATATTAAGGTGCAGGAATGAAGAGATCTTCTTTACATCCGGCGGCACCGAAAGCGATAATCTGGCAATAATGGGGGCGGCCCGTGCGAATAAAAGGAGCGGTAAGCACATCATCACCACGGTGGTGGAGCATCCGGCGGTACTGCGTACCATGGAGCAGCTCCAGGAAGAAGGCTTCGATATCACCTATCTCCCCGTGGATAAATACGGCTGCGTCAGCGTTGAGGATGTGGACAAAGCAGTATCGGATGAGACCATTCTGGTATCGATCATGCATACCAATAACGAGGTTGGGGCACTCCAGCCAGTAGCTGCTGTCGGTGAGCTCTTAAAGCGTAAATACCCTAAGGTCCTCTTCCATGTAGACGCGGTGCAGGGCTTCGGCAAAGCCAGGATCTACCCGAAGGAAGCGGGCATAGATATGCTGAGCGTCAGCGGCCATAAGATACACGGCCCCAAGGGCGTGGGACTTTTATACATCGCAGCTAAGACAAAGATAAACCCCATCATTTTCGGCGGCGGGCAGCAGAACGGCCTCCGCTCCGGTACGGAGAATGTGGCAGGCATAGCCGGCTTAGCACTTGCGGCAAAAAGACTCTATGATGAGCTTGAAGCTGAGAATGATAGGCTATATAATATAAAGGCAGGTTTTATAAAGGCTCTTTCGGAGCTTGAGGATGTTAAGATAAACGGCATACCCGGTGACGATTTTGAAGCGGGTATCAGAAAGAGTGCGCCCCATATCGTGAGTGCCTCATTTACCGGTGTAAGGGCAGAAGTATTGCTCCACGCATTGGAGGAAAAAGATATATATGTTTCCGCGGGAAGCGCCTGCGCAACACATAAGCCGGAGCCTTCGCGTACGCTTCAGGCCATGGGACTTAAGCGGGAACAGCTGGAAGGAACGCTCAGATTTTCATTTTCGAAGTTTACGGATGACAGCGAGCCTGAGCAGGTGATCAATGTATTAAAGGAACTCCTGCCCGAGCTCAGAAAGTTTACGAGAAGATAAATGCTGCCTTTTAGAACAAATATCACGATATTCATAGTCGAGTTCCTGTGCTCCGTTTTGCTGCAGGCCTTCTACACCGTTTCGGAATACGGTGTTGAGAGAGCGTGTCTGGTGGGTCTGGGACTCGTTCCCGTTTTTCTGGTATTCATACTTTCTTACAGGATCAATAACGAAGGCGTCGTGGTGCGCTGCCTTGCGGGAGCGGGTATTGCTTCCCAGTATTACATGGCATATGCATCACAGACCCAGGGTATGCTGGTGTTCATGTTCCTTGCGACTGCCACCACTATCGCACTTTTCTTAAATCAGAGATATCTTACCGAATATTTCTGTGCAACGCTGCTGGTGCTGATCCTTATCGGTGTTTTCCGTCCGGATGAGATTCTCTCCTTCATCGATATGAGCCAGTATGTGACCTACATCACCATGTACGCTTTCGCCGGCGTGGCTCTGGTATTCATCAGCTACAGTGTGGCGAATTACAAGCGTGAGATGGATGAACAGTATGAAGTGGCGCAGGAAGCTCTGGAAGCCAAGAGTAACTTCCTGGCAAACATGAGCCATGAGATACGTACACCTATGAACGCTATCTACGGTATGGCGGAGATACTTGAGGGCAGGGGGACCGCAGGCCTGGATAAAGAATACATCGCGGTCATCAAACGTTCGTCGGAAAACCTTCTTTCCATAATCAACGAGATACTGGATTTCTCCAAGGTCGATTCCGGTAAGATGGAGATAATCGAAGATTCATATGATTTCAACGAGATGCTGCAGGACGTGGTGTCCATCATCGAATTCCGTATGAAGGACAAACACTTAAAGCTGCTGCTCAACATCGATCCGAATACACCCAGCAAACTGATAGGAGATGAGACCAGGGTAAGGCAGATACTCATAAACCTGTTGAACAACGCAGTTAAATTCACTCATCAGGGAAGCGTTACCCTGGATATCGTATGGCGTGATGAGAGCGATCTGTACAACATGGACATGGGGCGCATGACCATCTACGTCAGGGATACGGGTATCGGTATCTCACAGGAAAACATAAAGAAACTGTTCACCGCCTTCGGCCAGATCGATACGAAGAAGAACAGGAACGTTGAAGGTACCGGTCTGGGACTGGCGATCTCCAAGAGTCTTGCTGAAGCCATGGGAGGCAGCATAAGTGTTGACTCCGTTGTGGGAAGGGGATCCGTGTTCACCGTAGTACTGCCCCAGAGATTTGCAGATGCTACACCCAGCCGTTTCCATGCAAACAAGCTGCAGAGTGCATACCAGCATGACAGGTTTACCGCAGACTTCATAGCGCCCAAGGCTAAGGTGCTCATCGTTGACGATAACAAGGTCAATCTGCAGGTTGCCCAGGAACTGATGAAGATCTTCGGTATCAACGCATCCACCGCAGAGAGCGGCCAGGAAGCCATCGACAGGGTTTCCAAACAGCTCATCAGTTATGACGTCATCTTCATGGATCACATGATGCCTTACCTGGACGGTGTGGAAGCCACCAAGCAGATAAGGAATATGAAGAGCGATTATGCGCGCAGTGTTCCGATCGTTGCACTGACCGCCAACGCTATAAAGGGCGTGGAGCAGCAGTTCATGGCAGTTGGCATGAACGATTACATTCCCAAGCCCATCAAGATCGAACAGCTGGCTGCGGTATTAAAGAAATGGATACCGCCCCAGAAGCAATTTCCTGCAGGCACGCCTCTTGAAGAAGTGGAGCGCAGGGAGATGAACGTACGCTGGAACGACCTTACCAAGGAAGAGAAGCTCAAGCGCCTTGACGGTATCGATACAACCAGCGGTATAAATAACTGTGCAGGCAACGTGGATGCGTACTTCGAACTGTTGAAGACCTATGCATCCTCCAACCTGATCAACCTGCTGCAGGGCTTTTACGATAAAGAGGATCTGCCAAACTATACGGTCATAGCTCATTCCATCAAGGGGGCCAGCCAGTCGGTAGGTGCCCTGGACGTTGCGGAGAAGGCTTATGCGCTGGAGAGAGCGGGCAAGCGCGGGGATATCAATTTCATCTGGGATAACCATGATGATCTGGTTGAAGAATACAGAAACATACTGGAAATGCTCAAAAAGTATCTTCTGCGCCGTAGTTGAAAAAACTGTTGCGCATGTGATATAATACCAAATAACATGTGATGTGATTTTCTTTACCACATGTTATTCTGAACTAATCTTTTGGGGGTGAAAGATGTTCAAAGTAGCAATCTGTGATGATGAAGCGACGGCCCTTCAGCTTAATACGCTGTTGACGGAAAGTGTCTTAAAGGAAGAAGGTGTACCTTACGAGATCACGACCTTTGACGACATTCAGGCAATGACGGATGCTCTGGTGCGTCCGGGCCAGCCGTATGATCTGCTTATCTCAGACATACTTGCGAGTGGTATTAACGGCATCGAGGCGGCAGAACGCCTTCGCAGCATAGGAGAGAAACTGGATATAATATTCATCTCATCCACTGCAGAGTATGCTATAGAGGGTTACAAAGTACAGGCACTGCGTTATCTGAAGAAGCCGGTTGATATAGAGCAGTTAAGGGAAGCCATTATGATAAGCTACCGTAAGACTGCCCAGAAAGACGGACTGTCGCTGACCTGCGACGGAAAGCTCTACAACATCCGTTACGAAGAGATCATATACGCAGAGAGCCAGGCAAGAGATGTAGAACTCACATTGAAAGACAGGCGTCTGGTAACGCATATGAAGATATCCGACTTTGAAAAATTACTGCCGGATCAGTTCTTCCGCTGCCACAGATCTTATATAGTCAACCTGCTGGAGGTAGAGAACATAGAGCGCTATCAGGCGACTATGAAGAACCAGGATTATATTCCTATCAGCCAGCAGCTCTATACAGAGATGAAAAACAGGATGTTCCAGAGCCAGACCAAGAGGTAGGAAATGTTTCAGGCTTTTTTGATAAAGTACGCGGAGATCGCGATAAAGGGGAAAAACCGCCCCCTCTTCGAAGATGCCCTTGTTAAGCAGATACGCCGGGCACTTAAGAAGGTGGACGGTTCTTTTCATGTTTATAAGACCCAGGGGCGCATTAATGTAGAGGCGCAGGAGGGCTATGACTATAACGGCGCAGTGGAGGCCATGACAAAGGTGTTCGGCATCAATGCCGTGTGTCCCACACTGGTGCTGGAAGATGAAGGCTTTGAAGACCTTAAGGAAAAGGTGGTTGCATATATGGGCGAGACCTATCCGGATAAGGAGATGAGCTTTAAGGTTCATGCACGCAGGGCCAGGAAGAATTACCCGGTGGAGTCCATGGATATCAACGCAAGGATGGGAGAAGCTATCCTTGCGGCTTATCCTTCGATGCATGTAGATGTTAAGAACCCCGATGTGATGCTGAATATCGAGATACGTGAGAAGATCTATGTTTATTCGGTAAGCATATCCGGTGCGGGCGGCATGCCCAGCGGGACCGGAGGAAGGGCGATGCTGTTGCTTTCCGGTGGTATCGACAGTCCTGTGGCCGGCTATATGATAGCAAAGCGTGGCGTCAGCCTCAATGCGGTGTATTTCCACGCACCGCCCTATACCAGTGAGAGAGCGCGCAAGAAGGTCGAAGACCTGGCTGCCATCGTGGGAGATTACGCAGGTGAGATATACCTGCACGTAGTCAACTTTACCGAGATCCAGAAATACATTTATGAGAAGTGCCCGCATGACGAGCTGACGATCATCATGCGCCGCTATATGATGCGTATCGCAGAGCGTATCGCCCTTGAGGCGGAGTGCCTGGCTCTCGTGACCGGCGAGTCCATCGGACAGGTTGCGTCCCAGACAATGCAGAGTCTTATGACTACCAACGAGGTCTGCGAGCAGCTGCCGGTGTTCAGGCCGCTGATAGGTTTTGATAAGCAGGAGATAGTAGAGATCTCCAAGAAGATAAACGCTTATGAGACTTCAATACTGCCCTTTGAGGACTGCTGTACCATATGGGTGGCAAAGCACCCTGTGACCAAGCCTTCACCGAAGGTCATCCGCAGACATGAGGAGTTTCTGAAGGAACAGATAGACGAAATGGTAGAGCGGGCTATAAGCGAACGTGACGTGGTAAAGATCTGATTGCCTGCTGACCGGAAATGAGCATAAAAATGGCGCCCATGCCTGGGCGCCTTGAAATTTTATTTTATTATCCGGTGGCTTAAGCCAGATAAGGCTGAAGCGCCTTCATTATCTCGGCTGCCTCGGACTCATCGTTCACATGGATGTCAAGCTCGATAGGTTTGGAAATGTCGAGACTGAAAATACCCATGATGGACTTTGCGTCGATGACATATCTGCCGGAGATCAGGTCAAAATCGCAATCAAAACGGCCGATCTCATTAACGAAGGCTTTAACCTTATCAATGGAATCGATCAGTATCTGTGTGTTCTTCATATACGTCACTTGCTCCTTTCGTAGTAAGAATTAATTTAATATTAGAGCAAATGGAGAAATAAGTCAATAATGAAAAAGCGTGTGTCCTTTCACAATCTGGGATGCAAAGTAAACGCATATGAGACCGATGTTATGGCTGCACTCTTTGAAGATGCGGGCTATGAGACCGTGCCCTTTGAAGAGCCGGCTGACGTGGTTGTGATCAATACCTGTACGGTCACCAACATAGCGGACCGCAAGAGCCGCCAGATGCTGCACCGCGCAAAGAAACTCAACCCTTCCGCGATCGTCGTTGCTGCCGGCTGCTATGTTACAGCCGACGCCGAAAGGGCGCTGAAGGACGAGGGTATCGATATCTGCATCGGAAATCCCGATAAGCCCCGCATTGTAGAGATGGTGGCGGAGTATATGGGGGAGCAGAAGCCGGCAGGGAACAGCGGACCTGAGTGCTTCCGGCTTACCAGGCTTGCGGAGCGGACCCGTGCGTACATAAAGATACAGGACGGTTGCAACCAGTTCTGCAGCTACTGCATAATCCCCTTTGCCAGGGGCAGGACGGTAAGCCGCAGTAAGGAGGAAATCCTTTCGGAGATAAGGGGACTTACGGCAAAAGGAGTAAAGGAGTTCGTTATCACAGGCATACATGTCAGCTCCTACGGATACGATATAAAGTATCCGGATGCAGGGCCAAAGGCTGACTGCTTTGCTCCGGAGATACTGCTGGATCTGCTTAAGAGCATAGATGAAACTGAGGGGGTGGAGCGCATACGTTTAAGCTCACTGGAACCCCGCATTATCACAAAGGAGTTCGCACAGGGGCTTAAAGAGATAAAGGGCCTGTGCCCTCACTTCCATCTTTCATTGCAGAGCGGCAGCGACAGTGTATTAAAGCGCATGAACAGGCATTATGATACAGGAGTTTATGAGAACTGCGTAGCTATACTCAGGGATACTTTTGACGATCCCGCCATTACCACGGATGTGATAGTTGGTTTCCCCGGAGAGACGGAAGAAGAGTTTGAGCAGAGCCTTAAGTTTGCGGAGAAGATAGGATTCTACCAGATGCATATCTTTAAGTATTCGAAGCGTAAGGGAACTGTGGCGGCGGGAATGCCGGGTCAGCTGACCGAGGCACAGAAGGCGGAGCGTTCCGACCGCATGGAAGAGATCGAACGTAAGATGACGGAGGCTTATATAAGCCGGCATGAAGGTACTGAGGCAGAGGTCCTCTTTGAGGAGGAAGCCGTGATCGACGGGCAGAATATGTTAACCGGATATACCCGTGAATATGTCAGGGTAGCGGTAAAGACAGACGTTCCGGCGGGGGGCATCTACCGTATCAGGCTCAGACGAGGGCCGGAGGCCGGAATTCTTTCGGGTGTTGAATTATAGAGTGCTTTGGGGTATAATTAGCCCATAATCTTATGCAATAAGGAGTGTTTATGAGCGAAAACGTAAGTAACACACAATTTTTTAAGGTGGAAGTGGAGCAGGTCGACAGTGTAAAGACTATTTTGGAAGAAGTCTATAATGCTCTGTCGGAGAAAGGCTACAATCCCGTTAACCAGATCGTAGGTTACATAATGAGCGGGGATCCCACCTACATTACCAGCTACAAAAACGCCCGCAGCATAATAATGAAAGCCGAAAGGGATGAGCTGGTCGAGGAACTGTTGACAGAGTATATCCGCAGTAACAACTGGCCCGGTGCAAGAGAATGAACAAACGCATAATGGGACTGGACTACGGTGATAAGACCGTGGGCGTGGCCATAAGCGATCCGCTCGGCATAACCGCCCAGGGACGGGAGATAGTCCGCCGTGAACGCCCCGACAAACTCCGCAAGACCTGTGCCCGTATCGAAGAGCTGATACAGGAATACGAGGTGGAGAAGATCGTACTGGGACTGCCTAAGAATATGGACGGCAGCGAAGGCATCCGTGTGGAGAAGACGAAGGCGTTTAAAGAGATGCTGGAGCGCCGCACGGGACTTGAAGTGATACTGTGGGATGAGCGCCTTACCACGGTTGCCGCCGATCGATACATGGATGAGGCAGGCATAAAGGGCGATAAGCGAAAGGAAATAGTGGATGAGATTGCAGCAGTGTTCATACTGCAGGGATATCTCGACTCGATAGGTAATTGATTTTGGATAAGATTAAAATTGAAATAGAAGACGGACAGACAGCGGAATTCTTCGTTCTGGAGGAGACAACGGTAGGCGGAATCGATTACTTCCTGGTCACGGAAGAAGAGGAAGGTGACGGCGACGCCATGATACTCAAGGATCTTTCAAAAAAGGACGATACTGAAGCTGTCTTTGAATTTGTAGAAGACGACACAGAGCTTAAGGCTGTAGGCGCCATATTTGCCGGCCTTATGGAGAATACTGATCTTGTATAGATCGCAGGGGTTACGGATTTGAAGAAAACAGTAGCAAGTGATGCTCTGCCACTTAAGATAATACCTCTTGGCGGACTTGAGCAGATTGGAATGAACATCACCGCCTTTGAATACGGCGACAGTATCATGGTGGTGGACTGCGGATTGGGTTTTCCCGAAGATGATATGTATGGTGTGGATCTGGTGATCCCCGATGTTACGTATCTTGAGGAGAACATAGACAGGGTAAAGGGGTTCATAATCACCCACGGGCATGAGGATCATATAGGTGCCCTGCCCTATATCCTAAAGAAGATAAATGTGCCTGTATACGGCACCAGGCTTACGCTGGGTATCATAGAGCATAAGCTTGAGGAACACGGTATGCTGGAAACCACCACAAGAAAGGTGGTAAGCTTCGGCCAGACCATTACGCTGGGCGAGTTCCATGTGGAGTTCATAAGGACCAACCACAGTATATCCGATGCCGCGGCACTTGCCATATATACACCCCAGGGCATACTGGTGCACACGGGGGATTTCAAGGTGGATTATACACCGATATACGGTGACGCCATTGACCTGCAGCGCTTCGGCGAGCTTGGAAAGAAAGGCGTACTGCTGCTCATGTGTGATTCTACCAATGCCGAGCGTCCCGGATTTACACCGTCGGAGAGTACGGTGGGACAGACCTTCAACAATATCTTCGAAGCCAACAGGAACAAGCGCATCATAGTCGCCACCTTCGCTTCGAACGTGGACAGGGTCCAGCAGATAATAAATACCGCATACCGCTACGGCCGCAAGTGTGTCATCGAAGGCCGAAGCATGGTGAACATCATAAATACCGCTATCGAGCTGGAGTATATAAGTATTCCGGAGAACACTCTGATAGAGCTGGATGAGCTTAAGAACTACAATGATGAGCAGACGGTGATCATCACCACCGGAAGCCAGGGGGAGCGTCTTGCGGCTCTGTCACGCATGGCAGGCGGGACGCACAAGAAGATAGTGCTGGGGCCCAGAGATGCGGTGGTATTCTCATCACATCCCATACCGGGTAATGAGAAGGCGGTTACCAAGATAGTTAACGAGATCTTCCATAAGGGCGCGGATGTTGTATTCCAGGATGCGCATGTATCCGGACACGCCTGCCAGGAAGAGATAAAACTGATATATGCACTCACCAGGCCGAAGTTTGCACTGCCCGTGCACGGTGAATACAAGCACCTGAAAGCACAGGCAAAGATAGCGGCGCAGATGGGCGTGGAGAAGGAAAATATCTTCATAATCCAGAGCGGTGATGTGATAAAGATCCAGGACGGAAAGATGGAACGCGACGGACAGGTGCAGTCCGGAATGGTATTCGTTGACGGCCTGGGCGTAGGTGATGTGGGTAACGTGGTGCTCCGCGACAGACAGCGCCTTGCGGCAGACGGCATCATGCTGATCACCTTTGCCATGGATGCGGAGAACCGTGTTGTATCAGAGCTTGAGATAGTGACCCGCGGCTTTGTGTATGTGAAGGAAGCGGATGAGCTTCTGGAAGACATACATATGATAGTTGACGATACTATCGTGGAGCATTTTGAAAAAGACAATCCCGGCGGACGCACGAAGCTTAAGAACAGTATCAAGGATGTCGTGGGTGAATATGTATGGAAAAAGACCATGCGCAGGCCCATGGTACTTCCGGTGATACTGGATGTTGAGTAGGGGGAGCAGAAATGACTGATATAGACAACGAGCTTTTCACACTTATCGAAGCTGTAAAAGAATCAGGTACTTATAAAGAGTACGACCGTTGTCGCAAGGTCTTAAAGAGCGATCCGGAACTTAAGGCAAGGGTTGATAAGTACCGCGAGGAAAATTACCGTCTGCAGATGATGGAAGATGACGGTACACTGCAGGACAAGATAGAGAGCTTCGCACATGCAAATATGGAGCTGTCCGAGCAGCCTAAGGTAAGAGCCTTTCTGGATGCGGAACTGGCACTGTGCAGGATGCTTCAGGAGATAACACAGAGAGTTATAAAAGCAATAGATTTTGATTGATAAGAGGTTGGTAACATGAGTCCGCGTAAAGTAGCCTGGGCTATCGTAAAAACAATATTCGGGGTGGTGATAGCAGCAGTCATTATGATGCTGGTATACCGCTTTGCGCTTGAAGCTCATGACTTCGGCTACAGGATATTTGCCGAGGAGCCTGTCAGTCCCGAGCCCGGACTAACCATGTCGGTGGCCATAGTGGAAGGCAAGTCCACCATGGAGATCGGCAAGATACTTAAGGAGAAGGGGCTCATACGTGATGCCTATCTCTTCTATCTGCAGGAGTTTTTCTCATCCTATCATAAGCAGCTGCAGCCCGGTATCTATGAGCTTAACACAGCCATGACACCGGAGCAGATGATGGCGGTGATGGCGGCCAGTTCCGGCAGCAGTGATGATGAGGAGGAAGAAGAGATCATAAAAAGTGAAACTTCTTCCGATATGAACGAAGCCACCGGTGATGCGGCCGGCAGTGAAGAAGGCGGCGGAGAGTCCGAGACGGAAGAAGGGACAGAATGACGCGTGCAGACCGTACATCGTCCTTTATAGAGTCACTGCAGCCGGCTCTTCCGGACTGGCTGGCAGATATAGAAAGCAGAGCGGTTAATGATGATGTGCCTATCATCAGGAAAGAGACAGCCGCTCTTCTTACTTTTTTGGTAAAGACCCGAAAACCTGCCCGTATACTGGAGGTGGGGAGTGCCACGGGCTATTCCGCACTGTTAATGTGGAACGCCTCGGGCGGTACGGTGCATATAGACACCATAGAAAAATATGAAAAGCGCATACCTGTCGCCGAAGAAAACTTTAAGAAAAACGCAGGCGATATGATAAGTCTGTATCCAGGTGATGCGGCTGAGGTATTGCCTCAGCTTACGCAGGAATATGATATGGTATTTATGGATGCCGCAAAGGGGCAGTACTTAAGCTTCCTGCCCGAGGTATTGCGGCTTTTAAAGTCCGGGGGTATCATGATCACGGATAACGTGCTGCAGGAAGGGGATGTGATGGAATCACGCTATGCCGTATGCAGAAGAGACAGGACGATCCACAGCCGTATGCGTGATTACCTCTACGAGCTGACTCACAGCGAAGCATTGGAGAGCGTGATATTAAGCGGCGCCGACGGGATGGTATTAAGTTATAAAAAGTAATAAACTCGACACAGTTGTGACTCTGTCATCCTGAGCGAAGCGAAGGATCTTGAAAGAGTAAATAAGGAAATAACATGACCTCATTTAAACGACCGGAACTACTGCTCCCCGCAGGCAGCCTTGAAGTCTTAAAGGTTGCGGTTGATTACGGGGCAGATGCAGTTTATATAGGAGGCGACGTCTTCAGCCTGCGTGCGAAGGCGAAGAATTTTACTCGCGAGGAGATGGCGGAAGGTATTTCCTATGCCCATTCCCACGGTGTTAAGGTACATGTTACCGCAAATATTCTAGCACATGAATACGATCTGGAAGAAGCGCGTGAATATTTTAAGGAGCTTTCCAAACTGGGACCCGATGCCCTGATCATTTCCGATCCGGGAATGTTCATGCTGGCAAAGGAGCATTGCCCTGATGCGGAGATCCATGTATCAACCCAGGCAAATAATACCAACAGCGGCAGCTTTAACTTCTGGTATGCGCAGGGAGCAAAACGTGTAGTCTGTGCAAGGGAATTAAGCTTAAGCGAGATCGCATCGATAAAAAAGAATATTCCTGAAGATATGGAAGTGGAGTGCTTCATACATGGTGCGATGTGCATATCATATTCCGGAAGATGTTTATTATCCGCATATTTCACGGGACGCGATGCCAACCGCGGTGCCTGTACCCATCCCTGCAGATGGAAGTATTACATTACCGAGGAGACCAGGCCCGGAGAGTACATTCCCGTTGAGGAAAATGAGCGCGGTACCTATATCTTTAATTCCCGGGACCTGTGTATGATCGACCATATCCCGGAGCTGATGGAGGCCGGCATCGACAGCTACAAGATAGAAGGCCGCATGAAGACGGCACTCTACATCGCCATGGTGGGCCGCACTTACCGCAAGGCCATAGACTGGTACATGCAGGGTGAGGATGTATATAAAGAGCATCTTGGCTGGCTGAAGAACGAGATCTTAAAGTGCACCTACAGGCAGTACACCACAGGGTTTTACTTTGGCAAGCCCCGTGAAGACGCACAGATCTACGACAGCAATACCTATGTTACCGGTTACAGATATCTGGGGATCGCCGGACATAAAGACGAAAAAGGTGTACACATCATACAGAAAAACAAATTCTGTGTGGGTGATGAGATAGAGATAATGAAACCTGATGGCCGGGATATCACGGTCAGGGTGGAAGGCATTACGGATATTGAGGGCAATAAAATGGACAGTTGTCCGCATGCTGCCCAGGATATATGGCTTAAGCTTTCCGAAGATCCTGCGGAAGGCGATATTTTAAGAGTACGTACAGAAGGCTACGAAGGAGGCTGAAATGAGCGATATTAATGTTGAAGAACTGTTTGGGACTAACGTCTTTACCCTTGGCAAGATGAGGGAGAGGCTTCCCAAGAATGTATTTAAGGAAGTGCAGAAGGTAATGGAAGAGGGCGGTGAACTCTCGAAGGCTTCTGCAGATGTTGTGGCAAAGGCCATGAAAGACTGGGCTGTGGAGAACGGTGCAACGCACTTTACACACTGGTTCCAGCCGCTTACCGGCATCACTGCGGAGAAGCATGATTCCTTTATCACACATCCCGATGAAGAGGGCAGGACACTGCTTGAGTTCTCCGGTAAGGAGCTCATAAAAGGTGAGCCCGATGCATCATCATTTCCTTCAGGCGGCCTTAGAGCCACGTTTGAAGCAAGGGGCTATACAGCATGGGACATCACTTCCCCCGCATTCTTAAAGGAAGATGCTACGGGAACCATACTCTGCATACCTACCGCATTCTGTTCATATACAGGTGAGGCGCTGGATAAGAAGACGCCCCTGCTCAGGTCTGAGGAAGCTGTAAGTACCCAGGCCCTCAGGATATTAAGGCTTTTCGGAAACAATACGGCAAAGAAGGTCATACCATCCGTTGGTATCGAGCAGGAGTATTTCATCATCGACCGTGAGAAGTATCTTAAGAGGGAAGACCTGATATTCTCCGGACGCACGCTCTTCGGTGCACCAGCACCCAAGGGCCAGGAGATGGACGATCACTACTTCGGTGCTATAAGAGAGCGTATCGGAGCATACATGAAGGATCTGAACAACGAGCTGTGGAAGCTGGGGGTACCTGCAAAGACACAGCATAACGAGGTGGCTCCGGCACAGCACGAGCTGGCGCCCATATATGAGACAGGTAACGTTGCAGTCGATCACAACCAGCTGGTAATGGAGACCATGAAGAAGGTTGCCGGCCGCCACGGACTTATGTGCCTGCTCCATGAGAAGCCTTTTGCCGGCGTAAACGGATCGGGTAAGCATGACAACTGGTCACTGGTATCCGATGACGGCATCAATATGCTGGATCCCGGACTTACACCTAATGCAAACATCCAGTTCCTGCTGGTACTGGCTTGTATAATCAAAGCTGTTGACACTCATGCTGCACTGCTCCGCCAGTCCGCAGCAGATGTAGGTAACGATCACCGTCTGGGAGCTAATGAGGCTCCTCCGGCTATCATATCCGTATTCCTGGGTGATCAGCTGGAAGACGTGGTAAGACAGCTGGTATCCACCGGTGAGGCTAAGAAGAGCAAGAAGACAGGCAAGCTCATGACAGGCGTATCCACACTGCCCGATCTGGAGCGTGATGCTACAGACCGTAACCGTACTTCGCCCTTTGCATTTACCGGTAACAAGTTTGAGTTCCGTATGGTAGGAAGCGCCGATTCGGTCGCAGGTCCCAACACCACGCTTAACGCCATCGTTGCCGAAGCATTCTGCGAAGCTGCGGATGAGCTGGAGAAGGCAGAGGATTTCGAGCTGGCTGTACACGATATGATAAAGGAATACTTCACGGATCATCAGCGCATCATCTTTAACGGCGACGGTTATTCCGACGAATGGATAAAGGAAGCTGAGCGCCGCGGTCTGCCCAATATCACATCGATGGTAGGTTCTGTGGAAGCACTTTTGGATCCCGATGCTGTAAGGATGTTTGAGAAGTTTAAGATATTTACAAAGGCAGAGCTGGCTTCCAGGGCAGAGATACTCTATGAGACATATTCAAAGTCAATAAACATCGAGGCCCATACAATGATGGATATGATGGGCAAGCAGATAATGCCTGCAGCTATGCGTTACGCAGGAATGCTTGCAAAGGATGCCAGGGAAGTTAAAGAAGCGGGAGCAGATGCCTCTGTACTTACCGGCAGCTTAAAGAAAGGCACCGCGCTGATCACTGAGATGCAGGCTGCAAATGAAAAGCTTAAGGAAGATACCCTGAAGGCTGCAGGCATCGCCGATAACAAAGAGCAGGCGGTATTCTACCGTGATGTGGTATGCGCTGACATGGCTGCGCTGCGTGCTCCTGCAGATGCCCTGGAGATGATGGTGGACAGATCAGTCTGGCCTTTCCCTACTTACGGCGATCTGTTATTTGAAGTTTAACATATAAATTAAAAAAAGTACTTGCACTTTGTCTTTGTATGTGGTATATTATCATCTGCGAGTGCAAAATACCCGCAGATATAGCGCTATCGCCAAACGGTAAGGCAACGGACTCTGACTCCGTCATTGTCTAGGTTCGAATCCTAGTAGCGCTGCGAAAGGAACTGAGAGATCGGTTCCTTTTTTTGTGCTGAAAGCCTTTATTTTCAGGCTTTTCAGGCTATTGACCTAAATCCTTTGGTGCTTATATCATTTCTCTTTGTGCGAACGTATTTTCTGTTTGTTACGTTTTTTTACGGTTATTTCCGACCTCTATTAGTATATAAATTAGTATATAGATTTCAACCCGGTTAACAGGCCGATAGCTTCATCTTTGTTATATATCAAACCATTTCAATCGAAGTCTGTACTAAAAATCACCTCCTATTCGCATGATGTCTTAAAGAATACCATAATAAAAATCTTCTGACAAATCCTTCTATAATTCTATTTTTATAAAAAAATTACTATTCATATACGAAACCTCAAATTTCGTATACCTGTACAAATATAATGCCATAACATAATGCAATACGCACAAATAATGGGGCGATTTTGTGCTCTTTTTTTATTTTTTACAGGGACAATAAGGATAAAAAAGTATTAAATACGGATCAAATCGACCTGATCAGACTCAAATAGAACACTTCTGACATTAAAACTTTTTTTTATTTTTCATATCAAACATAAGCACATCCATATCCCGTGAGGGGATGGCTGTTCAAGAAAAAAATAGAAAAGGGAGGGAGAGAACAATGGCAGGAGAGGTTAAATTTCCGCAGAAAAAACATATGGATCTGCCGGACCGTCTGGCTGACTGTGAGCGGTATTTTAAAAAGATGTTCCCTTTGGGGCTTTTAGGCGGCAAAGGACAGTCCATGCGTAAGTATAACGGCAAGATGGGAAAACGCTGCATGCTTACGGAAAAACAGCTTATAGGTGAAGAGAATATATCATTTTCTCATTATAAGAATGTGAACTATCATGAGTTTATCATGAAAGATAATCTGGATGAATACAGTACCATTCATATGTTAAAACCGGACGCCATAAACAGACGGAAAACATCGTTTGACTATATTGGAGGTATTCCGCTGGATATAGATGTGCATATGGAAGGTATTGACACTGAGATCATCGTTTCTGAGACGATAGAAAAGCTCATGGCTGCAATTGATAGAGGGCTGATCCCGAAGCCGACGATCATTATCCATACCGGGAGAGGTATTGCTGTCCATTATCGCTATCGGGTACCTGTATCAGCATCAGAATGGGGCGTTCACCACAGGCTTTGGGCGAAGATCTGCATGAAAATCATTGAGATCTGCGGTACCGATATCTGTGAGATAGATAAGAGTGTGGGCGACTTTTCAAGGGTGATGAGAATCCCCGGAACCTATAACCGTAAGGGGAGGGATTTCTGCTATATCATCCAGGAAGGTCCCTATTATGAGATGGATGAGCTTGCGACAGCTTTTGGTATCGATCTGTCTTCTATAAGGGATGAGATAGCCGCAGAGGAGCAGGCAATTAAGGAGAAAAAAGAGCGTCACCATAGCATGCATGCAGAGGCATCTGAAAAGGGGGTGTGTGAGAAAAGGCTGACTAAGGAGGCATTGATCCACTTTACTCCCGGTGAGATACCGGCTACCGATGATACTGACAGGTGGATCAAGAGCAGGTATGTGGAGATCATAGAGCGTCTGATGGCTATAAGAGATGATTGGACCGGGACAAGGGAACTGTGCTGTCATCTCTATTACAACTTTTGCTGTTTTCTTTACCCGCTGGATACGGCAGAGGATATGGTCTGGAAGCTCTATGAAGAGTTGTCAGTAAGAGGAAAAGCAGATGATTTCTGCGAAGCCGAAGTGGAGAACATTATAGATCAGATATATGCGGATGATGGTGGCATTGATCTGTATAACTACAGGCGTATGGAGACTTTTGTTGAGAAACTTCAGATTACAGAAGATGAAATGGAGAGGCTTCATATCGGAGGAAGTATTGAAGCTAAAGCTGAAGCATTGCATGCCCAGCAGAATAATGAAATCAGGGATGCAAAGAGACAGATGATCATACAGCTTGTTCAGGAGGGTGTTAAGCCCTATGAGAAGATATCAGAGACGGTAAATAAGAGGCTCAAGATTAAGGGAACTGTCTGGGAGTGTAATAGTGATTATGTAAGGCGTTATGCGCCCTATGCCAAGAAAAAAGATAAATATCTTGTTGACAAAAAAGCTAAGACTGCTTATGTCCGGAAGGGCAAAAAAAGTGCGCAACATTTCTTAACTAAAAGTGAGAAGTGTGAGAGGGGGGGAGTAGGTAGGGTTTGCTCTTTAAAAGATCAGCTGTCTTTCGGGGATATCACATCTGACTATATAGCTAAAGAAGCATCTGCTAATGGAATGCTGCCTTATTTCCCGAAAGAGAATGCTATTCCTGTATCCCCCCTCTCTGTTGATGATGCCTACAGGGAATACAAGTCGGGAAGGAATATGACTGTTCTGGGTAAAAGTGGTACAGGTAAGAGTACTCTCATATCTAAGATCAGAATGGATTGTACAGAGAAGGGTCGTAAGATAGCGTTATGTGCTCCTTTTGGTATAGCTTCAGGGAATATTTCTGGATTTACTATAGCATCACAGTTTCATATGGAAAGGAAGGTATATCCAAAAGATTGTAAGGTAGGAATGCAGATAGCATCAACCATTCGATTTGCAGATGTATTGATCATAGATGAGATAGGGACATTAAGGGCTGATCAGGGATTATACATTATCAAGACCATAAAGAGTATAGAAGAATTTCAGAATAGAAAGATCCAGGTTATCTGGATGGGAGACTTCTTACAGTTGTCTCCAGTCTGTACAAAAGAAGAGAGAAGACTGTTGCAGGAATATGGCTATAAGTCAGAATGGCTCTTTGATCTTCCTGAGTGGAAGGAAGTAATGGGAACTAAAATTACTCTTACCAAGTCATATCGTCAGAAGGATGATACAGAAGCAGAAAGGCTGATGGATTGCATTATGGTAAATCATGATCCGGTAGCTACAGTCAGGGAATTTAATTCTATGGTATCTCATGGTAGATATGACGGAGCAATATATCTTGTACCATACAGAGCTCAGGTTGATCTTATAAATGAAAACCACGCTAAAGAGTTTAAGCGCCGTAAGCCTTATAAGGTCATTGATCAGAATGAAGTGAAGACTATTGAGCTTGCTAAGGGTATGAGAGTGATGACAACAAGAAACAGTAAGACTTTTAAGAATGGAAGTCTGGGCACAATAGAGAGATTGAATAAAAAGAGCATCAGCGTTCGTTTGGATGATGGTAGTCTGATACAGGTTACTCCGGACAGAAACGGTGCTTATCCGATCACTTATGGCTGGGCTATCACCGTTCATAAATCCCAAGGTCTTAGTTTTGACCATATCAACCTTGCCAGGGGGTTCTTTGCTGATGCGCAGCTTTATGTAGCAATCTCCAGATGCAGGATGCTTAAGGGCATTCATCTGGTGGATGGTGATATTACTGTCGATGATATCAAGATCTGCCAGAAAGCATACGACTTCCAGTATGGTGATCTGGTAAGAGAGATGGAAGTGCAGGCGGAGCCGGAAGAAGAAAAAGAGAGTGAGGAGGAAATGGATAGATGATGACAGAAATGTATTTAAGATGGATACTTCATCTGGAGTCTCTTCATATGATCCTAAACAGCCGCTATACGCCATGTACGGGTATTGCCCATGCCCAGGATAAGGGCCGTTCTGAGACCTTATAAGCCCTGTTGATGACTATCGCCTGAACGCTCTACGGGTGGTCTCTCTTTCTTTGATATGGTATAATCTTAAATATAGTTTGATATTACAACAATAACGGAGGATAAATATGAGGGTTGAAACAGAAAGACTGATAATTACGGAGTTTGATATAGATATGGCGCAGGCTGTACATGAGAATTCGCTTGATGAAGATAACAGGCGGTTTGTACCGGATGAGGTTTTTGAGACTGTAGAAGATGCGAAAGAAACCATA
>JAFYCS010000012.1 GCA_017539565.1 Lachnospiraceae bacterium
CCCGTTGACCTTCAGGTTATCTATACTGCCGAGAACGAAACAGCCGACCAGTTTATAGAACGCTTCACTGCTAAGAACAATAAGAAATACGATATTACCGTTGCCACATCAGACCGCCTGGAACAGAATATCATCTGGGGCAATAACTGCCATCGTCTGTCCGCCAGGGAGCTTGAAACAATGGTATACAACTGCGGCCTGTCATCCTGAGCAATGCGACGGATCTTTAAATATCTCCCAGAAAGCCACTGCGCTGGCCGCAGCCACATTAAGTGAATCCACACCGTTCATCATAGGTATCATAACAGTAAGGTCGCAATCTTCTATCGTTGTGTCAGACAGACCATCGTTCTCATTACCCAGCAGCACTGCTGTTTTTTCATAACAATGTGATAATTCCCCCAATCTGACAGAATCTTCTTTAAGCGCCATAGCCATCGTAGTGTAACCTGCTGCTTTAAGAGCCTTAACATCGGCCATTCTGTCTTTTCCGAAATATGTCCAGGGAAGCGAAACCACCGTTCCCATCGAAACACGTGCAGCCCTGCGGTACAGCGGATCGCTGCAGTCGGGCGTAAGCAGCACGGCATCCGCTCCAAGTGCAGCAGCACTTCGGAATATCGCCCCCACATTGGTCGGATTATTAATACCTTCCAGTACGACCAAACGCTTTACGTTCTTTAATACATCTGCCGTTTCAGGAAGCTTCCTGCGTTTCATAAGACTGAGGGCCCCACCGGTAAGCTTGTAACCGGCCAGGGTACTGAGGGTTTCATTGCTGCCCACATAAACAGGCACGTTTGCGCAGCGTTTAACCACTTCCTCCTCAAGATGTCTCTCTTCGATCAATAAAGATACCGGCTCATATCCTGCATCAAGTGCACGTCCTATCACACGCAGGCTCTCTGCGATAAAGCATCCGGGCGCAGGCTCATTACATCTCCTTAGCTGCACCTCGGAAGTCTCCGCATACATCGCCAGTTCAGGTCTGTTCATATCTTCAGCAGTTATATACATATATGTAGCTCCGTTTTTCATGGATATTAAACCGGATAGTCCTCAAACTCCAGCAGGCAGCGCACTTCCCGCTCCAGTTCTTTTTCTGAAAGTGAGGGAGGGAATGCAGCTATTTCTTCCATGATACCTATATCTGCATAATCATCTTCATCAACCGCATTAACTATCAGGAAGGTCTCGCCATCTATCTCAGAAATACTTAAACGGTAATATACCGCATTATACTTATATGTACGTCTTAATCTGAACTTTTCTTCACCTGTCGTGAAGACCTGCTCGGCACCATACTTTAAGAACATTGCTTCAACAAATTCCGCTTTTCTCTCAACACCGCGTTCCGTATCTGTTTTTGTATCCATGGTCGCACGCTTTTTAAGCTCTTTCTCCATGTAATCCCGAAGAGCGATACGTTCCTTAAAATACCGCATCCCCAGCTCGATCAGGTCATTGATGATAAAACCTGCAACCAGAAGCAGCACGATCTTTCCTATTTTTTTCAGCATACTGTTTTTCATCATGCCCCTCCTTTCCTGCGGGGATTTACCACTACAACACGGACTTTAGGCACCTTTTCATGAAGAGCCGCCGCCCAGCGGTGATGGCCGTTAAGGATCATATATCCTCCGATATTCATCTTCTGAATGATTATGGGTTCGGCAAAGATATCATCTCCCGTCATGTTACACCTGCGTACCACCCGGCAATAGCTCTCGATGATACGCTCATTAGGTCCTATATTTTCAAAGGTGAATTCATCATCGGGATTGGGTTTAAGGACCTCCGGAGAAAGCTTATGTACTATCAGCCTTTCCAGTATATTGACACGCGCTGCTTCCCTGCGGTCTTTATAGGTTTCTATATCGCTGCGTATCCGTTCCAGAAAATCTTTATTCCAGCCCATCATTTCCCCCTTTTATCTTCAGCATCCTGCTCAAGTTTACGTATCCTGTTGGCTTCCGCTATAACCTTTTCCGCCCAGTGCTCATCCGGCTCGCACACTCTAAGTACCTTAAAACCGTATGTACGTCCGTTTGCAATGATGGCATCCTCATCATCCACGTGCAGGGATATACGGTAAAAACCGGGCATTTTCTGCGGCATTACTTCCTTACGGTCTTTCTGGACTTCATCCCTGTGGCGGTAGCCGTTGATTATTCCGTCAAACTTGACCCCGTAATGTCTGAACAGGGTCTTTATATATACATCTGCACGAAAAGAAGAAGTGTAGACCCACACTTCAAAGCCCTGCTTCTGCAACTCATGTATCAGATCCACCGTACCCTTACGCAGGCGCTCTATGAATAAACGGTTTAATGGGAATCTTAACGGCGGTTCGGTTTCAAATGTTTTCGGATCAACAAAAAGCACTTCATCCAGATCAAATGATATTTTCATTCCGAAACTCCTGTTTATGGACTATGTATCGATCAGCTGCTCTTTGGCTGTATTTTACCAGATTCGGTCAGATTATTCCATCGCAAAAATCCAATACCCTGTCATAGAAATCCTTAGCCTCAGTAAATATACCATGTCCCAGACCTTCGTATACAAAAATCTTACTGTCCGGTATTGCCTGTTTCAGTTCATACGCTGCATCACTGCCGACCGTTTTATCATCATCACCGGCTATTATATAGACAGGGCATTTTATCTTTGACAGCTCATCGCGTGCATCAAATCCAAGTATCGCATATGCATTTCTGAAAAAACGCTCATAATCCTTCGGCCTGGTAAAGCGTGCCATTAAGGGAAACATCTTTGCATACTTTTTAAGATAAGCCTGAGAATACATTTTCTCAGCCGTATCGATCATAAGTGTTCTGTGGTCACCTTTTTTCGCCATATCGATCCATCCTGTAACCGATGCAAGCGCTACATCATTTGCATAAGGAGCCGTAACCACAAGCATCAGTCCCTTTACCAGCTCCGGATGATCTATGGCAAGATACTGCGCCACCATACCACCCTGGGAAACTCCCATAACAAATGCATTTTCTATTCCCAGCTGTTTCATGACCGCAGCCTGGTCTTCTGCCATCTGCCTTATGCTGTATCCTTCCGGCATTTTATTCTTTCTGCTGAACATGTATACCGTATAATCTTTTAAAAACTTCTTATAATCCGAGGAGATCAACAGGGCTTTCCCCTTCACCGTTGCCAGTCCGTCCGACAGGCCCGGCATTACGACCAGCTTCTTCTTACCGCTTCCGAAAGATACATAATACATTTCCGTATCTCCGATCTTTTCACATCCGTTTATATATTTCTTTCCCATATCATCACCTCTCATAACCCCTTAAACAATATATCCAGATATACAGAAAGCTGCTTAAGGTATTCTTCCTTAAGGCGTCCGGCAGACAACCGCTTCCCGCTCCTGTCCTTCAGAAAGCTTTCGTTAAAACCCGTGAGTACCCACTTTAAGACTTCACATACTTCTTTTTCCCCGTGATGCAGCCCTTTTAGTGATGCACCTCTCATGAGTTGCAGATATGCATTATCACTGCTCTGCCCGTAACGTTTTATAATCTTTGCATATATATCACTGTCTCTTTCAGCTGCCATACTTATCATAAACTTACCTTTTAAGGGATTTGCGATATACCAGGATATTTCCGCCACACTATACTCAGTGATACGTTTCTTAAGATCTTTTGAAAGCCCTGCTATAGCCGGGGCCAGATCACGTGCCATTTCAGAAACGACTTCGTCAATAAGATAAAAATACAGATCTTCTTTATTTTCAAAATACTTAAACAGGCTGCCCTTGCTGATACCGCACTCTTTTACGATATTATTTGTCGAACTGTTGGTATAACCGTATTCGGCAAATTCCGCCATTGCAGCTTCTTTTATCCTTTCTTTCTTCTCTTCGTCAAGTTCAAGAAACACTTTTTCCGGCATATGCACCTCCGCTCTTCTCAACTGCCGCGTGGTGACCACATGGTCACCATTGATCCCAAAATATAGTGACCACCCGGTCACTATATTCATTATACACATATGATTTATATTGTCAAGAGTTCATAAGTGCCATCAGTTTTTCGAAATCATAGCTTCTGATAACTTCGCGAGTATTTTCCTTATCTTCTTCAGTCATAAAGCTGTCTGATACGACAACATCTGCTTTAAGTGGATCATCAACAAGCTCTGCTGCCATCAGTTCAAAGAAGCGGTATACATTCATGATCTTTACCGTTTCAAAATAATCCAGTAAAAATCCCAGAGAAGTTGTACCCGCAACCGTGGTTTCCCCGGCCCTGCTGAGATTCAGCCAAATAAACTCATTATCCACCAGGTCTATCCCGAAAAGATATGCAAAAGTGCTGTTGCAGTTTATCTTAAATGATGTCTGTACAGTCTTTGGCTCATATATCTCACCGCTGTCAAGCTTATCCCGCAGCATATATCCTGCAGTACAATAACATGCTTCAAAGGGGATGCATGAAAATACATTATTGCAGAATACCAGATATCTCTGCATGGGATAAAGCCTGCGGAACTCTTCCACATCTATATCAAAGAATTCCGATCCGCCGTTATAACCGCTTGTCTCATCACCGGAAAACGTGATAGCCTTCGACTGGTTACCGGCCATGGTACGCCAGGAGAATTCTCTCTGCCCGCCTTTTTCATCCAAAGCCACAACGGACAGGTCTATATCATCCACTTTTTCCCAATAAGTAAAAGCTCTTATCTTTTTACATGCGGGGATGGACAGCCTTGAACCTTTAGACAGCACTCCGTATCCTCCCATGGATGTCCCCTCCTGCAGTGGAAGGGCTATATTCTTCATAGCGGGATCCACATACACCTTCCCAAGTCTGTTTTTGAGCAGGCGCCTGATATTCTCCTCAACAAAACTCCTTAAGCGCTCCGTCTGATCATCGCTTACAACCGATTTCCTCCTGGAATTCTCGTGCCTGGTCTCCGTATATACTTTTGTCAGGTTATGTTTAACAAAACGGAAGGTCCTTACCTCGCCCGGTCTCTTTGCATACGAATACTTCATATAAAGCTGAAGCAGTATCAGCAGATTATTGCTGTCCAGTTCATTTAGAAGATATGTCATATCTTCAGGCCTTTCGATACGGCTTACTATATGATCAAATTCACGCAGGATCGCACCGGATCCCTTACCCTCTTTAAGGATAGTTATCGCTGTACGTATATCCTTTGAAGCCATGGCTGCTTCAAAGCGGGCATAAACGGAATTGTTATTATCACCACGCATATCAGCAACAAATATCCTGCCGCTTCTTGTTTTGGGTTTATAATGCAGATGATGGAGCAGGCCGCTCCATAACGCTTTTCTCTCAAAGCAGTCACGCCATCTGACATTGGTCCCGTCCAGCTTGATATCTATAAGTCCCGTAATAAACTTTCTGTCTTTGTTCTTAAGATTGAGCTGATTCAGTTTCTGTTCAGGATATTCATTATATATAAGCTCATCCACAACCTTCATGATATCCGAAAGCGACAACAGGGAGACAAGCTCCTTTTTCCGCAGATCTATCAGAAGACGTATCAGGGTGTTCTTTGATGCGCATACATACACTTTATGATCATATACTGTGATCATCTCCCGTACCAGCTCATACTGCTTGGGATTAAGGGGTCTGCTGCTCTTAAGCAGATCGTCTGTATATCCGCCGAGAAGTTTTACCGCCTCTGCCTCACTGACTATCTCAAATTTCTTTATCTCGCAGCCTTCTTTAAACGCCACACGCTGAATCTTCTCTTCAAAGAAAGAATGCCCTGCTTCTGAAAACATACCCAGACCGTAGGTTTTTGTATAATGCAGTAACTGGTCAAATATGAGCAGATCGGATGACAGTTCCCTGACACTCTGCGGAAAACCTGTATAAAAAGGTGCAGGTACGTTCTGTCCCAGCATTCCTGATACGTACTCTATCATATCCCGCTGTACCAGATCCTCTCCCCTTGAAATACGTATATTAAAAAGATTAGCCAGCGAAAAAAGAGTCTCAAATTTATTGGCTTCTTCCTTCCCTGTCTCACTCACAAGTATGTTTTTGTTAAAAAGATATTCCTTAAATAAATCCTGCATACTATGCCTCCCTGCAAAAAAAGCCGGCGATATCAACGGATTGATCCAAGACAAGAAGTAAACCCGTTTAGCTGCCGGCTTCTTTTTATCGGCGATATCATCAGATTATAAATGAAGCTCTGCCGCTGAGCTACGCGTCCCGGGGGACACGGCGGGAGTCGAACCCGCGACCTTCATCTCGACCCATGAAGTAAACCTGATTAGCTGCCGATCTTATAGTTATCCTACTATCGACATATATAGATGTCAATGATACTCATAGTATAATCCCGTGTATAAGTTCCATATACCCGGAATATGAAATGTATTCTCCTCCCATGCTTTCGAGAAAATCCGTATGGAACTGACAGTCTATCATGTTGAACCCCAGCGCATCCAGTTTGCGCGCCAGCAGTACCAGTGCAAGCTTTGATCCGTTCTCATGATCGGAATACATACTCTCACCGAAGAAGTTGTTCCCTATCTTTACGCCGTACAGGCCTCCGGCTATCACACCGTCTACTACTGCTTCAACTGCCATGGCGAAGCCCCGCCTGTTAAGCTCTGCATAGGCTTTCTCCATATCATCGGTGATCCATGTACCTTCCGCATTCTCCCTTTTCATTCTGCAGCGGTGCATGGTATCCGGAAAGTCCCTGTCGTAAACAGCGCTGACGTCATGCTTTTTCATATATTTTGCAAGTGAATGTGATACATGTATGCTCCGTGGTCTTATTATAAAACGCTCATGGGGGCACCACCACATTATCGGGTCTCCCTCTTCATACCACGGAAAGATCCCGTTGGAATACGCCAGTATCAGCCGCTCCGCACTCAGATCTCCCCCTATCGCCAATAAGCCATCATCATCGGCCATCGTGGGATCCGGAAAGGCTATTAAGTTTTCTTCCAGTTTAAAAACCATAGGATCACACACCCGTTAACCTGTACACCTTATGGGCATTGACCCAGGCATACTCACGTACCTCTTCCTCGGAAATACCTTTTATCTGAGCCAGCCGTGTGATCACATAGCTTATATTCTGCGATACATTACGCTTTCCCCTCAAGGGATCCGGGGACAGGTACGGTCCGTCCGTTTCAAGGACTATACGTTCCATTGGTACGGCTTCTGCCGCCTCTACCAGCTTCTTCGCATTTTTATATGTAAGAACTCCGCCTATACCGATATAGTAGCCCATATCCAGGAATTCCAGTGCCATCTCTTTTGAATAGGAAAAGCAATGGATAATGCCGCAGCCGTTGTGATATTCCTTTAAGATATCCGCTGTATCCCTGGCCGCTTCACGGGAATGGATGATCACAGGCTTATCTTTTTCGACAGCCAGCTTAAGCTGCCATATAAAGGCCTCCTTCTGATCCTCCGGCGTCACATCCTTCCAGTGATAATCCAGACCTATCTCACCCAGGGCCACGCATTTTTCATCATCCAGATTATCCTTAAGCCACTGCCTGCCTTCTTCATCGAGCCCGTATACTTCTTCCGGATGTACCCCAAGGGCACAGTATATATGGTCATAACCATGCGCCAGCTTAAGGGCCTTCTTACAGGAGTCCATACTGGCCCCCACATCCACGGCCAAAGCCACCCCCTGCGAAGGGAGTGATCTTATAAGTTCATCCCTGTCCTCGTCAAAAGCATCGTCATCATAATGAACATGTGTGTCAAAAATGTCTCTCATGCGCCCATTATATCAAAAAAAAGGCTGCTGAGCGTGATTTTTTTGGAAATATGTTACATTGACGAATAAAGTGATTTGGAGTATCGTATTTGCTGTCAAAAAATGAGCTACTTATAAATAATAAGAAGAAAGGAACTATACTATGGAAAACACTATAGTCGAAAAAGGTCCTATTACGGATCAGCTGCTCGAAACAATGGATAAATATTTCCGTGCAGCAAACTATCTGTCTGCAGGTCAGCTTTATCTTTTGGAGAACCCTCTTCTTAAGAAGCCCCTTACCGCAGATATGGTAAAGAAGAAGATCGTAGGTCACTGGGGAACCGTACCCGGCCAGAACTTCATCTTCACTCACTGCAACCGCGTCATCAAGCGTTATGACCTGGATATGATACTTCTTTCCGGTCCCGGACACGGCGGAAATTTCTTTATAGCTAATGATTATATCGACGGATCTTACAGCGAGATCTATCCCAATATCTCACAGGATGAAGCCGGCATGCAGAAGCTGTTCAAGCAGTTCTCTTTCCCCGGCGGTGTACCCAGCCACTGCGCACCCGAAACTCCGGGTTCAATTCATGAAGGCGGTGAGCTCGGATACTCTATCGCACACGGCTGTGGTGCAATATTTGATAATCCCGATCTGATCGCTACCGTAGTAGTAGGTGATGGTGAGGCTGAGACCGGCCCTCTTGCTACTTCATGGCAGTGCAACAAGTTCATCAACCCCGTAGGTGACGGTGCGGTTCTTCCCATCCTTCACTTAAACGGATATAAGATCGCTAACCCTACCATCTTCGGACGTCTTTCCAAGCAGGAGCTGACAGATTTCTTCCACGGCAACGGCTGGGAGCCTTATTTCGTAGAGGGCGAGGAGCCCATGGCTATGCACCGTGCAATGGCTGAGACCATGGATATCGTTATCGAGAAGATCAAGGAGATCCAGAAGCACGCACGTGAGACAGGTGATGCTACCCGTCCCGTTTGGCCCATGATCGTACTCCGCACACCCAAGGGCTGGACCGGTCCCAAGGTAGTAGACGGAAACCGCATCGAAGGCAACTTCCTGGCTCACCAGGTACCCATCATGATGGACAAGCCTGAGCATCTTGGAATGCTGGAAGAGTGGCTGCGCAGCTATCATGCAGAAGAGCTCTTCGATGAGAACGGCAAGATCCTTCCCGAGATCGCTGCTCTTGCACCCGTTGGCGATGCAAGACTTGGTATGAACCCTCATGCAAACGGCGGTAAGCTGCTCCGCGACCTGCGCCTGCCTGATTTCCGCAGCTATGCATTTGATACCGGAGCACACGGCTCAAAGGAAAGCCAGGATACCGCTAACCTTTCAAACTACATCCGTGATATATTCAAGCTCAATGCTGAGGCAAAGAACTTCCGTATCTTCTCACCCGATGAGAACAACTCCAACCGTTTCACCTCTGTATTCGAGGTAGAGAACAGAGACTGGAATGCAGATCAGAGTGATATGGATGATCATCTTTCACGCTTCGGCCGTGTTATGGACTCCATGCTTTCCGAGCATATGTGTGAAGGCTGGCTGGAAGGTTACCTTCTTACCGGACGTCACGGATTCTTCAATACATATGAAGCATTCTCACGTATCATCGATTCCATGGGCGCTCAGCATGCTAAGTGGCTTAAGGTTTGCAACCAGCTTCCCTGGAGAGAGGAGATTGCTTCCCTCAACCTGCTCATGTGCTCAACAGTATGGCAGCAGGACCACAACGGATTTACACATCAGGATCCCGGATTCATGGATCACATCGCAAATAAGAAGGCAGACGTTGTACGTATCTACCTTCCCGCAGACACCAACTGCCTGCTTTCAACCATGGATCACTGCTTAAAGAGCCGTAACTACGTTAACGTTATCATCGCTTCCAAGCATCCCCGTCCCCAGTGGCTGTCCATGCCTGAGGCAGTTAAGCACTGCACACAGGGTATCAGTATCTGGGATTGGGCTTCCAACGATCAGGGCCAGGAGCCTGATATCGTATTTGCAAGCGCAGGTGAGACCCCTACCCTCGAAGCACTTGCTGCAGTATCCATCTTAAGAAAGGAACTGCCTGAGATAAAGATCCGTTTCATCAACGTGATCGACCTGTTTAAACTGGTTCCCCAGACAGAACATCCTCACGGACTGTCTGATGCAGAATATGATATGCTCTTTACCACCAACAAGCCCGTTATCTTCAACTTCCACGGCTATTCAACACTGGTACACGAGCTTACCTATCGCCGTCACAACAACCGTCTGATGCATGTACGCGGTTACAAAGAAGAGGGTACCATCACCACAGCCTTCGATGTACGTGTACAGAACGATATCGACCGTTTCCACCTGGTACAGGATGCACTCAAGTTCCTGCCTCAGCTGGGCAACAAGGGCGCATATCTCTACCAGAAGATGAGCGACAAACTGGTTGAGCATAAGCAGCACATCAGCGATTACGGCGTAGACCTTCCCGAAGTAGTTAACTGGAAGTGGGAAGACCTGCACTGATCCAAATCCAAAATATATGCACACAAAAAGAAACAGCAGCCATCAGGCTGCTGTTTCTTTTTATATTACTTCAGTTTATTGTATGCCGCCCGGGTTTCTTCCGCCGTACTGCCGCTTACGTAATATAGTGTCCCTGTTTTGGTGGCTATCTTTATATATTCTTTTCCCTGGGGATTCAAAAACAGTTTACACCCGTTTATACCATCCACCGAAAAGTTTCCTTTAAGAAGATTCTCCATGCCTACACCTGAAAGCCGTACCACCCTGAGTGAAGTGATATCATCTCCGTACTCGATGCTGTCGATCTCATCAAAAGCTATCACATATTCATCCCTGAGCTGGTGACAGATAAGCTTTCCGTCCTCTGCTGTAAGCTTTATGGGGGTAGTTTCAACCATTCCCATCCATACTACCGACATCATCGTAAATACAAGGCTTAATATAAGTATCAATCCTATCAGTTTTCCGGCAGGATGCGCCAGATTAATGGTCCCGCCTACTCCCACACGTTTCTCCACATTCAGACGCTTATCATTAGGATTGTAATATATCATTCCCAGGATCCAATATTCATCATCATCCGATGTGATCTCCATCTCTTTATGGTAACGTGCCTCTATCTTTTTATCCAGGAACACAAACACTGCCGTGCCTACCATGATCAGGATCATGTAAGCAGTCATGGTTATCATGATGCTCATATCGGTATACCAAAACAGGAAGAGTCCGCCGGTAACAACAGTATAGATCACGTTCAGCCACAGAAAAGCCAGAAACAGGTTGGCGCGGTTCATCTTCTTGGCCCTGTTGTAATTTGCATTCACATCACTGTCACGGGATATCACCTCGCTCTTCAGATTATCCATGATATATCCAAATACCGTGATGAGTATGCCCATCAGCCAGAAAGTGCCGATGATAAAGGTTCCCAAAAAACCGGCCGGCTTATATGCAGAAACAGCGAACACACCGATGTCCGCCAGAAAAACTATTATGACCTCCAAAAGCCCCAGTATATTAGGGACCAGTACACTGCTCGTTTTAAGAGCATGGATCTTTCCCGCATTGGTCAGATCCACATAGCTTACACCTTTTTCTTTTGTAAGACCCAGCTCTCTTTTTAAGGACATCATCTGTGAATGACCTATAACGTAAGGTACCATATCGATGATCAGTGCCGCATAGATGAAGCATACCCATACAAAAGTCTGCAATGCAATACCTTTGATCAGCATAAGCAGTGCTGCTATGATAACACAAGCCACTGTTATGATCACTGCCCTGGACCGTGCTTTAGACGCTATCTCCGATACCTTTTCTACTGTCCCCTCTTCCATGAATTCTTTGCGCCTGTTCACGCCCAGGACCTGTTTTCTTTCTTTCCATTTTTTAGGATACAGAAAAAAGAAATTGATCAGTAATACAGGTACAATACATATAAACATCACAATTCCGAATAAGGAATCCATTTTCATTACACACCTCCATAGTATTCCTCAACCAGTTTCAGTACTTCCTCTTTCGGGATGCCGGAAAGCCGCGCTTCGGAAACTATACGTTTTAATTCTGTACGGTTAGCCGTACTCATGCTGCCGCGCTGTTCTATATTACTTCTTATCCTGGCACCGTTCTTACGGTCCGTCATTATATAGCCCTCGCTCTTCAATAACTGGTATGCCTTGCTTACAGTCATTGTATTTATGCCCATCTCAAGAGCTAAAGCCCGTACTGTCGGCAGCTGTTCTCCGCCCTCCAGATCTCCGGAAGATATCCCCATTACTATCTGGTTTCGTATCTGTTGATAGATAGGCACATCAGATAATTCATCTATCCTGATTATCATACCGGTCCATCCTTTCTTATCATATATTTCCTGTAGATCATGTTATAAATTACCGGGAGCAATGGGATACCTATCACAAATGATCCGATCATAACTATACCTCCAAGCCTTCCTCCGAAGATAGCTCCTAAAAGAGCATCTATCCATAATACTACTCCGGCAGCGATCCATAAAAGTCCGAGCTCCTTATTATATGCCTTTACATCGCTTAACTCCCCGGCTTTTACCTCCTGGCCGGTCCAAAAATGTCCGGGCTCCTTTTTCTTAATGACCCATATTCCCAGAAAAGTAAATACACATGCACATAATCCCACGATCACCGCAAAAAAGATATTACCCATGATCATAACCTCCCTTTCCGAAAATAACGTTTATATCACAACTATCAGGCCTTCTCTTTATCAGCATCTTTTTTATATAAAAGGAAGTATGCTCCGAAGAAGGTCAGGCTGCCTGATATGGCAACTAACAACTCCGAAGCCCACGCAGAAACACTGATCACTCCCGCAATCTGGAGTCCTACAAAGCCGTCGATCAGTGTATGGAGCAGTATAGCCAGCGGATACAGCCGAATCTCTTTTTATCCCTGCATGCATAAAATACAAGCATTGATGCTCCTATATGATACAATACCGCAAATATCCTTTCAACTATATTAAGAAACAGATCCCCGGCGGAAAATGCGGCCAGCTGCGCTGCTATAGCATATCCCTGGGCAACGCTGTCAGGCCCCTGAGCCTGTGCCTGCTCTATCAGGGTCCCAAAAGTTCCCGAATTGATCATAAGAGCGTAGACAATGTATGTTACATAGGATATACCCCCGACTAATATCACTTCAATCCCGCCGTGGCCTATTCCGTGTGATATCGATGTTTCACGATTTTTACGGTTCTTAAGCAGTGTCTTGTATGCAACAAGCCTTCCGGTCTCTTCAAACACTCCCGGGAAGAGTCCCACGACCAGTGCCCACAGAACAGGGTTTGCATCCAGAAACTGAGCCGCCCCATGGTACGGGAGTCCCATCAGGGTCGGGAAGACCAGAGCATTCTGTATAGGCTTCTCCAGGATCAGTACAAAGAGCAGGAAAGTCGCTGCGCCTATAAGTATGGTCGATATCTTCTCCTTCTTTTTCACCTTCCAGATGATAGCCATCATCAGCGGTGCCGCGAAAAATATCACCGTTCCTATGATCAATACTGCTAACTGGCTTGTTCCGACTTTTGTAAATTCCATAATATCCGCCTCCTGACAGGTAAAATGATAACTGTGTATCATTTGTATTCTTTGTATTACTCTATCTAATACATAAGATAATACAAAAAAACAGCATTGTCAATACTGTTTTTTGAAAATCTTATACGCTCCTGTGCCTGCGGTGGCGCATCTTATAGTTATACATCTTTTCATCCGCCTCGCTTAAGGCGTTATCAAGGTCGATATCACGGCAGTTATCAAATACCATACAGCCGATACTTGCAGAAACATTATAAGGTTTGCCCAGAGTAGCCGATTTCTTTGCAACGGCATCGGCAAACTCAGAAGCTCTCGCCGCTTCATCATCTTTTGTATATTTACCTACACCTATCAGGAAGAACTCATCACCGCCGCTCCTTACTACTATTTCATTGGGACGCGCAACAGCTGTCAGCACGGAACACAGACATTTTATGCCCGCGTCACCTTCACTGTGTCCGAAGGTATCGTTGATATATTTAAGCCCGTCCATATCCAGGACACTTACAAAAAGGGAATCCTCAGCTGCTGCCGTTGCCAGCATCGCAGCATACCTTTCATACATTCCCCTGCGGTTAAATGCTCCCGTCATCTGATCACGTACTGACAGGGTCTGTAAGCGTTCCTTAGAACGTACCAGCTCAAGGCCGTTATTTATATAACGCAGCCAGTTACGGTATACGACGTTGATCACAGGCTGGTCCAGCAAAGCTCTCTGTAATACTGCATAACCCAGAAATACACCGTCAAAATGCACGGGTGAAAAATAGAACACCGAAGCATGATCACGCTCTTCATCCAGTTTGGGATGCATACAGGAAGTTTTAAAACGGACAGCATCTTTAGCTCCGTAATAACTCTCTTCTCCTATGTCGGATCCGGCTATAAAGGTACTCATTTTCTCCGGATATCCCTCATAAACAACCTCGGATACATCCAGCCAGTTATCCTTAAGACAGAGATAGAAATTCTCATAGGGTTTGAGCAGCTCCAGATAGCCTGCTATACTGCCAAGACACTCCTCCGGAGTACCCGATGCGGTAAAACTCTCCAGAGAATAGCTCTCCATCAGGGTTCCTATACTTACGTGGTTAGCCAGCTCCTCATCCGCATGGTTATAAGAGCAGATATAGAGTGAATCACGGAATCTCTTCATCGCGTAGATGGGATCCATCTGGCAGCCGCAGCTGGCTCCGGGATGGAAATACATGGAGCTGTTCCTCTCAAGAGGTACTATCTCCTTATCGGGATCGATGACACTGCGTATGTAATCAACGGCATCCGCACCCATGGTCACATCTCCGGTATCATAGGAGCTTAACGTTATGGGATTTATCGCCGCTTCATCGGTTGCATCGATAGCGATGACCATTATATCATCAGGGATCTTAACACCCCTTTTTGACAGGCGCTCCATAAGGCCTATAGCCATACAGTCACTGGCGCAGATAACGGCATCGGGTCGTTCTATCTCGCCGTCGCATATCCTGTTGGCCAGCTTATCGCCGCTGAAATACCAGAAATCTCCGTATACTATATGTTCAGGCAGTACACTCATACCGTGCCTGTCTATCTCGTCCAAAAATATCTTAAGTCTCTCCTCGGCCACTTCGTTCCCTTTATGACCGGTAAGAATGCAGATCTTCTTTCTGCCGTGCTTCTCAATGACATGACGGCACATTTCCCTGAGTACAGCCTCATTATCGTTCTTGATCAGTTTGGTGTCTTCGATGGATATTTCAAGACTGCAGCGGGGCTTATCGGGATATGCGGCCAAACGTTCCATAAGACGGTTAAGGCTTCGATTATCCTTATCACCCGTCATGGTAGACTGGTCTATGATAACACCGTCAAGCTCATCCAGATTGGCCAGCTCATAGATATTGGTCTCACCACGCATATAGTTCACATGCGGGAATGAAAGATGTGTACTGGAAGCAAAAACACAGAGGTCATAATCGTATTTTTCGCACTGCGAACGTATACCGTCCATGATCCTGCGGACATGGACTATCTCGGGAAATGCGGCAAATATGGCTATCCTTTTTCGTCTGCTCACTTCATCACCTCTCATCATACGGCAAAAAAAGTCCGCCAATCTTTATTATAACAGACAGGCGGACTATTTTCAATCTCATGCTATGCCCTGTGACGGTTCCTGTAATCCTCCTGGATAGGAGCCAGTATCCTTTCATCATCAAATGCTTCTTCCATGGATTCTGCAGACTCACAGGCTCTTGCGCAGCTCACCATCTTTGACATCACCTCAAAATTCAGGCTGGTCCCCGCACTGTCGCATTCATAACGTACAGCCCTGTTGGCCGCAACGCCGAATCTGCCGGCCACTTCGATAGCATCTATATTTGCCCCAAGGAAGATGAACTCCCAGTGCTGCTTCTTCTTTTTCTTCTCCACCATCTTTTTGACCTTGTCATATGAGTATTCCCTGCTGGAATTCTCTAAACCGTCAGTGGTTATGATGAAAAGGGTCTTTTCGGGTCTTTCGGCATCCGGCATCTCTTTCTGCACCCGGCCGATGTGATGTATAGCCCCGCCTATCGCATCCAGAAGAGCAGTACATCCGCCTACCTGATAATCTTTACCGCTGATACGGGATACCTTATCAATGGTCTGCCTGTCGTGCAGTATCTTCGTATGATCGTTAAACAATACCGTAGAGATGACCGCTTCCCCATCCTCTTCCTTCTGCTTTTCCAGCATGGAATTGTAGCCTCCGATGGTATCAGCTTCGAGTCCGGACATGGATCCGCTGCGATCAAGAATGAAAACTATCTCTGTTAATCCTTTTTTCATATACCTGCCTCTCTTTCTGCCGGTGACCGGCTTGTTTTTTCTGTTCTGAGACAAGTATATAAAACAGGGTTCTGTTTATGGTCGCCTGCTATGCGACATCTGAGATCGTATCAATCTCCGATAAGGGGCTGGTCATGGGCAAAAAGTGCGAGATTGATCGTATATGTATCATATACTTCCTGTTCGATAAAATACTCTATGATCAGATCAAATTTGCTGCTGGGAGAAAAAGCATATCCCGCCCGGCCCAAAAAATCCTTTGTTTCATCAATATCGAGTTTCAGTGCCAGCGCAAAAGCTACTGCAGTTATCTTTTTAGGCTGATATGCCGCATTGCTCCTTATCTTCGAAAACAGCTTTCTGTCAACGTTTGCCCGTTTATACACTTCCGTATCCGTATATCCTTTTTCATCTATCAGCCTGAACAGGCTTTCCTGCCAGGTCTGTGAAAGCTGCGCCACCACCTCATCCAGCGAACGTTTCTCCAAAGGCCTTGCTTCTGCAGCAAGGATATTTTCACAAACTTCAAAGCATTCGTTATCCTCATTGAGTATGCTTTCTTCTGCTGCATCAGGCGGCATGGACGCGTTATAACATACTGGATCCGGTTCCGATTCGCGCGCTGCCCCAAGTAAAAACAATCCTCTCCTGCGCCTTTTCGGTACATTATCATCTGCTGCTGCCGAAATGCCGGGCACGCCTGCCGGATGACCGTATTCTTCATCCAGGCGCTCTTCCACATAATTATCATCGATATACTCATCTATCCCGGCAAATATCTTTCCCGAAAGCTCAAATGAATCGTTATCAAATACTACAAGTATTATCTCCATATCCGAAACGGAAAGGAATTCACTGAACACGGATACTGCCGTCTGCAGCGCATCGGCCTTGGGAAATCCGTATACTCCGGTTGATATAAGAGGAAAAGCTATGCTCTCACATCCAAGTTCCTTTGCCAGATCAAGGCTGTTTTTATAACAGTTCCTGATAGCCTCTTTTTCGCCGTGACTTCCGTCTGTCCATACCGGTCCCACGGTATGGATAACATACCTTGCATTCAGCGCAAAGGCGGACGTAAAGGCTGCTTCTCCCACTTCGATCTTTCCTATCTTCTTACGCTCCTTAAGCATGGCATCAGCGCCTGCTGCCATGTATATGGCACTGTCGGTACCGGGAGCAAACAAAGGCTCAGGGTTGGCCGTATTCACTATGGCATCGGCAGTCACTTTGGTTATATCGTTGCGTATTATCTTAAATGACATGATGATAACCTCCCATACATACAGTTTCCGTTTTCATTTTATCAGATAATACTTTCTGCAACCATTTATTTTTTCGGCTCATCGTGTTATACTCACTGATGGCTTATGACCCTGTAATTTAAGGTCAGCATGAAAAAAAAGCCAGATCATCCTGGATAAGCGGAGGGCATGTTTTGTATCGTATCTTTCTTGTAGAAGATGACAAAGGAATAGCAGAAGCGATCGCAGAGCAGACGACTTTATGGGATATTGAAACAGTCATTGTAAAAGATTTCCGTAACGTTATGGCAGAGTTTTCCGCCTGTGCTCCGCATCTGGTGCTTATGGACATTTCACTGCCTTTCTATGACGGCTATCACTGGTGCCGCGAGATCCGCAATGTCTCGCAGGTTCCGCTGATATTCATCTCTTCGGCCTCCGATAATCTTAATATAGTTATGGCTATGAACATGGGAGCGGACGATTTCATTGCAAAACCCTTTGACCAGAGTGTGCTGATGGCAAAGATCAACGCTCTGCTTCGACGCACCTATGACTTCGGCGCCTCTTCAAACATCATCGAACACCGGGGAGCCATACTTAACACCGGAGACGGATCCCTTACATACGAAGGTGAAAAGATAGAGCTTACCAAGAACGAATACCGTATCCTTTTAGCTCTTATGCAATCCAAGGGAAAGACCGTCAGCCGTGAGAAACTGATGGAGCTCTTATGGGAATCGGATGAATTTGTCGACGATAACACGCTTACCGTTAATATCGGACGTCTGCGTAAAAAACTCGAAAATGCAGGACTGCACGACTTTATCAACACAAAACACGGAGTCGGATATATCATCTCATGAAAAATATCTTACATTCATATATCAAACAGCGATCCTCTGCAATAATAATGTATATAATAAGCTGCGCTGTATTCGCTGCAGTATTTTATCTTTATAACCTGCCGCTGGCGGCAGTGGCTTATCCCGCAGTGATCTGTGCGGTATTATGGATCATATATGCAATAATAATATGTATACATATGGCCAAAAAGCACAGGATACTCTCTTCCCTCACGGAAGCACTTACGGAAGATATGCTGCCTGTATCATCTTCCGTAGATGACAGCGACTATCAGCGTATCATAATGCTTTTGCAGGACGCCAGAAGAACACAGGATAACGCAGCTTCGCAGAAATATAATGACATGATAGATTACTATACACTCTGGGCACATCAGATCAAAACCCCCATTGCTGCAATGCGTCTTACACTGCAGAACGAAGACAGCACACTGTCACGCCGTCTTAAGAGTGACCTTTCCAGAGTCGAGCGCTATGTAGAGATGGTACTGGCTTATCTCAGGCTGGATGGCCGCTCCAGCGATTATGTACTTCGTGAATATGAACTCGACAATATAATACGCGGTGCAGTTAAGAAATTTTCCGGCGAATTCATAGACAGACATCTGTCGCTGGATTTTAAACCTACAGGCATGCGCGTACTTACCGATGAGAAATGGCTGTCCTTTGTTTTGGAACAGCTGCTTTCCAACGCGCTTAAATATACTCCGGAAGGAAAGATATCTGTCTATTCCGCAGAATCCTCCGTACTGTGTATTTCCGATACGGGCATCGGCATCGCTGCCGAAGACCTTCCCCGTATCTTTGAACATGGATTTACCGGCTATAACGGCCGCGGGGATAAACATGCCAGCGGCCTTGGGCTTTATCTCTGCAGGCGCATCTTAAATAAACTCGGCCATTCCATATCGGTAAAGTCGGAGCCCGGCAAGGGTACGACCATGAGTCTTGATCTTTCCCGCAAAAAGATAACTGTGGAATAAAACTTACATATTTGTAAGGAATACCCCGTGAAATGTAAGTCTGATAACAGGAAGTTCTTCTTCCTTCCTGTTATGATTACTCCGTAAGATCGCAAAGGAGGAAAAATCACATGAGTATTTTGGAAGTACATGATCTTAAAAAAGTATATACCTCACGCTTCGGTACACAGAAAGTAGAAGCGCTCAAGTGCGTCAATTTCAGTGTTGAAAAGGGCGAATATGTTGCTGTAATGGGTGAATCCGGAAGCGGAAAGACCACACTCTTAAACCTGCTGGCTGCACTTGATAAACCTACCGGCGGTTCGGTATTACTTGACGGAGTTGACACATCTACGCTGCCGGAGAAAGAGATAGCTTCCTTCAGGCGCAACCAGCTGGGCTTTGTGTTCCAGGACTTTAATCTTCTGGATACCTTCACCCTGGAAGATAATATCTACCTGCCCCTGGTGCTGGCAGGAAAAAACCATGCAGAGATGGAAAAGCTCTTAAAGCCTCTGGCCGAAGAACTGGGCATCGCCGATCTGTTGAAAAAATATCCTTACGAGGTATCCGGCGGACAGAAGCAGCGTGCCGCTGCCGCAAGAGCACTGATCACAGAGCCTAAGCTGCTTTTGGCCGATGAGCCTACAGGAGCCTTGGATTCACGTTCCACTGACGAGCTGCTCTCACTCTTCGCCGATGTTAATAAACGCGGCCAGACCATAGTAATGGTAACACACAGCGTTAAAGCTGCAAGCCACGCTACACGCGTATTGTTCATACGTGACGGTGAGGTCTATCATCAGCTCTACCGCGGAAACGATACCAACGAACAGCTTTATCAGAAAATATCGGATACGCTTACCGTACTCACGACGGGAGGTGAGATAAAATGAGATTCTATATAAGACTCGCCATAGACGGGATGAAGAAAAACAGCAGGCTCTATGTTCCCTATCTGCTTACCTGTATAGGAACGATAATGATGTTTTATATACTCATGAGTCTTTCCTATTCACCGATGGTATCACAGATCAGCGGCGGAGATACCATGGTGATCATACTCCGCTTAGGCTCTATAGTCATTGCAACATTTGCCATGATCTTCCTCTTCTATACCAATACCTTCCTGATAAGAAGGCGCAATAAGGAATTCGGACTCTATAATATTCTGGGTATGAACAAATGGAACATCAGCTGCATCATGTTCTGGGAAACCATACTCACTGGTATTATCTCCGTATGCGCCGGGCTGTTTTGCGGAATTCTTTTTTCCAAACTTTCCGAGCTGGTACTCCTGCGCATGGCAGAAGGATCGATAGATTATAAACTGTCCATAGACTTGGGGAGCATCTTAGCAACCCTGATATTATTCGGTATCATCTTCGGACTGATGCTCATCGTATCCATAGCCAGAGTACAGCTTTCAAAGCCACTTGACCTGTTAAAGAGTGAAGCCCACGGGGAAAAACCTCCCAAAGCAAACTGGATCCTGGCTCTGATCGGACTTATACTGCTTGGCGTAGCATACTACCTGTCAGTCAGCATACAGTCCCCTCTCAGCGCTATCCTGCTCTTCTTCCTTGCAGTACTTATGGTCATTGTGGGAACCTATCTGCTTTTTATCGCAGGCTCGGTTGCTTTATGCAGGATCCTTCAGAAGAACAAGGCTTATTACTACAAAGCTTCACACTTCGTTTCCGTTTCTTCCATGGTATTCAGGATGAAACGTAACGGTGCGGGACTGGCATCCATATGCATCCTTGCAACAATGGTACTTGTTATGCTCTCATCCACAAGCTGTCTGTATTTTGGCAGTGAGGATGCCATGAGAGGCGAATCCCCCTATGACCTGACGGTAAATGCAAGATATGAAACCCCCGCAGACTGCACACAGGAAAACTCAGATAAGCTCAATGCTGTTGTAAGTAACAGGACAAAGGGCTGCGAAGACAGATTTATCAATTACTCACTGCTGGCTACTTTCGGATACTATGATAATGGGGAAATAGATGTTAACGGAACGGAAGATATGCGCGATGTCAACAGTTCCGCTTCTTCACTTGAAAGGATACGGGGTTACTATATCCTGCCTGTTTCCGACTATAACCGTCTGTTGGGAACAGATATTACACTATCTCCCGGTGAAGCATATGTTTATTCAAGCGGCAAACCTTATACCGCAGACACTATAGCATTAAAGGGTACACGCCCTCTTAAGGTTGTAGGAACAACAGATACTACTCCTTATAAACTCTCTACCGAAGATACCCTGGTTACCGTATACCTGGTAATGGTGGCTGACTGGTATGAATATGCTGCAGAGATCGCAGACTATGTAGAAAGCCTGGGCGATCCCAGACTGACAGTTGAGATAAGCCAGTACTGCAGCTTCGACATGCCGGGTACAGCTGCTGATGAGCAGCTGCGTATAGGAAATGATATAAGAGATGACGGAAACGAAATGATCTATAACGGCAGCGCTCCCGGCTGGACCAACTTTTTCACCTCTGCTTACGAAGGTGACCGCAACGGATTCTTCAGCATGTACGGCAGCCTGTTCTTTATAGGCATTATCTTAAGCATACTGTTCATCGCAGCCGCAGCTCTTATCATATAC
>JAFYCS010000105.1 GCA_017539565.1 Lachnospiraceae bacterium
GAAACGGAGATGGAGCTTTGATCATACTCAGGTCCATCCGCCATCAAGACTGATAACCTGTCCCGTAAGATATACGGGAGCTTTTAATAACAGTGATATACAGGCCGCGGCTTCTTCTGGAGTTCCCGGCCTTCCTGCAGGGATCTGTTCGTACAGATCCTTTTTTTCTTCTTCGGAGAGATGGCTGTTCATTTCAGTATCGATGAAACCGCAGGCCAGTGCGTTGACTGCTATCCCCGAAGGGGCCAGCTCACGGCTGAGGGCACGGGTAAAGCTGTCGAGGGCTCCCTTTGATGCGGAGTAGGCGGTCTCCATAGAGGCACCTACGCGCCCCCATACGGAGGATACATTTATAATGCGTCCGCTGTGTGCCTTGAGCATCAGCGGGATGGCTGCCTTTGAAAGATAGAATGCGCTGTTTAAGTTCACGCCCATCAGCCTGTCCCATTCGCTGTCCGCCATATCCTGCAAAAGCCCTACATAGGAGATACCGGCGTTATTTACAAGCGCGTCAAGGGTATCAAAAGGGGTCAGCAGTTCACGGCAGAAAGCCGGATCTGAAACATCACCGTAGAAGCAGTGTATACTGCTTCCGTATCCTGATCTAAGCTCTTCTGCAAGAGCTGTAAGGCTGTCTTTATTATTTCTGCAGCAGAGGCTCAGTTCATATCCGTCGGCGGCCAGCTGTCTTGCAACAGCGGCACCTATGCCGCGGGAAGCCCCTGTGACGATAGCGGTTTTGCTCATGGGATGTCCTTTCTTAAGACCCTGTCACCCCGTCCGGAAGGAAGGATCTTATTGACATAAAAAATTTATCATGCTAATATTTTACAAACTGTAACAAAAAAGAAACAATTTGTAAAGATTCGCAAAGAATTCGATACATTTACATATTATGAAGTTCAAAATACTAATCAGATTAAGCACAATAGCAGCAGCATTCAGCTTGGCGTATACATCGGCGGGTAGTGTTCTTATTGCAGCCGATGATGTTTATGTCCCTGAAGCAGAGGAAGAAGAAGTTCAGGAAGCGGAATTCCTGGGCGGAGCTGCCGCGCTTTTTGAGGACAGCGATCTGATAGAGGAACAGCCCGTTCTGCAGACTGCAGGTGCGATATCTGAGCTGGAATCGGATCTGGAGCTTTTTGATGTATGGGCCGGAGGCGAGTTAGTGGAGAGCTTTGAGCCTGCGGTGAGTGAAGAAGCAGAGGAGGCGGAGGAAGAGCCTGAGATGACAGTCGAAGGCAGCATCAGCGTGACAGAACCCACGCCCACACCGACTGCGGTACCTACCGCTGCTCCTACACCTGCACCCACGGCAACACCCACACCGGAACCTACGGCGACACCTACACCTACTCTGGCACCTACACCCACGCCTGAGCCTACGATGGAGCCAACACCTACTGAAGCACCTACCGCTACCCCCACTCCCGAAGAGGAGCCTGAGGAAGAACAGCCGGGCGATGAGAATACCGAAGAAGGTGCTGCAAAAGGAGCGGAGGTTGCGGCTTTTGCATGCCAGTTTGTCGGAAATCCTTATGTATACGGAGGAACGAGCCTTACTGACGGCGCGGACTGCTCCGGTTTTGTCATGAGCGTATATCTGAACTTCGGTGTAGCCCTTCCCCGCTCATCCGGAGATTATCCCGGGGCTGCTTATCCTGTGGAGAACGGCCTGGAGGGAGCAAGGGCAGGAGACATCATCTGCTACAGGGGACATGTTGCGATCTACATCGGTAACGGGCAGATAGTACATGCATATAATTCAAGGAAAGGTATAGCCATAACTGAAGTTGGATATGATACGGTCATTGCTGTCAGAAGAGTATTCAGATAAAAAAGCATTATGTCATGCGCTCGCAGCGGGAGCCGTTGCGGGCGTTTTTTTCATTGTGTTCTGCCTGATAACCGGGCTCACGCCTTTCGGGGATAACACCTGGGCGGTATTTGACTTAAAGCGCCAGTACCTGGATTTCTATGCTTATTACAGGAGCGTGCTCTGCGGAAAGGCGGATGTTCTTTATTCACCGGCCATGGCTCTGGGATCCGGGGCTGTGGGCTTCTTCACCTATTACCTTTCAAGCCCGCTGCTTTTACTGCTTTTATTCTTTGATGAGGCCCATCTTCCGGAAGCCGTGACGCTGATGGCAGGCCTTAAGTTCATGCTGATGGCTGCAGGCTGTGACAGATTCCTTATTTATTACCTGCGCCGCAGGGGACATGAGGGTATGCCCCGGACGCTGGGTTTTGCGTTGAGCTATACTTTCTGCGCGTACATGATGGCCTATGTCATCAATCCCATGTGGATGGAAGTATATATACTCATGCCCGTTGTCCTGTGGATGCTGGGCAGGCTGATAGATGAAAAGAAGTATGCGGGCTACATACTGGTGCTGGCACTGATGGTATGGTGCAATTACTACATCGCCTTCATGGTATGCCTCTTTATCATTTTCTGGACGGTATGGCTCCTTGTGGATGAACCTGCGGAGTGGTTTAAGAAACTGCTGAGGGTGGGAGTGTGTTCAGTATGGGCGATATGCCTGGATATGGTGGCCCTGCTGCCCACTGTATTTGAACTTGCTGGCAGCCCCAAGGATTCAGGACTGCTGGGAACAGAAGGCGAAGGTTCAAATATCATGCCCTGGCATTTTATACTGCAGGCGCGGATATTTAAGTTTGACGGCAGCAGCACATATTTCGGCAGGCCGCTGATATATGCGGGAACCATTATCCTGATACTGGCGCTGGTATTCTTTATTCTTAAAGCGTTATCACTTAAGGAGAAGCTTTGCATGGGCGCCCTGTTGCTGATCATGGTCGCATCCATGTGCATCGATGTGCTGAACCTCCTGTGGCATGCGGGAATGTATCCTTCCGGTTATCCCTACCGCCAGGCATTTCTGTTTGTATTCGTATGCATAGTTTGTGCGGCCAGGGCTTTCAACCTGATAAAACTTAAGAAAAAAGACCTGTTCAACGCAGCGTTTATAGCATTGCAGAGTATAGTGCTTCTGGCAAACGGTGTTTATATCTTTAGGGTCCAGACATCAAACGGCATGCTCACGGCATCGGAATACAGAAAGACCGTAACCGAAGATGCGCCGCTTTTCTCAAAGATAAGCTGTAACGGTGAATTCTACCGTGTGGATGACAGCTATCCCAGGGAGCAGAACGACGGCATGATGTACGGTTATAACAGTCTGACACATTACAGCTCGGCCGGCCTTATGAGCACACGCTTTTTCCTGAAGAAGCTGGGCTTTCATGATGACGGATTGTATACCGCATACGGCGATGACAATACGGCAACGGCCGATTCCCTACTGGGCATAAGATATGTCAACGGCAGTTACAGAAGGGATGAATATGAATATCATGAGGCGGAGCTTTATGAAAACCCCTACTGGCTTCCGGCTGCCATGTCGGTTGACAGTCTTCCTGCGGCTGATATGAGTGATCCTTTTACCATGCAGGAGAGCATATATTCAGCCTATTGCGGTTATACTCCGGATATATTTAAGGAATGCAGCATGAATGTGACCGGCGGTGCGGATACTGAGACCATAGAGTGTGAGACGGCTGTTGATGGGCGCGTATATCTGTACATTGCAGGTGTTGAAGACAGGATACAGAACATGGCTATCTATCTGGATGATGAATTTCTATCCGGCTACGGAAACCTTGGGTGTTACAGTGTGCTGGATCTTGGCAGGTATGATGAAGGGGACTGCTTTACGCTGCGCATCACCTGCGAAGGGGATGATCCGGACCTTGGCAGGGCTATAGTGGTGACCGAGGATATGCCGGTGCTCCAGCAGGCTTTTTCGGATTCGATAGACAGAGGCCTTCTGGTCGAGAATACGACCTCTTCACGATATGTGATCCGGATACCCGATCTTGAACACGGAGAGGGTGTGGCTACGACCATACCCTATGAAACATCCTGGAAGGCTTATCTTAACGGCAGGGAGATCGTGCCGCAGAGCATGTATGATGCCTTTTTATATATCCCGGTAAATGAGACCGGGGTGCTTGAACTCCGCTATATCCCGGAAGGCCTGATACCGGGACTGATGGTAAGTTCGGCGGCGGCGATATTACTGATATTCGGAGCATTGTTTACTGCAGCGCTGAAGGGAAAGAAAAAGACCTGATCACTCAGGTCTTTTTACTTCCATAAGCATCCTGTATTCAACATCCCTGTTAGGGGAAAGGAAAGCCTTGAGATCGTCATGCCCGTATTCGGGAGATATCTCACTCTGTGCCGTACGCCCGGGGTGGGAGAGTATCTCAAGGTAAGCGTTCTTTTTCTTTGCATATTTTATCATCTTGGGAAGCAGTATGTTCACTCTCTTAAGATCCATCTCACCGGTCATGGCCACGCCGAAGAGCCGGCCCGTATCTATGTTCATGCCGCGCAGGTTATCCCTTACGAAGTGGCTCAGTATATGGATCATTATGTTCTTTATGATATTTACGGGCGGTATGGTACCTGCTATGCCGGGGGTAAATAAGAACATCGAAAGCGGTTCGGTAGAGCAGCGTATGAAACTCACCTCGTTACGCAGCCCGGTCCTTGCCAGGGCATCCATCAGTGCATCAAATACCAGGGGGATCATGTGGGTGTGTACGTGAGAATCGATCCTCAGTGCAACTGGATCTCCGTTGTCATCCTTAAGATCCTTTGTCTTTTCGGTAACAGCCTTTATCTGGGCTTCTATTTCTGCGGAATAGGAAGCCAGCAGCCTGTTGCGCTTATGATCCGGGATCATTGTATGCAGGAATATCTTTCCCCAGGAATTCTTTATGACGCGGCCGGGCTTTTTTGAGGAAAGCCAGTAGCCGTCGATAAGGTTTATGTGGACCGATATCAGGGGCTTTTTCGGAAAGGTCTTCCAGCTGTCTTTAAGCAGCTTCATGCATTCCTCATAACAGCCCATGTTGGGGATCACGCTGAATGAGTTGATACGTCCCGCCTGCACCAGTTCGATAATACGCTTTGAATTCTCTAGTGATGCCGCGTAATCATCTGCGTGAAAATCTATGTTATACATACAGCCTCCCGTAAGGTTAGTTTTTTCAAACATACAGACAATATCATATCATAACCGGGCAGAATCGTCACGCTTTTTTTGCATCCGGCATTCTCTGCCGTACTTGCGAAAGGGGACGGTTTGTGGTATAATTCCGGATATCAACAAAGAATACTCCGGTTCTCCCGGGGAAAGAGAGGAACTGCGTATGAAGTTTATAATTCTTGGTAAGAATATCGATGTGACAGAGGGGTTGAGAAGTGCCGTAGAGGACAAGATAGGCAAGCTGGAAAAGTATTTTGCCGAGGATACCGAAGTACATGTTACATTAAGTGTCGAAAAGGACCGTCAGAAGATAGAAGTTACCATACCCGTTAAGGGCAGCATCATCCGTTCGGAGCAGGTCAGCAATGATATGTATGTATCCATCGATCTGGTGGAGGAGATAATCGAAAGACAGCTTAAGAAATATAAGACCAGACTCACCGACCGTGAGCAGGGTGCAGGTTCGTTCAAGCAGGAATACCTGGATAAGGATTTCATGGATGAAGAGGAAGTTAAGATCATCCGTACAAAGAAGTTCGATATCAAGCCCATGTATCCCGAAGATGCATGCGTACAGATGGAACTCCTGGGCCACAGCTTCTTCGTATTCTGCAATGCGGAGACAGATCAGGTAAACGTGGTTTACAAGAGGAAGGGAAATACCTACGGACTTATCGAGCCGGAAGTATGATGAGATAAAACATATGTTATGTTAACGGGGGCCGGAAGGCCCCTGTTTTTTTCCCTCTTTTTTCACATTTTTATCAAGTTTCTCCCTTGCAGATAGGGGCGTTTTATGGTAGAATCGTGCCGATGCGCGGGCTCTGCATTCGGGCCCGTTTAACTCTAACAACACATTTTATGGAGGTCAGAAATGTCTAAGAAAATCGTACTTGCAGGTGCATGCCGTACCGCGATCGGAACCATGGGAGGCGGTCTTTCAACTACTCCCGCAGCGCAGCTTGGCGCTATCGTTATCAAGGAAGCTTTAAACCGTGCAGGAGTTGCTCCTGAGAAGGTTGACCATGTATACATGGGATGCGTTATCCAGGCCGGACAGGGCCAGAACGTTGCACGTCAGGCTTCTATCAAGGCAGGGCTGCCTATCGAGACACCCGCCGTTACCGTTAACGTAGTTTGCGGTTCCGGTCTTAACTGCGTGAACATGGCAGCACAGATGATAGCTGCAGGCGATGCTGATATAGTAGTAGCAGGCGGTATGGAGAACATGTCAATGGCTCCTTTCGCAATCCCCAACGGCCGTTACGGATACCGTATGATGTGGCCTTCACAGAGCCAGGGCGGTCTGGTAGACACCATGGTAAAGGATGCTCTGTGGGATGCATTCAACGATTATCACATGATCACAACAGCTGATAACGTAGCTAAGGAATACGGCCTTACCCGTGAAGAGCTGGATGAGTTTGCACTCAGGAGCCAGTTAAAGGCATGTGCAGCTCAGGAGAGCGGTGCTTTCGATAAGGAGATCGTTCCCGTAGAGATCAAGAAGAAGAAAGAGACCATCCTCTTTAATAAGGATGAAGGACCCCGTCCCGGATCTACCATCGA
>JAFYCS010000106.1 GCA_017539565.1 Lachnospiraceae bacterium
AATGCATTGGGACAGTGGTTTTCAAATACGGGTTTTTCCGATGATTATGCCAATCCCGGGACATTCGTTCAGCTCCTGTTATCGGCTGTGATGACTTTGCTTATGTTTGTTATCGGAACGTCAGGCCTGAAGAAAAGGGACGTTATATAAGAGGGGAAGAAAGATTATGACTACGTTTAAAAAAGTATGGGCAGGTATGGCAGCGTTGATCATCGCATTCTTTGCAGTATTGCTGGTATTAAGATCCGGGATATTGTTCGGAGCGGAAAAAAAGATCGATGGTATCGAAGAAGCGGGAGTCAGCTTCGACGAGTTTAAGATCCCTGAAAACGTCCGTGTTGTCGGAATTGGCGAAGCTACCCACGGTAACAGGGAATTCCAGACGTTAAAGAAACTGGTGCTTCAGAAGCTTGTAAATGAAGGGGATGGAAGAGCTATAGCTTTTGAGATATCTGCAGGTGAAGCGGAAATGCTGAATGATGCCATTCATAATGAGGACAGCGATATCATTGGACTTTTGGGAAAACAGAGTTATCCCCTTTATGATACGGAAGAGATCGCGGATCTGTTGAACTGGATGAGAGAATATAATAAGAATGTATCTTATGAAGAATCACTTATGTTTTACGGTGTGGATATGCAGGGTGGATACACTTCAGTAGAATATATGCAGAGCTTATGCGAAAGTGATCCTGATATCTTTACACAGGAAGAGAAAGCTAAGCTTTTATCGATAGATACAGATAACAGAGAAACATATAGTGCTGATAAAGATTTCTTTGTAGAGATGGGAAAACGTTTGAATACTGCTGATGATGTATACAGCAGTCAGGTGGCAGCTCTTGCAGATGTTATTGTGCAGTACATTGAAGCGCCGGATTTTGAAACTGATCCGGCTGAGTATTCGTCCTATCGCGACAGATGTATGGCAGAGAATCTTAAGTGCTTTTCCGAACTGGAGGAAAGCAGGGGATATACACAGATTTTGATAACTGCGCATAACGGTCACGTAATGAAAGGTTCATCGGCAGCATATGATGATGAAAACCTGCTGACCATGGGCGAGAATATAAACCGCCTGTTTGAAGGAAGTTACTTCTGCATAGGCAGTGAGTTTTATAACACCTGTGTTAATATTCATACGGCGGGAACGTATGACGAAGAGTACGAGAGGGCAGATCACGAATACTGCAGTGATGATCCTCTGGCGTATCAGGCAAAGTTTTTCGATGACGGATGGTATTGTCTTGACTTTACAAAACTGAATGATACGGACAGTGCGGTATATAAGACAGTTCACAGTTTAGTCTTTACCGGGCTGGTAGGTGAGGGGTATAATGTGCTGAGTGATATCTCAAAGAGTTACAGGATGAAGATAGTACCGGCCGACAGATATGATGCAGTCGTGTATTATTATGAGGCAAACCCTATCGATCCTATCCATTATTGAAATAACAAGGAGACAATATATGAAATATATCCTTATCCTGAGTGTGGCGGTAAATATCTTTCTGCTGATGAAACTTACAGCCATGCGTCTGTCGATCAGGGAGATCAGAACGGGTTTTTCGGAAAGGGCAGGCTTAAACAGTAACACGCTGCTGAGAGTATCCAGCAGGGATAAGGAGATAAGGGCTCTGGCGCAGGCGATGAATGAAACGCTCATCAGCCTGCGTGATGCTTTTCATAAATATGAGAGGGGGGATGCGGAGATCAAAGCTGCCATTACCAATATAGCCCATGATCTGCGGACACCCCTTACCGCAATCTGCGGATATCTGGAACTGGGAGAGAAGCTTGACAAATCACCTGAGCTTGAACGTTACCTTTCAGTCATAGCTGAGCGTGCCGGACATATGAAGAAGCTTACGGAGGAACTCTTTGAATATGCGCTGATAAGCGGCGGAGAAGTCAGGGAAGAAGAGCAGGATCTCTGTATCAATACTATTCTGGAAAACGCCATAATGAATTATTATCCAGCACTTTCAAAGCGGGGGATCGAGCCTGTTGTGGAAATATGCGAAACAAAGATAAACCGCAGATACTATCTTTCTTATGTTGAACGTATAATTTCAAATCTTTTAAGCAACGCCTTAAAATACAGTGACGGGGATCTTGAGATTACCCTTGAGGACAGCGGAAAGCTGCGCGTAGCTAATCTGTCAGCCGAGCTTTCTTCCGTGGATGTAAACCGCCTTTTTGACCGATTCTTTACTGTTGAGAGTGCCAGAAATCAATCTACAGGTCTGGGCTTATCAATAGTCAAACTCTTTGCCGAGCGTATGAACTGTCCGCTGAACGCGGCATACGAGCATGGACGGGTTATAATCGAGATCGGATTTTAAAGCGTTTAACATATGAAAGGGATGCAACAGGTATCCTGATAGACTGTGTTCCGATTGGATGATATAATTGGAACACATCTTCCGACAGCTGTTGATAAAACTATCTTGGAGGAAAGCAGAAAAGAAAATTGTTTTGCAGATTGTATTTCAGTAGTGCGAAGAGGCGTTTTTTAGTGAGGAAATATATGGATAATCATGTCGATGAGAGAGATTACAGATTGTTGGAAAGAGACAGGTACACATTTTTTGTGTTGCGAAGGATCATTGGTGCCGGGTGCAGCCTGCTGTTAACTGACCATGAGAGACTTATTATCTGCTTTACAGGTGAACCTTATCCGGTATGGATATGGACTCCGGATGATGCTTTGGATAAAGAGTATGAAAAAGCATATCAGATTGCAAAAGAGAATGGGTTACTTGATGGAGAGCATACATTTAATGTTAAGTATGAACTTGCTGAATATTTTATAAACAGAGCGGCGAATGACAATCTGACTCTTAAGATAAAGATGAATATGTTTGCATATGATTGTCAGAAACCGATCCCGCCCGGGTCGGAGGTGGATGGAAATATACATAAATGTACGGAAGAGGATGTGGATGAACTTGTTGATTTCCTTGATCTGTTCCATGAAGAAGTGAAAGTAGACAAGAAGAGTGCCATAGAATACCGGCAGGATGCTGAGAATTGTGCCAGGACGGGAAGGCTGTTTTTCTGGGTCAATGATCAGGGGAGAAAAATAGCAAGCTGTCAGTACACGCCTACAGGAGATATGGCTTCGCTCAATTTGGTATATACGCAAAAGGCATACCGCAGAAAGCACTACGCGGAAAATCTTGTTTATCAGGTCACAAAGATAGTTCAGGACTCAGGCTACACACCTATGCTCTATACCAATGCAGACTATGCGGCATCAAATGCCTGTTATGAAAAAATCGGATATGTAATGAGAGGAAAACTGTGCACATTAGGATGATTGACTAAAAGTACCGAAGGGGCAATGTGGAGAGCGGGATTTGGTGTCTACGAAGGTTTTTTTATGTTGAGTATAGGAAAAAAGAGGAATGATATATGATCACGGCTTTGAAGAATAAAGAAAGCATTACTATGAAACTGTTTGGCAAAGATACGGTGCTTAAGGTTTTCAGTACCGGTGATAATAAGTATGACGAATCGGGGGATATAAAACCGCGTGGATTTGATCTCAGCCGCGAGGAAATAGATGTATTGAACTGGTTTGTTGATAATGTGAATATTGAGGATTACCGACAGGAAATTGCAGATTATTGCAATGAACAATACGATATGTGGTCTGATAATAAGATCACGGCTGACGATGTTGAAGATGAAATAGATATACATTCAATAGCGATAAATGTGACGGAAACCTGGAAATCGAAAGACGGATATGTATATCCGGAGATTTCTTTTTATGGGGAATGTCAATGTGATGAAGAGCATGGTATTTGTATCGGATTCAGGGATAAAACGTTTCTGGGGATCAATGAGCAGGATTGGACACTTTAGTTGAATGCGCCGTTCATCTGCATCGAGCCATGGTACGGAAGATGCGATGCGGCAGACTTTGACGGTGATCTGAGCGAAAGGGAATATACGAACAACCTTGCGGCCGGAGAAAGCTTCGAAGGCGGCTACACAATGAAGTTCTATGAATACTATTGGTAAAAACATGGGAAACCATGGGGACGGACTCGTGGTCTTTTCCCCATGGTCACTTTTTTATGGCGTCAATAGTTCGCTTCGTGTACTTCGAAATAGGCCTGAGGGTGATTGCAGACAGGACAAACCTCAGGAGCACTGGTGCCGACTACGATATGTCCGCAGTTGCGGCATTCCCAGACTTTAACTTCGCTCTTTTTAAACACTTCCTGCATTTCGATGTTTTTGAGAAGTGCACGGTAACGCTCTTCGTGCGCCTTTTCTATGGCAGCAACTCCGCGGAATTTGGCAGCTAGTTCGGGAAAGCCTTCTTCCTCAGCTGTTTTGGCGAATTCTTCATACATATCCGTCCATTCATAATTTTCGCCATCTGCAGCATCTGACAGATTTTCTTTGGTATCACCGATACCGTTAAGTTCCTTGAACCAGAGTTTTGCATGTTCCTTCTCATTATCAGCGGTCTTGAGGAACAAGGCAGCTATTTGTTCGTATCCTTCTTTTTTTGCTTTGGAAGCAAAGTATGTGTACTTATTTCTGGCCTGTGATTCTCCGGTGAAAGCTGCTTCCAGATTTTTTTCGGTCTGTGTACCTGCATAAGGGTTGTTTTTAGCCATGGGAAAACCTCCTTAAAAAAATAGAATATTGACACTTGTATTATAGATGAAATGCTCATGATTTGCCAGAGCTATTTGTTTGTGATAAATCGCATAGAACAGTGGGCAAAGCGCGGAGGGAAAAAAACCACGAGGACCGTGGTTTTTTAGATTTCGGGAAGGATACCTTTGGATGCAAGAAAACTTTGGATATTCTGATAGCGTTCCGTTACGGCCTCGCGGGCACGGCCGGGGATCCAGCTTCCGTTATGATAGACACCTTGGTGCCTGTCACCGTGAACACAGGGATTACGGTCTTTTCGACCTTTTCGACTGCGCTGTCGATTATGTCTCCGCCGATACCGGAGCCGCATCCGCCTATAGCAAATGCACATATGAAGGTAACAGCCGCTATTGATTTTCGATTGTGCATTGTCTTTTATTTTATGTAGTTAATCCCTTATAAATTAAGGGGTTATCACACCTTTGGGTGTGGGAAGTATGAGTCATCAATTATCATGTGGACGGTAAACGGAAGTGAGGCAGTACCGGTGAATCGGGATGGGAAATCATATCCCGTATAAGAAGCGCGTATGTTTTCTTTTTTTCGGAAAAAAAGATCGGAATTTATCTCCGCGCCTAAGTGTAGCAGAAACGCTAACGCCACATACTTGAAACCATAAGCAGGATTGGGTATAATGCCTCAAGATAAAGGAGGATGGAATTATGGAAGGTGATTTCAAAAATTTCAACAAAAAAATAATCAACGATGCACCGAAGATCGATCCGGGCAAGATTACGAAGTTCATTCCGGTCATTATCATCATCGTGGCACTGATGGTAGCGGTAAGCGGATCCTTCTACAATGTATCCGAGCAGCAGAATGCGGTAGTAACTATGTTCGGAAAGGTTGTCCGTACGGATACCGCAGGATTGTATTTTAAGATACCGTTTATCCAGAAGGTACAGATGGTGGATATAACCACTCACGGTACAGGTGTAGGTTATACCATTGATAATCAGGGACAGAATATTACCGATGAGAGCAACGGTATAATGATCACATCGGACTTTAATCTCCTGGATATTGATTTCTATCTGGAGTACAGAGTGAGCGATCCCGTAGCATATCTGTATGCATCAGACCGTCCGGAGGAGATACTTAAGAACATAGCGCTTTCAAGCATCCGTTCCGTTGTGGCTGACTGCACGGTGGATGAAGCGATGACCACCGCAAAGGGACAGATACAGGCGGACGTAAAAGAAGATATGATGCGTGAGCTTAACGAGCAGAATATCGGACTGTCTGTAGTAAACATCACTGTACAGGACAGTGAGCCCCCTACCGCAGAGATCAAGCAGGCATTCAAGGCTGTAGAAACTGCAAAGCAGGGTGCCGATACCGCAAAGAATAACGCACTGGCATATCAGAATGAGCAGCTTCCTTCAGCTGAAGCAAACGCCGACAAGATAGTTCAGAATGCACAGGCACAGAAAGAAGCGAGAATAGCTGAGGCAGAAGGCCAGGTTGTAAGATTTAACGAGATGTATGAGCAGTATAAACTGTATCCTTATATAACCAAGAAGCGTATGTTTTATGAGACAATGGAAGATGTTATGCCTTCGCTCAAGGTGATAATCAGCGACGGTACCACCCAGACGATGTTGCCTCTGGACAGCTTCAGTGCTAATTAAGGAGGGAAGAGTGATGGTTAAGAAGATAATTTTAGTAATAGTAGCAATACTTATAGTAATAACTATTGGTTCATCATTATATACAGTCAATTATAATGATGCGGCTATAGTTAAGGAATTCGGAAAAGCCGTAAAGGTTGTGACCGAGCCCGGATTGCACTTTAAAGTGCCTTATATCCAGGATGTCCAGCCCATATATATCGGAAGCAGGATCTATGATATCCCCCAGAGTGATGTTATCACCAGGGATAAGAAATCCATGATAGCCGATGATTATGTTATCTGGACGGTAAGGGATGTGATCAAGTATTACCAGACTCTGGGCGGCGTAAGTGCAAGGGCTGAAGAGCGTATCGATGCGGCTGTATACAATGCAACGAAGAATATTATCTCTTCGATGACCCAGGATGAGGTGATCGCAGCCAGAGGTATAGAGCTTACCAACATGATCACCACCGAATCCAATTCTGATATTTCAGGTTACGGCATAGAGATAAAGATGGCCGAGATCAAGGCGCTGGATCTGCCCGAGGATAACAAGGCAGCAGTATATGAGCGTATGATCTCAGAGCGTGGCAACATAGCAGCCGGCTATACCGCAAAGGGTGAAGCAGAAGCCCAGAAGATCAGAAATGAAACTGACAAGCAGGTTACCATTACTCTGGCAAATGCAGAGAAGGAAGCAGAAACCCTGACAGCCGAAGGTGAGGCTGAGTACATGAGGATCCTTTCCGATGCATATAACGATGCAGATAAGGCTGAGTTCTATAACTTCATCCGAAGCCTTGATGCATTGAAGGCTTCCCTTAAAGGAACGGATAAGACCCTGATACTTGACAGGGATTCGGAGATCGCAAAGATCCTTTATGGCGGAGATCTGGGAAGTGCAGACGACATGGTGTTCCCCGTGATAGAACAGACGCAGCAGCCTGAAGACGCCGAAGAGGCAGTGACAGAGGAATAATATATACGGTTTTTGAGGGGACAACGGCTTGAGCTGTTGTCCCCCGTTTTTGTTAAAAAGTGCCGCTTGCGGGCACGCGGCTCATGTGGTAAAGTAACGGGGGGCAAAATTTTAGGAGGACATATTTGATATGGGCGGATTTTTTGCTACGGCACAGAAAGAAGACTGCGTTTTCGATCTTTATTTCGGAACGGACTATCATTCACATCTGGGCACCAGGCGTGCGGGAATGGTAGTGTACGGAAAGAATGGTTTTAACCGCGCTATCCATAATATAGAGAGCGCACCTTTCAGGACCAAGTTCGACAAGGACACACATGAGATGGAAGGCTATATGGGTATAGGCTGTATATCCGATTATGAGCCCCAGCCTCTTATAGTACGTTCACATCACGGAACCTATGCTATTACCACAGTAGGAAAGATCAATAATACAGATGCACTCACCGATAAGATAATCAGCAGCGGAAGCCATTTCATGGAGCTTTCCGGCGGTACTATCAATGCTACCGAGCTGGTAGCGGCTCTCATAAATCAGAAGGATAATATAATAGAAGGTATCAGGTATGCCCAGGAGGAGATAGACGGATCGATGAGCATAATGCTCCTGACTCCCCAGGGTGTGTACTGTGCAAGGGACAAGATGGGCAGAACCCCTATCATACTGGGCAAAAAAGAAGAGGGATATTGTGCTTCCTTCGAATCTTTTGCATTCCAGAACCTGGGCTATACACCTCTGCGTGAGCTGGGCCCCGGTGAAATAGTGGTCATGACTCCCGAGGCAGTACAGACTCTTGCTAAGCCCGGGACTAGGATGCGTATATGTACGTTCCTCTGGGTATATTACGGTTATCCCTCATCGGTATACGAAGGCATATCGGTAGAGCGTATGCGTTATAACTGCGGTGCAAAGATGGCTTTAAGGGATCAGGAGAATAAGCCCGGTGCGGATATAGTGGCCGGAGTTCCCGACTCCGGAACAGCGCATGCTGTCGGTTATGCAAATGCATCAGGCATACCTTTCTCAAGACCTTTCGTAAAATATACACCGACCTGGCCCAGAAGCTTTATGCCCACGATCCAGTCCAAGAGAGATCTGATCGCCAGGATGAAGCTGCTGCCCGTGCATGAACTGATCGACGGACACAGCATACTGCTCATAGATGATTCAATAGTCCGCGGAACACAGCTCCGTGAGACGACGGAATTTCTGTATAAGAGCGGAGCAAAGGCCGTACATGTACGTCCTGCCTGCCCGCCTATAATGTTCGGCTGTAAGTACATCAATTTCTCGCGTTCCAATTCAGAAATGGAGCTGATAGCACGCCGTGTGATCGCCAAGGAAGAGGGGGAGGATGTAAGCCGTGATGTACTTGAGGATTACTGCAATCCCGATTCCGACCGTTATCATAAGATGCTGGATAAGATATGTGAGCAGATGGGCTTTACCAGCCTTGCCTACAACCGTCTTGACGATATGATGGATGCTGTCGGCATTGATAAAGACAAGCTCTGCACCTACTGCTGGGACGGAAGAGAATAGTTGAAATTTTACCCGGTATGTACTAAAATATCCATCGGTTGCTATTAACATTTATTAATAAAAAGGAGCAAAAACATGAATCTTTCACCACTTCAGAAAGCAAGATATGAGTATTCACCCAAGCTTCCGGGGATGCTCAGAAACGGTATCGCAGATATCTGCGTAAAAGAAGGCGCAGCTACACAGAGCGTAGCAGATCAGGATAAGATCAAAGCACTGTTTCCCAATACATATGGCAAGCCCGAGATCACTTTTGAGAAGGGCCAGAATACATCTGCTGCTAAGAAGCAGGTTGTAGGCGTTATCCTTTCCGGCGGACAGGCACCCGGCGGACACAACGTTATCTCCGGTCTTTATGATGCTTTAAAAGCTACCAATAAGGACAATGTTCTCCTTGGTTTCAAGGGCGGTCCCGACGGACTTCTTAAGAATGATTATGTTGAATTTGATGACAAGTTCATCGATGCTTACAGAAATACAGGCGGTTTTGATATCATCGGTTCCGGCCGTACCAAGCTTGAGACCGTTGAGCAGTTTAAGACTGTTGCAGCTTATGCAAAGGAAAACGGTCTTACCGCTATCGTTATAATCGGTGGTGATGATTCCAATACAAATGCAGCTACACTTGCTGAGTATATGGCTGCAAACAATACAGGCATCCAGGTTATCGGCTGCCCCAAGACCATCGACGGTGATCTTAAGAATGAAGATATCGAAGCTTCTTTCGGTTTCGATACCGCTACCAAGACTTATTCCGAGCTGATCGGTAACATCGAAAGAGATGCCAACTCTGCAAAGAAATACTGGCACTTCATCAAGGTTATGGGACGTTCTGCATCTCATGTTGCTCTTGAGTGTGCACTTAAGACCCAGCCCAACATCTGCCTTATCGGTGAGGAAGTTGCAGCAAAGAAGATGTCTCTGTCACAGATCACCAATTATATCGCAGATGCTGTTGAGAAGAGAGGCAATGCAGGCAATAACTTCGGTGTGGCTATCATTCCCGAAGGTATCGTAGAGTTCGTTCCCGAGTTCTCCGCTCTTATAGCAGAGATCAACGAGCTCCTTGCCGGTTCCAAGACAGATGAGTTTAATGCTCTTCCCGACTGGAATGCAAAGTATGATTTCATCAAGAACGGTTTAAGCGCAGATTCCTTCAAGGTATTTGACATCCTTCCCCAGGGGATCCAGCAGCAGCTGTTCCTCGAGAGAGATCCTCACGGGAACGTACAGGTTTCCCTGATCGAGTCCGAGAAGCTCTTCTCCGAGATGGTTAAGAATGAGCTGGCTAAGAGAAAGGCGGCAGGAAGCTATAAGGGCAAATTCGGTGCACAGCATCACTTCTTCGGATACGAAGGCAGATGTGCATTCCCTTCAAACTTCGATGCAGATTACTGCTACTCACTGGGTTACAACGCATTCATGCTGATCCAGTACGGTTACACCGGTTATCTTTCAAAGGTATCCAACCTGGCTAAGCCCGCTGAAGAATGGGTTGCAGGCGGTATGCCCATCACCAAGATGATGAACATGGAAAGAAGAAACGGTGAAGACAAGCCTGTTATCAGAAAGGCTTTGGTAGAGCTGGACGGCAAGCCCTTCAAGTTCTTCGAAGCACACAGAGAAGAGTGGGCTGTTGAGACGGCATTCGTATATCCCGGTGCTATCCAGTATTACGGACCCGCTGAGGTTTGCGATATCACTACTGTTACCCTGGCACTTGAAAAAGGCTGAGAAATATCGGATATCAGATAATGAGAACGGGGTTGTAAAACCCCGTTCTTTTCGAATAAAACGGAGAAGGTATACATGAGCAAATGTGTTAACTGCGGCGGCGAGCTGCGGTTTGATATCAGGTCACAGATGCTGGTCTGTGCATCCTGCGGGGCTACGGAGGATCCGAAGGAACTGGATCAGTACGGAAGATTTGCCGAAGAAAGGGAAATGGAATTTACGCTGTTTGAATGCCCGCAGTGCGGCGGCAGTGTTTATTCCACGGACAATTCCATAAACGGTTTCTGCAGTTACTGCGGCAGTAATGTCGTCCTGAGAAGCCGTATGGAAAAGATGGTATATCCCAGGTCTATCGCTCCCTTTAAGATAACAAAAGAAGCGTGCAAGACCAGGTATCAGGAATATGTGAAGAAGGCTTTGTTTATCCCGCCTGAATTAAAGGAGGCAGATTATCTTGATAATTTCCGCGGCATCTACATGCCTTACTGGGGGTATGATGTAAAGATATCAGGTTATCTGTCACTGAACGGACTGAGGACGTTCAGGGAAGGCAAAAGGGTATATGCCCGCGGTTATAAATGTACGGGCTGGCTGGATGCCACATATCAGGGAATATTCTATGATGCATCATCCGGTTTTGACGATCACTTCAGCTGGCAGATAGCTCCCTTTGACGCTCATTCCCTGGTGGACTTTTCACCCGCTTACTTAAGCGGTTTTTATGCGGATATGCTGGATGTGGGGTACCGGGTATATGAAGATAACGCCTTGCAGATAGCGAAGGATAAGGTTTTTGAATCGGCACAGCTGCATAAAGCTTTTCCTTCGACCACATTTTCGTCTGACCAGCTGGATCTCTTCAGACCGTCGATGGATGTTGCATTGGATGCGGTTTATTCATCCCTGTTCCCTGTATGGTTTTTATCACACAGAACGGACAACCGTGTGACCTATGCAGTTGTGAACGGGCAGACGGGACGTGTGGCGGCCGATCTGCCTGTAGACAGAAAGAAATTCCTGCTCACGTCGGTACTGATGGCAGTACCTCTATTTGTTCTGTTATGTTTTACTGTATTGATGAAACCCGTACCGCTGCTGATCGCCTCGGAAACATTTGCTGCGTTTTCGATAATGCTTTTGATGAATATGGTAAAAAAGATCGCGATCAGAGATTACAGGCTTGATGATAAGGGATATCTGAGCAGACATGACAGGGTTGCGTACATGGCACGTTCACGCTATGAGATATATGAAGAGCAGCACAAAAACAATCTGAAGACGCTTATACCGTCCATTGCCATTCTGGCGATAGTGTCTGTATGGTTCATTAATAACTTACAGCCTATAATCAGAAATGATAACAGGATCATGGACTATTTTCTTACCGGTATGCTTACTCTCTTGGTTGAGGTGATGGCGATCAAATGTACGATGTATATAAAAAAAGGCGGCAGAGCCAATACCGGAAAACTGGTAGCGGGAGTATGGATAGTATTTGTCGCAGCATTAGCAGGTTTTATATCTTCGGTATTCTATCCTGATATTGAGGTTGCATGTTATCTGGCGATATTGCTTATGATGGCCGGAACGCTTATGGCGCAGCTGGTGGCACTGGACCAGTATAATATAATGACCAGTATGCCGCTGCCGCAGCTTGACCGTAAAGGAGGGGAATCATAATGGAAACCATATTCTTATATTTAAGCTGTGCGATGTTCGCGCTGATCATATCGCTTACGATCAACTTTACCCTTGTTCTGCTTTCACGCAAAGAAAAGCAGGCTACCGAAAATGAGATGATAAGCGGTACCTTTCCGGAGTTTTACTTAAAGGATCCCCGTATGGAGCCCAGCAATGAAAACTTCATCAAACCGCCCAGACAGGATACGCATTTTCACAGGAAAATATAGATGAGTGAGAAGGAAGAGAAAAAAGATAATAAAGGCATGTTAAAGGGCGTTCTGTGCATTATGCTGGCGGCGCTGGGATTTTCGATGATGACCTTCTTTGTGCGTATCTCGGGGGATGTGCCTACCATGCAGAAGGCATTCTTCCGCAATGCCGTTGCGGCTGTGATCGCCCTTGTGCCCATACTCAGGTCAAAGGATAAATTTCACATCAAAAAAGGCTGTTTTCCTGATATAGCGTGCCGCTGCATATTCGGGACCAGCGGTCTTATATGCAACTTTTATGCTATAGACAGGCTGGGGATAGCTGATGCGAATATGCTCAATAAGCTTTCACCTTTCTTTGCGATACTGCTGTCTATCCCGCTGATAAAGGAAGTACCTAATCTGGTAGATATAGCCGCTACCGTAGTGGCATTTATCGGCGCGCTGTTTATCATAAGGCCGGGCGGAGATATGTCTGTTTTCCCTGCTCTTATGGGGCTTTATGGCGGATTCGGAGCCGGTACGGCCTATGTTTTTGTGCGCAGGCTGGGGATCAAGGGAGAGCGGACTCCCGTGATAGTGTTGTGTTTCTCGCTTTTTTCCTGCCTGGTCACGGTGCCGTTTCTGATATTTGATTTTCATCCCATGAGCGCCAGACAATGGCTCTGCCTGATACTGGCAGGGGCTTCGGCTGCGCTGGGGCAGTTTTCGATAACTTCAGCATATAAGTTTGCACCGGCAAAGGAGATATCGGTATTCGATTATACCCAGGTTATCTTTGCGGCGATACTTGGCATGATATTCCTGAATGAAACGCCGGTACCGTTAAGTATCGCGGGATATATCATAATAATCGGAACAGCTGTAGCCAGATGGTATTATCTTAAGGGAAAGTGAGAAGACAGAAAGGGGGACGCTTTTTCAGCGTCCCCTGTTGATCTTTTCGTAGAGATTCAGGTATTCTACCAGCGGCTGCCTTATAGCGGCATCATCGCTGTTTAAGGTTTCTATTATGAACTGCGGTATGGGGATGCCGTTACCTGCCGGTGTCCGGCCAAGTACCAGGTAGTCCATGCCTGTATCCAGTATTTCGCAGAGATTTACCATTTTTTCCAGGGACAGACGCGCTACACCGCGTTCGACAGTACTGATGTGTTTTATGCTTACATCGAGACGTTCCGCCAGCTGATCCTGTGTCATATGTCTGGAACGTCTGAGCTGCCGTATCCTGTTGCCTATACTGCTGTCAAGTGTGTCTGTTTTCATCGAGGTCCTCCTGATAGGTGTACAAGTCTATACCAAGAATATAACCTACGGGCGGCTGCAGCGGAACAGACTGGCAGGTGTACATAACTATACCTGTGAGGTATATATGGCCGGGCGTGTATTTAGCTTGAAAAACCGCGGTTTATATGCTAAAATTATTCGATTGTAATACATGGAGGAAGTAAAGATGAGCGATCAATACAGAACACTTACACTTAAAGAAATCGGGGAAGATAAGATAGGTCAGGAGGTTAAGGTTGCCGGCTGGGTCGAGAATATACGTGACCATGGCGGTGTATCCTTTATAGACCTGCGTGATATGTACGGAGTGGTACAGGTAGTGCTCAGGGATACCTCATTACTTGAGGGGATCACCCGTGAGGACTGCGTGTCTATAGAAGGCCCCGTTGAGAAAAGGGATGAAGAGACTTACAATCCGAAGATACAGTCAGGTACCGTGGAGGTAGAGGCAAAGAGCATCACGGTTCTTGGCAAGGTGTACCGACAGCTGCCTTTTGAAGTGATGACTTCAAAGGAGACACGTGAAGATGTACGTCTTAAGTACCGTTACCTTGACCTGCGTAACCAGAAGGTTAAGGACAATATATTATTCCGTTCGGAAGTTATCGCTTTCCTGCGTAAGAAGATGACCGATATGGGCTTTGTAGAGATACAGACTCCCATACTCTGCGCTTCTTCACCTGAAGGTGCAAGAGACTATATCGTGCCTTCAAGAAGATATAAGGGCAAGTTTTACGCGCTGCCTCAGGCACCCCAGCAGTACAAGCAGCTGCTGATGGTGTCAGGTTTTGATAAGTATTTCCAGATAGCTCCCTGCTTCAGGGATGAGGATGCAAGAGCCGACCGTTCCCCCGGTGAGTTCTATCAGCTGGATTTTGAGATGAGCTTTGCTACCCAGGAGGATGTATTCAAGGTAGGAGAGGAAGTGCTGGCCGAGACCTTCAAGAAGTTTGCGCCGGAAGGTTTTGCGGTTACCGATGCACCTTTCCCTATCATTTCATACAAGCAGGCAATGCTTGAATTCGGCTCCGATAAGCCGGATCTGCGCAATCCCCTGCGTATAATAGATGTAAGTGAGTTCTTCTCACGCTGCACCTTTAAGCCTTTCCACGGAAAGACCGTTCGCGCAATCAATGTTCATCAGCAGATGAGCAAGGGCTTCCATGAAAAGCTCCTTAAGTTCGCACAGGGTATAGGCATGGGAGGTCTTGGATATCTTGAAGTCCAGGATGACTTAAGCTACAAGGGTCCCATCGATAAGTTCATACCCGATGATATGAAGGCAGAGATCCGTGAACTCGCGGGACTTTCCGCCGGTGATACCATCTTCTTCATCGCAGATAAGGAGAAGCAGGCATCACTTTTTGCCGGCCAGATCCGTACCGAACTGGGAGAGAAGCTGGATCTGATAGAGAAGAACGCATACCGTTTCTGTTATATCAATGATTTCCCGATGTACGAATATGATGAGACCGAAAAGAAGATCGGTTTTACACACAATCCTTTCTCCATGCCCCAGGGCGGCTTAAAGGCTCTTGAGGAAGAGGATTCCCTTACAATACTGGCTTACCAGTACGACATCGTATGTAACGGAGTTGAGCTTTCATCCGGTGCCGTACGTAACCATGATATGAAGATAATGGAGAAGGCTTTCGAGATAGCAGGCTATGATAAGGAAGTGCTGGCTGCAAAGTTCGGAGCTCTTTACAACGCATTCCAGTTCGGTGCGCCCCCTCATGCAGGTATGGCACCCGGTGTGGACCGTATGATAATGTTGCTTAAGAATGAGGAGAATATCCGTGAGGTTATCGCATTCCCTATGAGCGGTACGGCTCAGGATCTTATGTGCGGTGCACCTTCCGAGGTTACTGAGCTGCAGCTCAGAGAGACTCATATCAAGGTGAGGGATTGATAATGGCAAATGTTATAAGCGATGAAACTATCGAGTACGTAGGCATACTCTCAAAGCTTAAGCTGGATGATGCTCAGAAAGAGCAGGCAAAGAAAGATCTGGAAGAGATGCTGGATTATATCGACCAGTTAGGCGAGCTCGATACCGACGGTGTTGAGCCTATGAGCCACGTGCATCCCGTCAGCAACCGCTTCCGTGAGGATGTGGTCACCAACGGTGATGAACGTGAAAAGATCCTTAAGAATGCTCCGGAAGAAAGAGACGGTGCATTTGTGGTACCGCGTACTTTTGACTAAATGATCGGAGGCCGATGAGAGAAAATATTTTCATCGCAATTCTTTTAGTTATTATAACGGCTGTATATTCGCTGGTATTGGTGAATGTGTATGGGAATACCAAGGCAGCTGAAGATACGGCAGAGTATGCTGCGGTCTCAGAGGATGGTGTATCTCCGGATGAGGCCGCATATCTTACTGAAAAAGGATTGCCCGGCGAAACAGAGGGATTCTGGGCGGCAGCTGCAAAAGGACAGGCCCCTGCGGATACGGATACGAAGGCTGAAGTTAAAGAACAGTATGTGCCGGAAGAACAGCCGGTAACAGCCGTTCAGTCTTATACAATACCGGAGCAGGTTTATCACGGGGATCTTTTAGTAAGGCCTTCGGTTTCTACCGACGGTCTCAGTGCGATAAAGCTGTGGGCGGAAGATAAGGATGATGATGAAGATGAGGTGGCCGCGCCGCAGCCTGTGAACATCATCATTGATCTGGATTATAATTCGGATGTGGATGATACCGCGGCACTGCGTGTTGCAGCGATACTCGACAGGATGGGAAGGATACGTCTTAAGGCGGCTATGGCTTCCACGGGAGGCGATAAAGTATGCAAGGCATTGCATGCCCAGCTTTCCTACGACGGGTACGGCAGCGTACCTATAGGAAAGGCCGTGCAGGATGTTCCGGGAGGCTCTCCGTACTGGGATGATCTGATCAGCCATTATTTCACTGCCGGGGATTACAGGCTGTATAACAGCGTTGAGCTCTATAAGCAGGTCTTAAGGGAGCTTGACAGGCAGGAGAAGGAAAAAGAAAAAGAACGCAAACGCTATAAGGAAAAGTTCGAATGCAAGGATGATGAACTTCCGGAAGAGCTTAAGGAAGTTGAAAAGCTCCGTATAGTTACTACGGGGTATCTGGTAAATGTAGCAGGTCTCTTACAGGATCCCGAAGGCTACAGCCTTGTAAGCCGTTATGTGGATTCGATCTGGATAACCGGTGGTATATATCTTCAGGGTGATGATCATAACTTTGTAGTTACAAAGGCCTGCGCAGACGCAGCCAGATATGTTTTGTCGGCAAGCTCGGTGGGGCTGGTATTCAGCTCCAGCGCATCTGTCGAGAATGAAGATGGAAACGTGATCTTTTGCGGATCGGGCATACAGTATCTGGATAAAAACGGTACGGATCCCGTAGCCATGGCTTACAGGGATTATGCAAAGGCTAACAATACTTCCCTTGTGGGAGGAAGAAATGCCTGGGATCCCTTCTGTCTGTGGGCGGCATCGCTTACCCTGGAGGAGACGAATCTTCATCTTGAGGCTGTCAATATGATGATAGGGGATTCGGGCTATAATATTATTTCATACGAACTGCCGCCGAATTGCCGGATAATAAGGCGGAATTCTACTGAACTGGGATGGTATACCGCACAGCTTGAAGGGCTGATAAATGCGGGGTACAGATAAATTAAGGCAGGAGATAAAAATGGAACTTAAGCAGTTGAGTGCCCTGGAGCTTGGGAAAAAGATAGCTGCAGGGGAAGTAAAGGTAAAGGAAGCGGTGGATGCGGCTTTTGCAGTTTCGGATGCAAAGGAAGCGGATATCCACAGTTATATCACGGTAGATAAGGAAGGGGCATATGCTGCGGCAGAGAAAGTGCAGCAGGCTATAGACAGGGGCGAACTCAAATCGCCGCTTGCCGGTGTTCCCGTAGCCATAAAGGATAATATGTGCACTGAGGGGCTTCTTACCACCTGTGCATCAAAGATACTCTGTAATTTCGTTCCCACTTATACGGCAACTGCAGTAGAAAAACTGGAAGCAGCCGGTGCAGTTATACTGGGAAAAACGAATATGGATGAATTCGCCATGGGCTCAACTACCGAGACTTCTGCTTATGGTGTCACCAGAAATCCCCGTAATACCGCACATGTTCCCGGAGGATCGTCAGGCGGTTCCGCCGCAGCTGTTGCTGCAGAGGAATGCTGGTATGCCCTGGGTTCCGATACCGGCGGATCCATCCGCCAGCCGGCAGGTTACTGCGGCGTTGTCGGTATCAAGCCTACTTACGGTACCGTATCACGTTACGGACTGGTGGCTTACGGTTCATCCCTGGACCAGATAGGACCACTGGCAAAAGATGTAAGCGATGCGGCAGCAGTATTGGAAGCTATCAGCGGTTATGATGATAAGGATTCCACTTCCATAGACAGGAAGGATACAAACTTTACGGCAGCACTTAAAGATGACGTAAAGGGTGTGCGTATAGGTATCCCCCGTGATTATTTCGGTGAGGGCTTAGACAGCGAGGTCGCTGCTGCGGTAAGAAAGGCTGCAGATGAGCTTAAGGCAGCGGGAGCCGTGGTAGAGGAGTTTGACCTGGCTCTTGTTAAGTATGCGATCCCCACTTACTATACGATAGCCGATGCAGAGGCCAGCTCAAATCTTGAGCGTTTTGACGGTATCAAGTATGGCTACCGTACAGAGGATTACACGGATCTGCATGATATGTATAAGAAAACAAGGAGTGAGGGCTTCGGACCGGAAGTACAGCGCCGTATAATGCTGGGAAGCTTTGTGCTTTCATCCGGTTATTACGATGCTTATTATCTGAAGGCTTTAAAGGTTAAGGCACTTATCAAGCAGGCCTTTGACGATGCCTTTAAAAAGTACGACGTTATACTGGGACCTGTGGCTCCCACCACGGCACCCAGACTTGGGGAAAGCCTTTCAGATCCCATGAAGATGTATCTGGGTGATATCTATACCATATCCGCAAACCTGGCAGGTATCCCCGGAGTATCAGTCCCCTGCGGTAAGGATGCAGGCGGACTGCCTATAGGAATGCAGCTTTTCGGTGACTGCTTTAAGGAGGATGTTATCATCCGTACAGCATATACCTACGAAAAGATACGTGGTGAGTTTTAAGGAGGAGAACAATGAAAAAAATAAAAGCATACTTTGAAGATTTTGATGCAAGCGTAATTTCAACCCGCAGGGTTATTTTCCTTGAGACCCTGGTGGCTTTGCTGCTGGGCGTTATAATAGGCATATTGATCGCACCCCCCAGAAAACTGAAGATGGGCTGCAATAACGGCAATAATAATGTTGCCGAGGGAAACGGCTGCGGATGCGGTAATGATAAGTGCTGTGGTGAAGACAGCGATGATAAGGAAGAAGAGGAATAAGAGGGAGAGCGACTAATGTCCAGAGAGTACGAAACAGTCATAGGTTTGGAAGTACATGTAGAGCTTGCCACCAAGACCAAGATATTCTGCGGCTGCTCAACGCAGTTCGGAGGGGAAGTGAATTCCCATACCTGTCCCGTATGTACAGGTATGCCGGGATCATTGCCTGTCCTGAATAAACAGGTTGTTGAATATGCGATCGCAGTAGGCCTGGCGACCAATTGCGACATAACCAGACACGGCAAGTTTGACCGTAAGAATTATTTCTATCCCGATAATCCCCAGAATTATCAGATATCCCAGCTTTATCTGCCTATCTGCAGAAACGGTTATGTGGAGATAGAGACCGAAAAGGGCGGGAAAAAGAAGGTTGGCATACACGAGATACACATGGAAGAGGATGCAGGCAAGCTTATCCATGATGAGTGGGGAGAGGTTTCGCTTGTTGATTACAACCGTTCCGGTGTGCCTCTGATAGAGATAGTATCCGAGCCTGATATGCGCAGTGCCGAAGAGGTTATCGCATATCTTGAGAAGCTGCGTATGTTCATCCAGTATCTGGGAGCATCAGACTGCAAGCTTCAGGAAGGTTCCATGAGAGCGGATGTAAACCTTTCCGTACGTCCTGTCGGCAGTGATAAGTTCGGTACCAGGACGGAGATGAAGAACTTAAACTCTTTCACTGCCATAACACATGCCATAGAGAATGAACGCGAGCGCCAGATCGATATCATCGAAGCAGGCGGATCGGTCATACAGGAGACCAGGCGTTTTGATGACAATAAGGGCGAATCTTATGCAATGCGCAGTAAGGAAGATGCGCAGGATTACCGTTATTTCCCCGATCCGGACCTGATCCCTCTTGATGTATCACAGGAGTGGATAGATAAGATAAAGAGTGAGCAGCCGGAATTCCGTCCCGAGAAGATGGAGCGTTATAAGGAAGAATACGGCATTCCGGAGTATGATATAGGCATCATCACCGATAACAAGCGCATGGCGGATATCTTTGAAGCGGCTACGGCTATCTGCGGCCAGCCCAAGAAGGTTTCAAACTGGCTTATGGTCGAGACCCTGCGTCTGCTTAAGGAAAAGAACATGGATGCAGTGGACATCAGGTATTCACCCGAACATCTGGCTGCACTTATAGATCTTGTGGAAAAGAAGGTCATCAACTCTTCCGTTGCCAAGGAAGTGTTTGAGAAGATGTTTGATGACGATACAGATCCCGTTAAATATGTTGAAGAAAAGGGATTAAAGCAGGAGACCGATTCGGGAGCCATAAAGGCTATATGTGAACAGGTCATTGCGGATAATCCCCAGTCTGTGGCAGATTATAAGGCAGGCAAGGAAAAGGCTATAGGTTTCCTTGTAGGCCAGACCATGAAGGCGGCAAAGGGCAAGGCGGATCCGGGAACGGTGAATGCCCTTCTTAAGGAGCTTTTATCGTAAATGAAGCTGCGTTTTGTAATAGGCGGTTCGGGAAGCGGAAAGAGCAGTACACTTCAGGATGAGATAATACGGCGCGCGGAGCGGGAGCCCGGGCGCCAGTTTATCGTAGTGGTTCCGGATCAGTTCACCATGCAGACCCAGAAGGAAATGGTGGAGAGACATCCGGCCCGCGGGATAATGAATATTGATGTACAGAGCTTCGGAAGGCTCTGCCACCGTATTTCGGATGAAGTCGGTGATACGGAACGTATCGTCCTGGATGATACGGGAAAAAACCTGATCATAAAACATCTGGCTTCTGATCTGGCTGATGAACTTCCGGTTATCGGCTCATCGCTGGCACGTAAGGGTTACGTACATGAAGTAAAGTCAGTGATCTCTGAGTTCATGCAGTACGGCATAGGTCCGGGATCGGTCGGACGGCTGTCTGAATATGCTGCGGAAAAGAAGGCCTTAAGTGCAAAGCTTAAGGATATAGAAAAGGTCTATGAGGCGTTTTCCTCTTATCTTGGGGAACGCTATATCACCAAGGAAGAAAAACTGGATATACTGGCAGGACAGATAGAAAAGTCGCGGCTGCTTAAGGGCAGCGTGGTGGCTTTTGACGGCTTTACCGGTTTTACACCGGTTCAGGAAAACGTGATACTTAAGCTTATGGAAGTTTGTGAAGAGCTTATCTTTACGATAATAATGCCACCGGAAGAGCTTGATGACTACCGCGCTGACTTTGACGACCACAGACTTTTTGCGCTCAGTATGAAGACCATGAGATCACTTGAGCAGCTGGCAAAAAATGCGGGGGCGGAGCGTGGGGAAGATATACTTCTTGGCGGTGAGGCACCACGTTTTAAAGCTTCTCCTGCACTGGCTTTCCTTGATAAACATATATTCAGGAACAGCGATGAAGTATATAAAGACGGTACAGGTGAACAGCTTTCTGCTTTTGTAGCGGTGGATCCCAGACAGGAGATCGCGGAGATATTCCGCCGTATAAAGAAGCTTACGCGTGAGGGAGGGCTGGCATACAGGGATATAGCGGTGATAACGGGAGATCTGGAACGTTATTCGCCTTATGTGGCGGAAGAGGAGATGCGCAGCGGTATCCCCTGTTTTGTCGATATCAATCAGAAGCTTGAACACAATCCCTTTACGGAGTATCTGCGTGCGGCTATGGAATGCGTCGATAAGGGATACGCATTCGACAATGTGATGCATTTTCTGCGAAGCGGTTTAAGCGGTATAGATCCCGAAGCTGCGGATGAACTGGAAGATTATCTGCTGGCAACAGGGATAAGGGGAAGTAAGGCGTACAGCCGTATTTTTGCCAGAAGACCTGCATACATGAAGGATGATGATGAGGCACTTCTCCGGGTCAATGAGACCAGGCAGCTTATATGGGATAAGACAGAAGGCTTAAGGGAACCCGGCAGCAGGGCGGCGGCAGATGTATATGCAAAAGCCTTATACCGCTTCATTTTGGACAGCGATGCTTATGAGAGCCTGGTAAGATACAGCGAGTATTTTACTGAGACTGGGGATCAGGTACGACGTAAGGAATATGATCAGGTCTACGAGGCGGTGTGCCATCTGCTGGAGCAGACAGCCACGTTACTGGAAGGCGAAGAGATAAGCTTCAGTGAATTCATAGAGATATTCTTATCGGGCCTGGAAGAGATAAAACTTGGTGTGCTTCCTATGGATGTGGACCGTGTGGTCATAGGAGATATGGAGCGTACCCGTTTAAAGCCTGTTAAAGTTGTATTCTTTGCAGGGCTTAATGACGGCATCATACCTGCCGCGTCCACACCCGGTGGAATGATATCCGATATAGACAGGGAATTCCTTGAGGGAGCCGGCTTTGCACTGGCACCCACACCCAGGCAGCGTATGTTCATACAGCGGCTGTATCTGTATCATGCGCTGGGAAGGCCTTCCCGGCAGCTGGTGCTTTCATATTCCGCAACCAACAGCAAGGGTGAGAGCATAAGACCATCGTATCTTATTTCTCTTATCAGCGAAATGTTCCCGGGGCTTAAGACAGAGAGGGCAGGGAGAAGGCCTGAGGAGATGCCCGACGCCGGGGAGATGGCTATTATGCTGTCAGAATATGCGGCAGGAACCATGCCTCACGAAGAGCTGTCCGGATTCCATACTGATTACGATATAATGCGGGAGCGTGAACCGGAGAAACTGAAGCGCCTTACAGAGTCTGCTTTCTATCGATACGTGCCGGAAATCTTAAGCCGCGGCAGTGTGAGCAGGATATACGGTGATACCATAAAAGGCAGTGTGAGCAGGATGGAGAGTTTTGCGGCCTGCGCTTATGCTCATTATCTGAGCTACGGCTTAAAGCTTAAGGAACGTGAGAGCAATGAGCTCCAGAGCCTTGATATGGGAAGCATATATCATGATGTACTTGAGCGTTTCGGAAAAACACTTGATGAGAAGGGAATTGAATGGGCGCAGGTAAAAGCTGAGACCATAGATGCCCTGCTTCCGGGTATCATGGAAGCGGTGGCGGCAGAATACGGGACCGAAAAGCTTTATCAGGATGCACTCAGTGCATACACATTAAAGCGTATGACCAGGATACTGCGTCGCAGCATACTTACGGTGGGGCAGCAGCTGGCTAAGGGAACGTTTAAACCCGTACGTTACGAATACAGGTTTGAAAGGGATATAGAGCCCGCCGGTGGTGTACGCGTGCATCTGAGCGGTAAGATAGACAGGGTGGATGAATATACCGCGGACGGCAAAAAATATATCAAGATAACAGATTACAAGTCCGGTAACAGGAGTTTAAAGCCTGAATGGATATACAGCGGCGAACAATTGCAGCTTCCTGTATATCTGTATGAGGCACTGCGTGCAGCAGGAGAAGGGGCGGTACCTGCCGCGCTGTTCTATTATATCCTGTCGGATCCCATGATAAGCATAGATGACGGAGTTACGGATGATCTAGACAGAAAGCTGTTAAAGACGCTTAAACCAAGGGGACTGATCAGTAACGATGATACAGTTATAAATGCGCTTGATACGAACTTCACCGGCTGGTCTGATGTTATGGCTGTACAGAGATCCGCAGGCGGAGCTATCTCAGCCAATTCAAAGTCTGCCATGAGCCCGGATGATATCAGGGCCCTGACCGAATATGCAGAGCAAAAGCTTATGGAGCTTGGGCAGGAGATGCTTAAAGGCGTTTATGCGGCAAAGCCGCTGGACAGTGATAAATGCAAATATTGCAGCCACAGGGATGAATGCATGTTTGACATGACACTGCCCGGCTGCATTAATACCGAAGAGAGCATAGACAGTGAAGAAGCGATGATACGCATAAGAGCGGCGGTTTCAAAAAGGCCCGGAACAGAGGAATAAATGAATTATACCGACGAACAAAGAGAAGTAATAGATACAAGGGATACGGATATACTGGTCTCGGCTGCGGCAGGGAGCGGTAAGACTGCTGTGCTCACCGAGAGGATTGTGTCACTGCTCAGCGACGAAAAGCATCCCGTGGACATAGACCGTTTTCTTATCGTGACCTTTACCAGAGCGGCAGCAGCGGAAATGAGGGAACGTATCGCTAAGGCCATATCGAAAAAATGCGCAGATAACCCGGGCAACAGGCATATGGAGAGACAGAGCGCCCTCATTAACAATGCCCAGATCACTACCATAGACAGCTTCTGTCTCTTTGTTGTTAAGAATAACTTTTCAGATATAGATCTGGACCCCGGATTCCGTATACTGGATGAAGCAGAAAGATCCCTCTTGCTGACAGACTGTCTTGATGAGCTGCTCGAAGAGATGTACTCACAGGGCAGTGAAAAATTCCTTCGTTTTATGGACAGCTACTGCAGCGGTGTCAGTGACGACTATGCGCGAAAGCTTATATTGATGTTTTTGCAGAGTGCATTAAGCGACCCGGATCCCGAAGGGTGGATAGAAAATGCTGCGGCTGATATGGCTCCGGCAGCATATGCGGAAATAGATGCCGGAGCATGGTATGCATGGGGATGCAAAAAGGCTGACGGTATGATAGCGGAGCTTAAGGCTGCGGCTATGCAGGCGGAAGATATCTGCAGAAGCTGCGGTAATCTTCCGGCAAGTTACAGTTCCTGCGCGTCATATCTTGTAACCCATGCGGATATGCTTTCAGAGCACAGGGATTATGAAGGCAGGCGGCATATACTTTCTGCGATATCGGTACCCAGGCTGGCAGGCAAAAAAGACGGTGCCGATCCGGAAGGACTTGCTGCAGCCAAATTAAAGATAGATGAAGCAAAGTCTGTCTTAAAGACACTTACTTCCCTGTATGCGATGGATGAGGAGCAGCTGGCTGCCTCTGCACAGCTGCTTAAAGATAATGCGGAAGTGCTTAAGGGGCTGTGCCTTGAATTAAAGCGGCGTTTTGATGAGAGCAAGCGTGAAAAGGCAGTGGTTGATTTTAATGACATGGAGCATTTTGCCCTTAAGATACTGCTGGATGATAATAAGGCTCCCAGCCGTGCTGCCATGGAATACAGGGATTATTTTGAATATATCTTTATCGATGAATACCAGGACAGCAATTACGTTCAGGAATACATATTAAAGAGTATCGCACGAAGTGATAATTATTTCTGCGTTGGAGATGTGAAGCAGAGCATATACAGTTTCCGCCAGGCCAGACCGGAACTCTTTATGGAGAAATACCGTCAGTATGCAAAAGGAGAAGGCGGAAAGAACATAGATTTAAACAGGAATTTCAGAAGCAGGCGGGAAGTCATAGATTTTGTCAATCTCGTTTTCGAAGTGATAATGCGGGAAGATACCGCAGGAATGGATTACGATGACGATGCCAGGCTGTATGTTGGAGCAGACTATTATCCGGAAGCAGAGGGTGAAGAATACAAAACGGAGATAGATGTGCTGCTGACGGAGGAAACGGATGATGCGGAAGAAGAGGATACCGCAGCGGATGATGAGGAAGAGGAAGAAGGCGGAAGCCGTGAAGAGCTGGAATGCCGCATGGTGGCTGAACGCATCAGGGAGCTTAAGGCTGAGGGATTTAAGGTGTATGATAAGGAGCAGCAGTGCTTAAGGCCGATGCGCTATTCGGATATAGTGCTGCTGGCTGCAAGTGTAAAACCTTATGAGAAAGCATTAAGGAATACCTTTACGCAGTATGATATACCGCTTTATCTCAGTGCATCGACGGGATATTTCGGCGCCATTGAGGTAAAAGGACTGGTAGCGGCACTGAAGGTGATCGATAATCCCGGGCAGGATAAACCCCTGCATTATGTACTGGTGGGCTTTTTGGAGCTCCTTGATGAAGATGAGATGACACTTATCCGTTCGGAAGGGGACGGTAAGAGTCTGTACGGGGATCTGAAAGCTTATGCCGGAAAGGAGGACGAGACTGCCGGAAAGATAAAGACCTTCTTTGAGTGGCTTAAGCGATACAGGGACTATGCACGTTATATGAAGGTAAGGGAGCTGATAAGCCTGCTGCTTTCGGAGAGCGGATATCTTGACAGGATGAGTGCCATGCCCGGAGGTGCACTCAGACGTGCCAATCTGATGCTTCTTTTGGAACGCGCCGCCGACTACGAGCAGACTACCTATAGGGGACTGTTCCATTTCGTACGCTACCTGGCACTGCTCAAGAAACAGGAGACCGACAGCGGTGAGGCTTCGGTACCTGATGCTTCAGCGGATATGGTACAGTGCATGACCATCCATAAGAGCAAAGGACTCGAGTTCCCTGTGGTAATATGCATGGGCTTTTACAGAAGGTTCAATAAGCGCGGCAGTGCCGAGCCTGTGATCACGGATGCGGCCCTTGGTATGGGAATGGATGCCATAGATCCGGCCAAACGTACCAAATTCCCCGGGATAAAGCGCCAGTATCTGAGTGAGAAGAAAAAATGTGATGATATGGCGGAGCAGATGCGCAAACTCTATGTAGCCCTGACCCGTGCCGAAGAAAAGCTGATAATCACGGATGTACGCGGGCAGCGCAGGAATACTGAAAAGGCTGAGGCAGGCAGTTTTGCGATACGCAGGGCAGACAGCTTCAATACGCTTATTTTCACGGCTCTTAATGATAAAGGTATAGCCGAAAGGTATATAAGATATGCAAAGAATGAGAGCGAAACGGTAAAGGCCGGCAGGGAGCTTAAGCGGGCCTTTGATGAGCGTGACAGACTGCTTAAGGGACAGTATGAGGTGGATGGAAAGCTTAAGGAAGATATATTAAGCGGACTTGAAGCCCGTTACAGCCATCCTGCCCTTAAGGGACTGTATACCAAGACCAGTGTGTCAGAACTCAAGCACGCCGCTTATGAGGACGAGGAAGCGAAGCCTGTTTTTGAGACGGATATAAAAAGTGCTTATGTACCCGCTTTTGCGTCCGAAGAGGAGAAGAGCAGCGGGACTCTGAGGGGAAGCGCATATCACCGTATACTTGAACTTCTGGATTATATGTCGATCAGGGAGAATAATGTGGCAGAAGGAATAAAGCAGAATATCGAAAGAGAACGTGCTTCGGGCAGGCTTTCCGCGGAATATGCAGCACTTATACATCCTGAGGCCATAGAGCGCTTTCTGGCTCATGAGGAGAGCCGTGCTATAAAGCGGGCAGCTGAAGAGGGCAGGCTCTGGCGTGAACAGCCGTTCTTTATGGCTGTGAGTGCAAAAGAGCTTAATGCTGACTTCCCGGAGGATGAAAATGTGCTCATCCAGGGTGTTATCGATGCTTTCTGGCAGGAAGATGACAAGCTGGTTCTGCTGGATTATAAGACAGACAGGGTAGATAAGGGGGAAGAACTGGTAAAACGTTACAGTCTGCAGCTTGAACTGTATGCAAGGGCTCTGAAGCGGATAAGGGGATTAGAGGTCAAAAAAAGGCTCATTTATTCTTTTTCCCTTGATCGTTTCATATCTTTGTGATTTCGTGCAAAGCGATGGATTTTTTTATGACTATCTGTTATAATAAATCAACTGTGTTTTGGAGTGTATTGTATGCAGATGACTGATGCCGAAAAGGGCTTGCTAGACATAGGATATAAGATGGCTACCGAGTCCAGGTTCATGTTATTGTTTGACACGATCCTGGAAGGCTGTATCCACTATACGAATGCCGACGGCGGCACCCTCTATATGGTTGACGAAGAGGAAGGACGCCTGGTGCATTTGCTGGATGTTAACCGCAGCCTCGATGTAGGTAATGAGACAAGAGGTGCCGCTTCCCAGGCCGATATGCGTAAGGCTGAGGATAACGAGACCAATATATTTACTCATACCTATCACAGAAAGTGTATCATCAATATAGCCGATATCTATGACATCAATGAATTCGATACCAGGTTCATAAGGGAATTCGACGCCAGATATCAATACAGGACTCAGTCAGTGCTGATGTCGCCCATTAACGTGGCCGGCAAGAAGGTGCTGGGTGTTATGATGCTCTATAACTGTATGGATGACGAAGGCAACGTCATACCCTTTACCCGGGATTGTGAGCATACAGTAGCTTCCCTTACGGCTCAGATGGCCAATACGGTCACCAACATGAACCTGATCCAGGACATGACAGAGCTGCTGGCAAGTTTTGTGCGCTGTCTGACGACTGCTATCGATGCCAAGACACCTTATAATGCCAATCATACCCGTCATGTGGAAAAATACTGCATGATGGTCGTTGACTATATAAATGCCCAGTATACCAGGGGCGTGGCTGATGTCTATATCAGCCAGAACGACAAGGAGCAGCTGTCCATGGCGGCCCAGCTCCATGATATAGGCAAGATAATAACTCCCCGTGAAATACTTAATAAATCCACGCGTCTGGGGCCTGCTTACGACGGTCTCCGCAGCAGGCTTGAGAAGATACGTCTGCTCAAGAAGATCGATATGCTCGAGGGCAGACTTGATAAGGCTGTATGGCAGATGGATGATCTGAGGATAGAGAACTTCCTTGAAAACCTTGAACGCCTGAATATCTGTGACCGTCTTACAGATAATGATATAGCCCGTATAGATGAGATCGGCGGGCAGATATATGAGCCTGAAGAGGGAGAGCCCATTCCTTACCTTACCGAAGAGGAAAAGGAGTTTCTGCATATAAAGGCAGGTACGCTTACCGAAGAGGAAAGAAATATCGTTCACGAACACGTGGTATATACGGATAAGATACTTGCAGATATAAACTTTACCGAAAAATATGATAAGGTCCGCAGGATAGCGGCAAACCATCACGAGTATCTGGACGGCAGCGGTTATCCGAACGGGCTCAAAGCCGAGCAGCTGGATCTGCTCACAAGGATAATCACCGTATGTGACATATTCGACTCACTTACCGCAGATGACAGGCCTTATAAGGGGCCCATGCCGGTGAACAGAGCCTTTGCCATACTGAACGATATGGTAAAGGAAGGCAAGCTGGATGAATCGGTGGTAAGATTTCTTGAAGAATGTAAACCTTATGAAAAGAAGGGAGAGCTGTAAAAGCTCTCCCGTTTCTTTTTATCTGAAGTAATATTCCTGTCGCATGATCCTGCTTAATTCTCAGGGACCGATATGGCTTTGCTTTCCGTAGATACCGCAAGCTGGCGTATGCGCCCAAGAGCTTTTTTGACTGCGGGTATCTGTATAACGATAAGTGTAAGAGCCATTTCGCTGAAGATATAGATAGCATTGTATGCCAGCGAATAGCTCAGTGCACCCCAGCCTTCCCAGGCGTAGGATCCGAAGAAGACCCATCCGGAAAGTACCGCGCATACATAACGACCGATCACTGCCAGGATATAACCGATGGTCAGACCGTTCTTTTTATCCTTGAGGACACCTGAAAGGCCAAGTACGGTGAAAGCCAGCAAATAGTCGATCACCAGCTGCAGCGGGTGAACAACATAGGGATCCAGAATGAGCTGTAAAAGCCCGTATGTCAGGCCGCACATGGAACCCACACCAAATCCGTACCAGTAGCCGGGCAGGCATATGATAAGCATGGAAAATAGTGTGATGGATCCGCCTGTAGGAAAATGAAATAACTTCAGATTTGACAGCACCGTTCCCAGAGCGATGGCCATTGCGGTAAATACAAGCTGCTGTTCGCTGATCTTGTGGATCTTCTTCTTGAGAAGAAGCATGCTTAGCGCGAATAATGCTATGACACCGATGATCAGGGCAATATTACCCGCAGAGGTGAAATTATACATCACCCCGCCATATCCGTCGTCAGCTTGTTCAATGAAAAAAGACATTTGATTCCTCCTTCCGCCGGTATTACCCGGTTCAAGTATTAAGGGTTCGGACGTATCGTCCATCTCAGCAAAAATGCACCCCCGGTGAGATATTTTGTTACTGTACAAGCGCTTGCACAATATGGTACTATAAAAAAAATCATTTGATTTGTCAAGAAGAATTTTTGAGGTGGAGCTGTTAAATGTATCGGTATATATTATTTGATCTGGACGGAACAATATCGGACCCGAAACAGGGGATCTGCGAATCTGTCCGGCATGCATTAAAAAAAAGCGGCATAGAACCGCCGGATATAGACGAACTGACTGCATTTATCGGGCCGCCCCTGAAGGACAGCTTCATGGAGTTTTATCACATGAATGAAGAGGAGGCGCTTAAAGCGGTGGGGTACTACCGTGAGCGCTTCAGTGATGTGGGCTGGTCGGAGAATGAGATCTATCCGGGCATACCGGAGCTTTTAAAAGAAGCAAAAGCAAAAGGCGCGCGTCTGGCCATAGCTTCCTCCAAGCCGACGGTCTTTGTTGAAAAGATACTTAAGTATTTTAAGATAAACAGATATTTTGATGTTGTGATCGGCAGTGAGCTTGACGGGTCACGCAGCAAAAAAGAAGAGATAGTCGAAGAAGCGCTAAAGCAGCTGTATGCAAAGGGAAGCGGCGATATTGCGGAGAAGAAAGCACGAACCGCAATGGTCGGAGACCGCAAGTTTGATATAGAAGGCGCCAGGGCTCAGGACGTGGATGCCATAGGAGTGAGCTACGGATATCAGGAGCCGGGAGAGCTTTCTGCAGCCGGAGCGGATGCCATAGCGGCTTCCGTGGATGAGCTTAGGGAACTGCTGCTGGGGGGCGAAGATAAGGATATAAGGGATAAGCGTTTAAAGCGCATTGAAAAGGATGAGAAGATAAAAGCGGCAGTGGTTCCCGATCAGCCTTTCTTCAGGGCGCTGTATATGCTGTCGCCTTTCGTGGTCTATTTTGTGGTGCTTCAGCTGATGTGGAGAGTGGTAATGTGGCTTACCAAGCCGCTGGCGAAGCTGTTTTCCGGGGCGGATTCAAGGCCTTTAAGCGTGCTGATCAGCATACTGGTACAGGGAGGGACTGCGCTCATCTTATGGCTTATATACAGAAAACGCGAATATATGCATTTTCTGCCTTTGTGGAAAAAGAAGGATGTATTAAAAAAGACGCTGTATATCATAGTGATGGGAGCGGCTCTTTCTGCGGTGCTGAATATGCTTCTTACCCGGGCGGCGCAGCTGATAGTGCCGCATATAATGGGCGAGGCAGAAGTTAAGAAATTTTTTGACGCGGCCACCTATGATCGCGCAACGCCTCTCTGGGAGGGCATAGTCCTTTATGTATTGATATCACCGCTGCTTGAGGAGCTGGTATTCCGCTGGCTGCTCAAAGAACGTATAGGCCGCGTGTTTTCAAGAGAGATCACTATAGTGCTCACGGCCGTATTCTTTGGCTTTTATCATGGTAATGTACTTCAGGGCATCTATGCGTTTTTAATGGGACTTGTTATGGGACATCTTGTATATAAAGAAGAGGCGCTCATCGCGCCCCTTGCTTTTCATATGACGGCTAATGCCTTTATCTTTATAAGTTCTTATTTTTCTTAACCTGCTGCGGCCATGATCCCACTGGCCACCAGATAACTTCCGACGCCCATGATCACACCGGCCAGGGCTACGCCGCCTACAACCGCCAGCACACTTTTCTTAAAGTCCATATCCAGAAGACTCGCCGCCAGTGTCCCGGTCCACGCGCCGGTCCCCGGCACAGGAATGCCGACAAACAAAAGCAATGCAAGGTAAACGCTGCGTCCCGCCTTCTCTTTCAGCTTCAGGCCGCCTTTGTGCCCTTTCTCCAGACAGAAGGTAAAGAATCCTCCTATCACTTTTTTATCCTTTCCCCATTCCAGCACTTTTCTGGCGAAGAAAAAGATGACAGGCACCGGGAGCATATTGCCGATGGCAATGATGCAGTAGGCCAGTACCATATTAAACTCGGGGTTCATCACTTTAAATACCTGTGCGATGGGGATCGCCCCACGCAATTCGATCAGCGGTACCATCGATACGATAAAGCATGAAAGATACTGTGTTATGATATTGCCGCCAAACGTATTTACGATAAAATCCTTCATCCGAGCAGTTCCTCCAGTGCATTGATCAGTATTTTTGCCTCTTCATCGGTACCCACGGAAATACGCAGGTGGTTATTGATACGCGGTTTGTTCCAATAACGCACATAGATGTTTTTTTCTTTCAGATATTTAAATATCTCTTCAGCCGGGATCTTTTCGTGAGTTGCAAATACGAAGTTGGTCTTTGAATCCGCAAAGGAAAATCCCAGCCTTTTTAATTCTTCCTTCATATGCTCGCGCGTGGCGATGGTCTTTGCGGTGATGTCTTTAAAATAGGCGTCATCCTTAAGCGCGGCAGCGCCGACAGCTATCGTAAGCGGGTTCAGGGTGTATGAGTTGAACGAGAACTTGACATCCTTAAGATAATCGATGATCTTTTTCTGGCCGAAAGCCATGCCTATGCGGATGCCGGCAAGAGCGCGGGATTTCGAAAAGGTCTGGACTACCAGCAGATTATCGTATTTATCTATAAGAGGCAGTGCGCTGTGCGCGCCAAAGTCGACATAGGCTTCATCGACGATAACAACCCTGTCTTTATTATAGGACACTATCTCTTCGATGATATCAAGAGAAAGTTCCACACCGGTGGGGGCGTTGGGATTGGCTATCACAACTCCGCCGTTATCGCAGAGATAATCCTCTTTGATGATATTGAAATCCTTATCCAACGCTTTTGTCTGATAAGGGATGCGGTAAAGATCGGCCCATACATCATAAAAGCTGTAGGTTATATCGGGGAATATTACGGGCTTAGCGGAATTGAAATAGGTGAGGAAGGCCAGTGACAGTACGTCGTCGGAACCTATACCCACAAAAATGTTTTCGTCCTTAAGGCCGTAGTTTTTTGACAGTTCATCCACCAGCGCGGTTGCGTTGGTATCCGGATATTTGCGGAGCTGTCCCGCATCGTAGTCCCTGATCGCTTCTGCTGCAAGAGGTGAAGGCGGATAGGGATTTTCATTTGTATTAAGCTTTATTATGTTATTGTTTTTAGGCTGCTCTCCGGGAACATAGGGGACAACCTTTCTAACGTTTTCTTCCCAATTCATAACGGTCTCCTTTTCAACAACTCTCGGATTGTATCATGTAACGCGTAATTTCTCAACCCCGCTTATCTTCCAGGGTTATCGGAGTAAGCCGGGGATATTGTTCTTCCCATTCTCTTTCATAGATGAAGGGATACTCTTTGTAAGCGTTTATTATCAGTGTATCCCCGTATGCCTTGAGAACTTTGTAGTCCCTTGAATAGTTGGGATGTACGTGTCCGTGCAGGAAGTAGCGGGGCCTGTATTTTTCCAGAAGATTGGTGAAGGCGGTGAAACCCATATGCGGCAGGTCATCACCGTCGCCTATGTAACGGGCGGGAGCGTGACCGATGAGTATATCAAAGCCGCCGTGTTTTCTTAACTTATGACGGAGCTTGAAGATACGGCGGTTCATCTGCTCCTGATCGAACTGCCATGTGCCGGGACGGTATTTAACGGATCCGCCCAAACCCAGGATACGTACGCCCTCATAAACGATGATGTCATCTTCAAGAGAGATGCATCCGTCCGGGGGGATATGTTCATACTTATCATCATGATTGCCGTGTACATAGTATACGGGGGCATGCGACATGGTAGCTAAAAATGACAGATAGCGGGGATCAAGATCTCCGCAGGATATTATAAGATCGACGCCTTCTACTTTTTCAGGCTTAAAATAATCCCACAGGTTCTTTGATTCTATATCCGCTATCGCCAGTATCTTCATGGTATCATTCCTCGTTTATGCCCTGTATACGTACCAGCTCCACAGCATCTTCACGCATTTCATCGATACCGGGGATATAACCGTCTATATTGCTTGCAAGCCAGTCGATATTGACCACATTTTCGGGGCTTATGGTATCACCGTCCGCGCAGCGTATTGTTCCGTCCTGGGAATAGATGGGACCGGTAAAGGGTGTGACTGCCATACTCTGTATGCCGCTTCGCAGGCTGCGGAGGAGACGTATCTGACCTGCCTCCAGATTCCTTGAGTATATCACATCTACGGCGCCTGAGGACATACCCCAGAAATAATTCAGAGCCTGGTCACCGAAGACGTTATCGTCGTTTTTGTAGCCTCCGCGCATTACAGAGCGGATGATCTCTTCATAAAGCTTACCCCAGTGGCGAACGGGCATTGCCAGGTTTACACGGTCTTCTTCGGTCTTGCCGAGTTTATAGAGTCCCAGTTCTTTTCCGGCTATAAGCGTGGCATTCAGATCCCTGCCGGAAATGAGTGTGACGTTCTTTTTCCGGAATTCCTCAAAGGCATTGTGGTCCTTTAGCATTGACCACTCAAGGTAGACCTTCGCATCGGGATTGGTCATCTGTACCCCAAGAGCGAATGCATTTATATCAGCGGTGGTACCGTGTATGGGATAATCGGCAAGATAACCGATATTTCCGTCTTCTTTCATTGTTCCGGCTATGGCACCCAGAATGAATTTTGCCTCATACATACGTACATAGTAGGAACGTATAGCCTTATGGCTTAAGCTCATGGAGCAGTTTAAGATTATGACTTCCGGATGTGCTGCAGCAGCACGGAGCGCCGCGGGAGTCAGCTTGGGGGAAGTTGCAAATATAACCTTGTTGCCTGCATCTATGGCGCTGTCAAAAGCTTCGTCGGCATTTGCTTCATCAACCATCTCGGTAACGGATACGGCTATCTTATCGCCAAAGCAGCTCTCGATATAATTACGCCCCAGCTCGTGGGAATAAGTCCAGCCGGATATCTCGGCCTTGCGGTCGTGGATAAATGCGATCTTCAGGGTATTGCTTCCCAGGAGTTTTGAAAGCGACAGTGCGCTTTTCTGGGACTCCGGTGTGGGGTTCAATACCAGAGCCATGGAGGTGCCTCTGCTGTAGTTTACGAATTCGTTCCACAGACGTATTATGTCTTTTCTTATATCGGCCTGGGTCTTGGCAACAGACTCTCTGTAACCGAATATGGAAAGATAGAGGCAGAGGGCATCGCCGCTTTTTATGTCCCACTTGTCGTTGGCTCTGGGCAGGTATTCCTTTTCAAAGTTGATAAAGAGCATACGGAAATCCTGGGAGGTCTCATCATCCCATTTTTCATCCCAGTGATCTTCACCCTTTACCTGTTTTAACAGCTTTTTGAAATTGCCCTCACGTGCCATGTAAAGGTAGTTGATACCGGTGATCTCATAAAAATCCATGAACTCATAGTATATCTTTACTTCCGGATCGTCACTTTTTTTGGGGACCATGCGGGTTACATAGCCCTCGATGCTGGCAGCATCCATGTATTTAAATACGGATACGCGCTTATTGCCTTCCATCACATAGAAGCGGTTATTATATTCATACGCTTTTATGGGATCACGCAGTCCGTCTTCTTCGAGTTCGTCATATAATTTAGCCCATTTGTTGGCAAATTCCGAATCCGGCTCCAGAAGGGGCATGAAATTACTTGCAAAGGCAGTGGTGCGGCCCGCACTGTAAGTACCTTTGATCGACTTTATGGGAATCTCAACAAGTCCCAGATTGACCTGGGAATCTATATCAACATGTTCCAATATTTCATCCAGTACCGGCAGATAGTTACCGGTAGATCGGAATTCTTTTTCTCCCATCTTAAGGGCTTTATAATAATCCTGTATTGCCATGATCTGTTTTCCTCCATGAGTATGTCTGTCCGGACATACTGCGTTTTCACCAAAACACGTCTGAGCTTTTTTGACATTTTATACAAAGATAATGATTTTTTCAAGCGTAATAATGCTTTATTTATTTTTGAAAATCGTGTAAAATAAGGGCAAATTGACGGGAAAAGGTAATAAAATGGACAGTTATGACGAATTTGCCGGTGTTTACGATCTGCTGATGGATAATGTGCCTTATAAGGAATGGACACAGCGGATCATCGCGGAGCTCAGGCAGGAAGGCATCGATGACGGGCTGGTGCTGGAGCTGGGATGCGGAACCGGGACTATATGTGAGCTGATGGCAGAAGCCGGCTATGACATGACGGGAGTGGATAACTCACCTCAGATGCTGGAAGCCGCCAATGATAAAAAGCTGTCAAGCGGCCATGACATACTCTATCTTCTTCAGGATATGCGGGAGTTTGAGCTGTACGGCACCATGCGTGCTGTTATCTGTATCTGTGACAGCCTCAATTACCTGCTGACAAAAGAAGATATACTTACATGTTTTAAACTGGTGAATAATTATCTGGATCCTGCCGGTCTTTTTATCTTTGATTTCAATACCGTTCATAAATACAGGGATATCATAGGTGATGCTGTTATCGCGGAGAACCGCGACAGCTGCAGTTTTATCTGGGAAAATGAATATGATGAACAGGAGCATATCAATGACTGCCTGCTTACCATATATTCGCAGCGTGAAGACGGTGCCTACGGGCGCAGCGATGAGGAGCATGTGCAGCGCGGATACGGGCTTTCGGAAATAAAAGAGCTTATAAGCGAAGCCGGCCTTGAATTTGTTAAAGCCTGGGACGGTGAAGGCGACGGTGATATATCTGATGCCGATAAGCTCTCAAGGATATTTGTAATGGCAAGGGAGTGTACAAAAACAACATTAATTGGAGGGGAGCAATAGTGATCGAAAAGAATACCATCTACGCCATAATCCCCGCACGTGCGGGCAGCAAAGGCGTAAAGAATAAGAACATACGCTGTGTAAAGGGCTATCCTCTTCTGGCGTATGCAATAGCGGCAGCCAAAAACTGTGAATACGTATCGCGCATAATCGTTTCTACCGATTCGGAAGAATATGCAAAGATAGCGCGCTATTACGGTGCTGAGACGCCGTTTCTGCGCCCGGCCGAATTTGCAACGGATACTTCACCCGATATAGAGTTTATGGAGCATGCGATAAAATGGCTTGCTGATAACGAAGGAAAGCTCCCTGAATTTTTCATGCACCTGCGCCCGACTTCTCCGTTAAGGGAAAAGTCCATAGTGGACGAAGCTGCGAGAAAGATGCTGGCGGATCCCGAAGCAACAAGCCTTCGCAGTGCGCATAAGCAGGTGTTCCCTCCGTACAAGATGTTCTGTGTGCGGCCTGACGGATACTATCGCAGCTTTATCGAAGGCATGACCATAGATGAAGCCAACAGTCCGCGCCAGGATTTTGATCAGGTATATACACCTGACGGATATGTGGATCTGCTGCGTACTTCCTTTATACAGGAGAATCATCTTATGCACGGTAACAAGGTTATTTCCTATATAATCCCCAAGGCGGTTGATGTGGATGCAAAGGAAGATCTTGATTATGTTGAGTATACTCTGGAGCGCAGGGAAGAGAGTCTGCTTAAATATCTGAGGGAAAATTACAGGACACTTGAGGAGGCGGGATTATGAAGATACTTATGACCGGTCTTGGCAGCATAGGCCAGAGACATGTAAGGAACCTGCGCAGATTATACGGTAATGATGTTGAGCTGATCGCATTCAGAAGCCGCGGACTTAAGACTACCTTCAGCGATGATCTTAAGGTACGCGAAGGTGTTGATCTGGAAGCGGAATACGGTATCACAGCTTATTACAAACTGGAGGAAGCTTTGGCGCAGAAGCCGGATGCTGCTTTTATAACGAATATTACTTCCAGACATATGGAGACGGCGCTTGCATGTGCAAAAGCAGGCTGTCATATGCTGATCGAAAAGCCGCTGTCCCATGATATGGAAGGGGTGGAAGAACTTGAACGTATCGCGAAGGAAAAGAAACTAAAAATATTCATGGGCTTCCAGAACCGCTATCATCCCAGTGTGCAGCGCATGAAGGAAAGCTATGAAAGCGGTGAACTGGGAGCACTTGTATACGGCAGCTGTGAGTTTTCCGAGCGTGTCATAACCATGCACCGTTATGAGGATTACCGCGATACATATATGGCCCAGAAGAAAATGGGCGGCGGACCTGTGCTCAATCTGCAGATGCATGACTTTGACATACTGCAGTGGATACTGGGAAAGCCTCTTGAAGTGAGCGCACAGATGAAGACTACAGGCGGGCTGGAGATAGATGTGGAAGAAAGCGCCCAGGCAGTGTTCACATATAAAGGAGGTATTCCCGTATTTGCACATACGGATTTCATTCAATATCCTCCGATACACTGCTTTAAGCTTGTCGGCGAACACGGACGCTTAGAAGCCGATCTTATCGAGGGCAGATGTGTAAAGTATATCGGCGACGGCGAAGTGGAAGTATGGAAAGAGAATGACTTTATAAGGAACGATATGTTCATCGAAGAACTTAAAGATTTCTTTGACTGCATAGAGAATGACAGGGAACCTAAGATACCGCTGCAGGCCGGTATAACCAGCCTGCAGATGGCGCTTGCCCTGAAGGAGTCTGCAGCAACGAAAAAAACAGTATCAGTGTGATAAATAACCGGAGGAAAACATTAATGAAAAAAATATACACGAACCGATTCGAGATTCCCGGCAAAGTATGTATAGTCACCGGCGGCGGCGGACTCATAGGTATGAAGCATACCGAAGCGATAGTTGAAGGGGGCGGTATAGCCGTACTTCTTGATATAGTGCCTCAGGGGATGGAGCGCGTTAAGAACAGTGTTACTGAGGAATATGGAGAGGATACAAAGATAGAATGCTTTGTTACGGATATAACCAGCCGCGAAGCACTTGAGAAGGTGCGTGATGAACTGCTTGAGAAATACGGGCATATCGATGTGTTGATAAATAATGCAGCCAACAATCCAAAGGTGGAAGGCGGTTCTAAAAATCTGGGAGCTATGCGTTTTCATGAATTTCCCGTCAATATATGGGATCAGGATATAGCAGTGGGACTTACCGGTGCCATGCTCTGTGCCCAGGTGTTCGGCGAGGTGATGGAAAAGCAGAAGAGCGGCGTGATATTAAATATCTCTTCGGATTACGGACTGATCGCTCCCGACCAGCGTATATACAGAAAAGAAGGAGTACCTGAGGATCAGCAGACCATCAAGCCTGTATCCTATTCTGTTGTGAAGCACGGACTTATCGGTCTTACCAAATACCTGGCGGTATACTGGGCAGATAAGGGCATAAGAGTCAACACACTCTGCCCCGCCAGTCTCGAGAACGGTCAGGATCCGGAATTTCAGTCAAAGATATCACAGCTCATTCCCCTGGGACGGATGAGCCGCCCGGATGAATATGTCTGCACCATCCTTTATATGATCAGTGATGCAGCTACTTATATGACCGGCTCCACGGTGGTACTGGATGGCGGCAGGACCATATGGTAATGTTCTGACAAAATAAAACGGCAACTGTGGCAGGCGGAATAGGAATTGTTTATGTCAAAGCTGAAAGATGAAAATCATAAAGGAATAAGCATAAAGGTGGTCGCAGCCCTGAATGCTGTTGTTGCGATATTTATCCTGACTATAGCTGTTGTATTGATCGGATTTTACCTTTTCAGAAACAGCGTGACCGAAAGCTATGAAAAGTATGTGACCACCGTTCTGGATTATGCGTACAGTATCACGACAGATTATGATTTCGGAGATATGATAGCGAAGCGTGAGATGTCCGGCGGATATGAAGACATGAGAGAGAGTTTGAACAGGATAAAGGAAAACTCTGATATCGAATATCTGTATGCTGTATATTTTGAAGACATAAATGATATCCGCAGTATTACATATGCGATAAATACAAAAACAGAGGAAGAACTGTCAAACGGCGGCAGCTATACATATATGGGGACACCCTGTGAAAACGGAAGCTTCGAAGAAGACACTCTTCTTATCCTTCAGGATGCAGTGAAGAACTCAAACAGGGAATGTTCTGTTCTTGACGGTAATTCTTCTGAATACGGACATATGCTGAACGGTTACAGGGTCATATTTGACAGCAGCGGAAAGCCGGCCGGTCTTTTATGCGCAGAGATCGATATCAATGATATCATCGCGGAACAGAACCTGTATGTACGCGCGATAGTAACGTTTGCAGCTGTATTTACTATTGTCATCACGATCATATATATAAGCACGATAGAAGGATTCATTATCTATCCGATAACAAGTGTCACTAAAGCTTCTGAGGATTTTATTAAAAATATCGGTGACCAGGAGGCCATGGAAGAGAGTGTCGATAAGCTTAAAAGGCTTAAGATACGCTCCCGGAATGAGATCGGTGCTCTGTATAATACGGTCAGCAGGATGGAAACGGATATGGCAAAACAGCTTAGCGATATCCGGCAGTATGCAGAGAATACATTGAAAATGCAGAACGGGCTGATGGTGCTTATGGCTGATATGGTCGGGGTACGTGATTCGGATACGGGAGCCCATATACAAAAGACTGCGGCATATGTGAAGATAATCATGGAGGGCCTGATCCGTAGAGGCTATTATAAAGAGATACTGACTCCGCAATATATGGAGGATGTTATCAAATCCGCTCCGCTTCATGATGTGGGAAAGATCCATATACCGGATGCTATCCTGAATAAAACAGGGGCGCTGACGGATGAAGAGTTTGATATAATGAAAAGCCATACCACCTGGGGGAAAACGATCATCGACAAGGCCATCAGTGAAGTGGAAGGTGAAAGTTATCTGCGTGAAGCGCGTAATATGGCGGCGTACCATCATGAACGATGGGACGGTAAGGGATATCCCGAAGGCCTGAAGGGAGAAGAGATACCGTTATCTGCGCGTATCATGGCCGTTGCGGATGTATTCGACGCATTGACATCGCCGCGTATTTATAAGCAGGCATTTTCTCTGTCGAAGGTAGTGGAGATGATAGAAGAGGATAAAGGGGTAAAGTTTGATCCCAGGTGCGTGGAGGTTTTGATCGAAGCGTTACCCGAAGTCAGGGAAGTATTAAAAAGGCTTAATCCCGATTATAAGCCGGAGAATGAGTAGGGCAGTAATTCATATAAAATGTTCAGGGACGAAAAGAAAGTCCGTTGTGTTTTCGGAGGTAATAAATGTCTAAAAAAAGGATATTATGTTTCGGTGATTCACTGACCTGGGGATATGATCCCGATAAAAGAACACGGTTTCCGGAGGATTCAAGATGGCCCATGGTGATGCAGGATATTCTTGGGGACGGATATACGGTGATCGAAGAAGGCCAGAACGGACGCACTATCGCAACTGATGATCCCGCTGAAGGCGAGAAGAACGGACTTAAATATATAGGGCCCTGTCTTGAGAGCCACAGCCCACTCGATGCAGTGATCGTCATGCTGGGATCCAATGACTGCAAAAGAAAATTTGCATATTCATCCATGGATATAGCAGGGGAAATGCAGATCATGCTTGAGAAGATCCAGTCATATAACCGCTTCAGGTGCGACAACAGCTTCAAAGTGATACTGGTTTCACCGCCTCATATATCGGAAGCCATCAAAGATTCATGGCTTGGTGACAGCTTCGGCTATGAAAATGCGACGAAGCTTTCGCGGGAACTTCCCGAATGGTATGCATTGCTTGCGGACAAGTATGACTGTACTTTCTTTGATGCGTCAAAGCATGTTGCTGCAAGTGATTCGGATGGATGTCATATGGATGCGGAGAATCAGAGAAAGCTTGGTAAGCTTCTTGCAGAGCAGGTCACCGGAGTTTTTAGAGTCTGATCATTCATAACACTCAGAGGGGATAGACTATGGGGAGATCCGTAAAATTAAAAGGTTTACTGACAATGATACCGGCTGCGCTGCTATGCCTGACGGCCTGCACCGCCGCGCCTGAAAAAGGAGGCGCAGATACGGATAAGCCGGCAGAAAGCACAGCAGCTGACACTGCTGTCAGTACCGCTGTAGACTTTGATCATGAACTGGATAACTATGAGCCGGCAAGGGACAGTTATAACTTTTATTTCACATATAAAACAGTTCATCCCTGGTGGGATGCGGTGGCTCTGGGCATGGAAGACGCCCAGAGGCAGTTCCTTGAAAAAGGGATAACCGTTACTTATGAATATATGGCGCCGGATGGGGCATCTGCGGAAGACCAGACCCGCAGGCTCCTTATGGCGGAAAATGCCGGATATGATGTTATAGGCGTTGATGTGGCAGATGAGGATATCATATCACCTGTTCTAGATGAAATGGTTTCAAAAGGTACAAAGGTTATGACATTCTCCAGCTCTGACGCAGCAGAGGGGTGTAAGAGGATAGCCTATGTCGGAAATACCCATAATTATGAGGACGGCGCGGATCTGACGGAGGCACTCTGCGAAAAGCTGGGATATAAGGGAAAAGTTGCGATCCTTGTGGGAAGCAAGGGGGCTCCATGTCACGAAGACAGGGCAAGAGGAGCGGCCGATACCATTGCAAAGTATGAAAACATGCAGATAGTCGCTACCGAGTACGATATGGATTCCATCGACCTGGCTTATGAGCTTACTTTGAAGATCCTTGAGGACTGTCCGGATCTGGATGGTATCATCTGCTGCAATATGAGCAATCCCGTTGGTGCGGCCAGAGCCATAACGGAAAAGAACAGCCCTGCGGTGATAGTGGGTATGGATCACGATCAGGAAGCGCTGCATTATCTGAAAGACGGCGTTATATACTGCCTTGGCGTGCAGGATTGCTATTCGATAGGTTTTGATACGCTTCAGATCGCGGTGAAGATAGCGGATGGTAATAAACCCGGAGAGCTGTTCCCGGAAAAGACGAACGAGATAACAACAGTGATCTATCAGAAGGATGCAGCGATGATGCTTGAACTGCTGTATGGAGATGTCTTATGAAAAAGAAAAAACGGATCACACAGAAAACCTTTGTTTTTACGGCTGTTATCGGAAGTGTCCTGATAATGGCTATACTGGTGGTAAGTACTTTATGGTCTTCAAAGATGACAAACTCCGCTACGAACGAAGCCGTCTCCGCAGTGAGCGAATTTTATCTGGAAGCGATGGCGGACCGCCGCGCAAAGACCATCACCAACCTGATCAACAACAACTTTGACCAGATGGAAAAGGCTATGGCCTTTATTGCCGATGAGGACATAAGAACCCAGGAAGATCTGCGTTTATCCATAGGAAGGATAAAATCCCTGCTGTCACTGGACCGCTTTGCAGTGGTGGATTCCGACAATGTTGTTTATACGCGGTATACAACTTATACAGGCGGCAGCAGACATTCATTCCTGGCGGAAGAAAAGATGGATGAAAGAGATATCAGTACCGTATTGATGTACGGTTCTTCAAAGCGGCTATGTCTTGCGGCGCCTGCGCAGGGGATAAAACTGATGGGTAAGAACATCAAAGCCTGCTTTGTCCAGATAGACATTAAGGAAATAGTCGACCTGCTGGCGTTTGACGATCAGGGCAGAACGCATTTCGCCCTGTATTCCCAAAACGGAGAAAACCTCTCCGGTACCGAACTGGGACCTTATATAGCCGAAAAGAATCTTTTTGAGGCTGTCAAAGGAGTGATCCCTGATGATGAATGGAATTCAAACCGCGATAACTTTTCAAAAGGCATCGAGGGAAGCATAACATTTACGGCGGACGGCGCAGAAGAAACGCTCTGTTACGTGCCTATCACAGGTACGGACTGGAAGATGGCGGTATTGATCCGCGAGAGTGTTATCCATGATACGATCCGTGATATAAGCGAAAAGAGCATGGCCGCAAGCCGTAATCTGATCATAGCCATACTGGTACTGGTATTGCTGTTTGCTGTTATTCTGATCGTGGAATTCGGAGTGCTGTCGTACAATAAGCTCGAAGACGAGAAGGAAAAGAGTAAAAACCTTCATACCATGGCCAATACGGATTCCATGACGGGCGTAAGGAATAAGAATGCTTATTCATATATTGAAACGGATCTGAACGAAAAAATAAAGAATAAGGAGATCGGCAATCTGGCTGTTATCGTGTGTGACGTTAACGGGCTTAAGCTGATCAATGATACCCAGGGACACGCGGCGGGAGACAAGCTTATCAAAGATGCCAGCAAAATGATCTGCGAATATTTTCCTCATGGTGCGGTATTCAGGATAGGCGGTGATGAGTTTACGGTCATCCTTAAGGAGAAGGGCTTCGATACCATGAACGAAACCATACCCGAGTTTAACCGTAAAGTGGAGGAGAATATCAAAACAGGGGACGTGGTGATATCGATAGGATATTCTGCTCTGAAACAGGAAGATGAGCAGCTTCATGACGTTTTTGAACGTGCTGATCATATGATGTACAAACGCAAAAAAGAATTAAAGGAAATGGGTGCACCCACCAGACCGGAGTAGCAGATTATCGCGTTGACACAAGTAAAAGCTTAAAGTATAATCACATGAGTTGACACAAAGGGGTGCCCGTGCAAGGGTGCCCTTTGCGCTTTTTTGGACGGTGCAGAGACAAACAAAAGGATCCGCTTAAGGACGGATCATGAAAGGAAGGGCTTATGAAATACACAAAGGAAGAGATACTGGCATTTGCAGAGGAAGAGAACGTTGAATTCATCCGTCTGCAGTTTACCGATGTTTTCGGGAATCTTAAGAATATGGCTATCACGGCAAGCCAGCTTGAGAAGGCGCTCAATAATGAGGTCATGTTTGACGGCTCCACCATAGACGGATTTGAAAGACTGGGTGAGTCGGATATGTATCTTTATCCCGATCCCGATACCTGGGTGATACTGCCCTGGAGACCCCAGAGCGGAAAGGTTGCCCGTATGCTCTGCGATGTGTATACGATGGACAGAAAGCCTTTTGAAGGCGATCCCAGACGTGTGCTCAAGCGCGCCGTAGAAAAGGCTGCAGAGATGGGCTATACCTTCCATGTTGGACCCGAGTGTGAATTCTTCCTTTTCCGCACGGACGAGGACGGACAGCCTACGACCCAGACAGAAGAGCAGGAGCGTGCGGGATATTTTGATATAGGCCCCATCGACGGCGGTGAGAATGCAAGGCGTGATATGGTGCTCACCCTTGAAGAGATGGGCTTTGACATTGAGTCTTCTTACCATGAGATGGCGCCTGCCCAGCACGAGATCGATTTCAGTCATGATGAGGCGCTTAAGACAGCCGATAACGTTGTTACATTTAAGATGGCAGTAAAGACCATTGCCCGCAGGCACGGTCAGCATGCAACCTTTATGCCCAAGCCCAAGTACGGCAACAACGGTTCGGGTATGCATCTTAATATGTCGCTTCACAGAAATGGTGAGAATATCTTCAGGGATGACAATTCACCTTATGGCATAAGTCAGGAAGCAATGTGGTTCATAGGCGGTGTGCTTAAGCATATCAAGGGTATGACAGCAGTGCTCAATCCCCTTGTTAATTCATATAAGAGACTGGTACCGGGCTTTGATGCTCCCGTATGGATAAGCTGGAGCGGCAAAGGCAGAGGGCCTTTACTGGGAATACCTGCCAATAAAGGTGCAAAGGCAAGAATAGAATTAAGAAGTCCCGATTCATCAGCCAACCCCTATCTGGCCATGGCGGTGGTACTGCGTGCAGGACTTGACGGTATAGAACACAAGATCGATCCTCCGGCTCCGGTTGAGGAGAATCTGCTTTCCAAGACCCCTGCGGAAATGGAAGCCATGGGGCTTGAATACCTGCCCACCAATCTGATGGATGCTATAAGGGAACTTGACAAGGATGAACTTGTAAAGGATGCATTGGGAGAACACGCGGCACCTTTATATATTGCATGCAAGAAAAAGGAATTTATGGAATACAGTGCGCAGGTTTCCCAGTGGGAAGTAGACAGATATCTTTTTAAATATTAAATATGAGCCTGATAGTTCTGTTTGGAAAAACAGAAGAAGGCAGAGCCATAAGGGGCATACTGATGAAGGGCGGCTATGATGTGGACGCATTGTGTTCTACAGGTGCCCAGGCTCTTACCGAGGCGGATAACCTGGGTGGAGGTATCATTATCTATGGATATAAGTATCCCGATATGATATACTCGGAACTCAAGGAGTATCTTCCCCGGGGTTTTGAGATGCTTTTGATCGCATCGGCTTCGCTTGTTGAAGAAGGCGTGCCAGAGGAAGTAGTGGCTCTTACCATGCCTTTAAAGACCGTGGATCTTTATTCCACCCTTGGCATGATGCTGGGCAGGCAGGCCAGGAGGAAAAAGAAGCTGCGGAGCATGCCTAAAAAGCGCAGCGCCGAAGAACAGGAGATCATCGACAAGGCAAAGGCGGTACTTATGGACCGTAACCATATGAGTGAGGAAGAGGCACACCGCTATCTGCAGAAATGCAGTATGGAGAGCGGAACGGGACTGGTCGAGAGCGCACAGATGGTGCTGACGCTGATGGACAGCTGAGAACAGATTAAGTAAAGACACGTCAGGAGAAGTTTCGGATGCATGAGGAAGAAGTTCAGGTACACGAGAAAGAACTTCAAATGCGAAAGGCAGTAATATACGCGATAATAGCAATATCCGTTATTGTCATATGTGATGTTTTTTTCTTTCGTAATATTATTTTTACGGATTATATGCTTGGGAATCTGGGTGACGGACTTTTCTGCAATCTGATCACCGAGCACTGGTGGCAGGTGATCCTGGGAAATGAGGGCCTTGCCGAGCTGCCGTTTTATTATCCGGCTGAAAATGTCCTGGGATATTCGGATATGATGCTTGGATTTGGCCTGATCCATTCGGTTTTCAGATTAGCCGGTATAAATGTTTATTATGCATTTGAGATAACACTCTTTGTAATGCATTTGATGGGAAGCCTGACAATGTATTATCTGCTGCACAATGAACTTGGTACAGGCAGAGTCTGGAGTATGCTCGGTACAATAGCGTTCTCATATTCTTGTGCCCTTTCCGCCCAGTCATATCATCCGCAGCTTATGGCGATAGGAATGATGCCGGTGCTTTTTGTGCTGTTTTTGAGATTCCGGCGTTTCAGGGATAACAGGATCAAAAGAAATATATATGCGTTCCTCACGATCGGGTGGTTTGCGCTTCTTACATACACTGCGTGGTATTGGGCATGTCTTACGGGACTCTTTGTCTGTGTTTATCTGCTTGTCCTGCTGATCGGAAAGATCAGGAGTTTAAAAAGCTTTATCACACAGGCGTTGGATGAAGTAAAGAAGATAGGGATCGATATTATTGCCTATATCGTCTGGTTTGTTGTTTTATACATCCCTTTTTTGCGGATCTATCTGCCTGTCCTGGGAGAGATGGGCGGATACAAGGAGGTGTTTTATCCCCAGCCTCACGTATTATTCAATGTTACTGTAAAAAATGTAATGCTTGGGTGGCTGATAGAAAAAATAGGATGGGAACAGATGGATCTGGACGATAATGCCGGTTTTTCCGTTGTGCTGCTTGCGTTGTTCTTAGTGATATTTATCATGATCCTTGTGAAAGGGAATAAGATAGGGAAATCCGAAGGCTTTTTTGTCCGCTGTATATATATCAGCATATTTATATGTATGATATTACCCATGGGATTCGGAGAGGAACGTAAGTCTTTGTGGAGCCTGATAAAGGTGATACTTCCGCCTTTAAGCACGATCCGCGCTATGGGAAGGGTTTATTTATGGCTAACATTTCCCATGGCGATCATCTGTGCGGTCTGGGGAGAAAAACTGTTAAAAAGAATGCCGGCCTGGTCCATTGCATTGCTGGCGCTGCTGTTGTTTTTTTCACAGATCATGCGTGGCGGCCTGTATAAAGAAAACTTTATTCCCAAAAATCAGATCGCATATGACGCCACGATCCCCGATGCGCCGGAGGATATGAAGTGCTTCTATATCGTAGATCCGGAGCTGCATGATTGGGATTATTATATCTATCAGATGGAGGCTTATGAGATCGCTGCGAATAAACATTACAAGACAATAAACGGACATTCGGGACAGGCGCCGGATGAGTGGGCACTGTGGAGCCCTGAGTGGCCGGATTATGAAGAAATGGTAAAATCCTGGATAGAGATAAACGGTTTGGATCATGTTTATGCTTATGACCGTACCAACCGGATATGGATACCCTGGGAAGAAAGGAATGCAGAGTTAAATGAAATTCGTTAAGATGCAGGGCTGCGGCAACGATTATGTATACGTTGACGGCAGCAGGGAAAAAGTGGAGAACAAGCCGGAAGTGGTAAGAAGGTTAAGTGACCGCCACTTCGGAATAGGCGGAGACGGCGTGATCTTCATCAATCCATCAGATGAAGCAGACTTTGAGATGGAGATGTACAATGCCGACGGCAGCCGCTCGGAGATGTGCGGAAACGGTATACGCTGCGTTGCAAAGTACGTATATGATTACGGCCTTACGGATAAGAACCCCGTAAAGATAATAAGCGGCGGAAGTGTAAAGACGCTGACCCTCCATTTAAAAGACGGAAAGGTAGATACCGTTACCGTAAATATGGGTGAGCCTGTATTAGATCCGGAGAAGATCCCGGTGGACAGCACACAGTTTGCCGATGATAAGGAAGGGATCAAAGACCGTCTTATAAAACTCGATGACGGTAAGGGAGATAAATGGGAATGCCGTGTGACCTGCGTGTCCATGGGCAATCCCCATGCAGTAACTTATGTAGACAGTGTTGATGATATAGACATGGAGCATATCGGACCCGTGCATGAGCATCATCCGGCATTCCCCAAAGCTGTTAATACCGAATTCATCCAGGTCATCGATGAGAGTCACCAGCGTATGCGTGTATGGGAGCGCGGCACGGGGGAGACCTTAGCCTGCGGTACCGGAGCCTGTGCATCGGTGGTATCTTCCATACTTAACGGAAAGACGGGAAGAAGCGTTACAGTCAGTCTTCCCGGAGGAGAACTCTTCATAGAATGGAAGGAAGAGGATAATTGTGTATATATGACCGGTCCTGCAAGGGTGGTCTTTGAAGGAGAGGTGGAATTATGTTAAAAGCAAATCAGGATTATCTTAAGTTACCCGGCAGTTATCTGTTTTCTACAGTGGCAAGAAAGCAGAGGGAGTTTTCAGAGAAGCATCCGGAGAAGGAGATCATCAGACTAAGTATTGGTGATGTTACGCAGCCTATCGCTCCGATCATCATCGATGCACTTCACCGTGCGGTAGATGAGATGGCTTCGACAACGGGATTTCACGGATACGCACCGGATTTGGGTTATGAGTTTCTGCGTAATGCCATAGCAGAGAATGATTATAAGGCAAGAGGCTGCGAGGTGTCTCCCGATGAAGTCTTTGTTTCAGACGGAGCAAAGGGCGACTGCGGAAACATACAGGAGATATTCGATAAGGATTGTAAAGTGGCTGTATGTGATCCTGTGTACCCTGTATATGTTGATACCAACGTAATGGCGGGCCGCACCGGTACCTATGATGAGAAGACCGGTGTCTGGTCGGATGTGATCTATATGCCCTGCCTTAAGGAAAACGGCTTTGCACCCCAGCTGCCTGCGGAGAAACCGGATCTTATCTATCTGTGCTTTCCCAACAATCCCACAGGTGCGACAATTACAAAAGCACAGCTTCAGGAATGGGTTGATTATGCAAATAAGAATAAAGCTGTTATAATCTATGATGCAGCATATGAGGCATATATTTCGGAGGAGGATGTACCTCACAGTATATATGAATGTGAAGGTGCAAGAAACTGCGCGATAGAGATACATTCATTCTCTAAGAATGCGGGATTTACGGGACTCCGTCTTGGATATACAGTTATCCCCAAAGAACTCGAAGCTGACGGAGTTAAACTTCATGCACTTTGGGCAAGAAGACACGGCACCAAATATAACGGTGCTCCTTATATCATCCAGCGTGCCGGTGAAGCTGTTTATTCTCCTGCAGGTAAGGAACAGTTAAAGGCGCAGGTTGCATACTATATGAAGAATGCAGCTTACATAAGGGAAGGCCTTACGGAAGCAGGTTACAAAGTATCCGGCGGCATCAACGCACCATACATCTGGCTGGAGACTCCCGATAATATGACCAGCTGGGAGTTCTTCGATCATCTTCTGGAGAAGGCAGGTGTTGTGGGCACTCCCGGTTCGGGATTCGGACCTTCCGGTGAACATTATTTCCGTCTTACGGCGTTCGGAAGTTTTGAGAACACTGTAGCGGCTATCAAAAGGATAAAGGAGATGTGATATGGCGAAGGCAGCGGTATTTCTGGCAGACGGTTTCGAAGAAGTGGAGGCTATGGCCCCCATCGACATATTAAGAAGAGGCGGTATAGATGTTACAACCGTATCTATCATGGGGCGGAAAGAGATACACGGTTCTCACGGGATCGATGTCATGGCGGACGCTCTGATAGAGGATACGGATCTGGATCAGATGGATATGCTCATACTGCCCGGCGGTAAAATGGGAACCCGGAATGAGGAAGCCTGTGAAGCGCTTAAAGCAAAAGTGAAAGAATTTGATGCTGCAGGTAAATATGTTGCTGCTATCTGTGCCGCGCCTACAATACTTGGACATCTTGGGATAGTAAACGGCAGGAAGGCAACCTGCTACGGCGGGCTTGAGGGAGAGCTTAAAGGCGCTGATACCTGTACGGATCCCGTTGTAGTTGACGGACATATCATCACTTCCCGCGGCATGGGAACTTCCGTGGCTTTCGGGCTTAAGCTGCTTGAGATATTCACCGGTAAGGAAAGTGCGGAAAATATGGCAAAGGCAATAATGGTTCCGTAAAGAAAGTCTCACGGTATCTACCCCCCCTACTATTTGTGATCGACAGGAGGCAATATGAAAGAGAAAGACGAAGAAGTCAGGAAAACTCTAACAGCATCAAGTCTGATCAATGTAAACCGGGAAAAGGAAGAAGACCGGTACAGCAGACAATTTACACTCAGTAATATTGAAGACCGGCAGAAACAGGGATCCCTGAACGGAAATATCCTGAAGGATGAGCAGGATGGACCCGGGGAGATAAAGCTGACATTAAATAAGGAGCTTCTGCGCACCTGTTTAAATAATATTATTATTGATAATGAGGGGAAACATTCGGAAGAATGGAAAAACCTTTATGACGCTGCCGATAAGGTAATGCAGTTTATCATCCAAAAAAAATCTCTTGATTCGGATCAGGGCATTCTTCTGCTGTTGTCGCTTTCTGAAGCATGTATCCATTATAACGAGACACATATAGATAAGAGTGGGAAAAAGGCTGACGGGCGTAAGAAAAATGTCAGGGACATACGGGTGTTACTGCGCAGCAGCTTCGCCGGTGCAGCCGGCGATGAGGCAGATCCGGGGCCTGTTTCTGAGGAACGTGTGAATGAGCGCAAAAAAGGAGCAAGTGAGAATGTTAAGCGCTTTTCAAAATACTATACGGCATTCAGCAAAAAGATCGGAAAGGATATGATAGGTTCGGCGGAGGAAAAGCTTCGCCGGCGCTGGAATGCATTAAGATCCTGTGAGGAAGATATACTTATTTACAGACAGACACATACGGATGACAAAAAGATCGATCCGAAGGTTCTGCATGTCCTTAATGAGTATAAAAATATCCGTTCACAGATCCTGTTTATTGACAGGCTTAAAAAAACCGGTGGCCACAAAGATGTATTTAAGAATGAGATAGCCGATGATCTGCTGAAAAAGACATATAAAATAGAGGGTAAAGCCCTGCCGGCCGATGCCCCGGTATCAAAAGAAAAAGACGGAGAGGGACTCAGTGCCAAGCAGCTTACGGGGCTTTCCGAGATCGATACCTGGGTAATGCGTAACTTCAATAACGGCGGTTATATGGCATGTTTCGGCGGGACTACGGACCGCTCGGATATCATCAACAGCCTGTTTTCCTTAAGCAGACGGGAGAGGCTGTATATATATTATCTTGTGGAAAAACGCGAGAGGATCAATCCCAGCATAGAGGGGTTCGGAGAGTCACAGACGACATACGAGCCGGATGTCAGCGCTTTTAAAAACCAGATGATAGCAATTAAGCTTAAGTTTTATTCACGCTTTTCCGGCGGATACATATACTGGAACAAGTTAAGCCAGGCGATGGCTATAGCTACGCGCACACGTCCTCTGCTGCAGACGGCAACGCAGAACGCGGAGCTTATGTCAAAAAGGGAAGATGTGATCCGCAATGATAACCGCCTGACGGAGAACCAGAAGGAGCAAAAGATACACTTAACAGCTCTGTACAGAAAGCTGCAGGAAGGGAAGAAGATCCTTGAAAAACTGAAAAAGGAAAAGAAAGAAAATATAAAAAAGAGCCTGAAAGAGCAGCTTGATATACTGCGTGAACAGGCAGGGGATGAACTGACAGCTATGCAGGAGTTAGACGGCAGGATAGAGAAAAAGAATCTTGCTGAGGTCAGGGAGTCCGTGGAAGGAGCCGGGGCAAAGAAAGCTTCTAAAAAAGGCGATGCCAAGCAGTATCTGTCCGGAATGACGGGCGATATAGGAGGGGGGGCATTTAAGGCTACCAAGCTTGTAAAGGAGAAGGTGCTTGGCTTCAATGAAGAGACCTGCAAGTCGATCTTAGGTGTTATGAATCCGGCAAATGCATTCGCTGGTACCTTCGGCGGCGTTATGGGATTTATATTTGGCGTGATGGCACTTATAGACGGAGCAGAGAGTATGAGCTGGGCGGATTTTACCGAAAACGGGCTTGGACTGCTTTCATCCGTTGCGTCCACGGCCTCTAAGGGAGCGAACCTGGCAAAAGTTTTTACAGGTGAGGAGTATTTCTTAACAGGAACTGAATATTCATCCGCGCTTGTAGTAGCTGATCTGGCGCTGCAGGCCGTTCATACCGTTTCCATGACAAGAGATGAATATCACAGGATGAAAGCATCGCAGAAGCTTAAAAAGCTCGTAGCGGCTAAGAAGAAAAAAGGTGAGAGTGCGGAATTTGAGAAAAATATGTACCGCCTGCAGGACAGGATATCGGACAGCAGGGCTAAGTCAACGTTTACAAAGCTGGCCCTGACAGGAGCAACGGTGGCCGCCCTGTTTGTATGTCCACCCGTAGGAGCGGTAATAGGTGCCGTTCAGTTTGCGGGCGGTATCGTTAACAGGGTAGTGGAAAACCGCCGTAAACGTTCAAACAAGTATTATCTGTTTGATAAACACTTTAAGATAGACGAACAGGCGGATAAACTGATAAAGGATAAGAAGGTAAAAGCGACGGCAGATAAAGAGACGCTCAAGAACCAGCTGAGGCGCAGGGTCGCAGCGTCCGTCGGATTTGCCTCACCCTCCGATGCAGCGGATGCTTTTGCAAAGAGATATGCAAAGAAGATGATCGAACTGGCGAATGCGGGGGGAGAGCACGGTGAATATTATGTACAGCTGATAAAAGGTTTCGGGCTTTATTACAGATACTTAGGACCGGGACATAAGAAAAACAGGCCGAAAGAAGCAGACCTTGCGAAGAAGATCACGTTCTGATAAACAAAAGTAGCGTAGGAGGTAAAGATAATGGCTGATTTGAAAGAATTAAGACATACGTTGTTAAAGAAGATAGAAAGCGAGTTTCAGGAAGAACTTATCGCTGCCCTGATCGCAGAGGAAACGGAAGACCAGCCGGAGATACTTACTGCCGTATTTCCTTCTCTGGCAAAAGAAGGGACACAGGCAGACGGAGAGTTCCTGTTCATGCCTACACAGGAGGGCGATGAACTGCAGTTCTTTGTCAGCATCATCAATCTTGCTAAGGAGATACCTGCTCAGACCGAATACGAACTGTATGCAGCTATGGCGCTGCTGAACTTTTATCTTACAGACGGAAGCTTTGCGATAGAACCCGGAAAGGGAGGCCTGATATACAAGAATTCCATCAGTATGGCTGTTGATGAAGAAGCTGATGCCATAGAGGAATACATGAACCGTTCCATGAGCATGGCAATACAGATGACAGATAGATATGCAGGACTGCTGCTGGAAGTGATCGACGGGGAACGTACTGCTGAAGATATCGCGATGCTGCTTACGGGATCGGAGCCTGCCGATGCAGGAAAGGAATAAAGGGATAATCCTGGAGACTGCGCGCTGTTATCTCAGGGAGATCACAGCGGAAGATGTACCTGCGAGGTTTGAGTTATATAACAGTCCCCATATGACGGATTTCATTGAGCCGCTCCTGGATATTGAGGAGGAGACGGAGTATCAGAGACGATATGTGGAAATGATATACGGTGAATACGGATACGGAATGTGGGGAGTATTTGATAAGGTGACAGACAGGCTTATCGGAGAAGCCGGACTTGAACACCGCACGGATATCAACAGGGAGAAGTTTCCCTATGACTGGATGTTTGATGATAAATGTGATGAGCTGGGATTCTGCTTTGCCGAGGATCTGTGGGGGCAGGGGTACTGTACGGAAGTATGCCGCGCCATATTAAGATACGGGACAGATGTTCTCAGACATAACTGCTTCTTTGCGCGGGCGGAAAAGGAAAACGCAGCATCCGTAAGAGTTCTGGAAAAGCTGGGATTTAAAAATTTTGAAGGGGATTATTACAGACTGATAATAGGATCATGAAAAATCTTTGGAAATATTTCGGTTCATATAAAAAAGAATGTGTGCTGGGGCCTCTGTTTAAATTGCTGGAGGCCTCATTTGAGCTGTTCATTCCTCTGGTTGTCAAGCAGATAATAGACGTCGGCATACCGAATGGGGATGAGGGCTACATTATACAGAGGGTGCTGCTGATGGCGGCACTGACATTTATCGGACTGGTCTGTTCGCTGACTGCACAGTTCTTTTCGGCAAGGGCTGCGGTAGGCTTTTCTGCAAAGGTCAAATCCGCGGTGTTCTCCCATGTACAGACACTTTCATATGCGGAGCTCGATAAGACCGGGACCTCCACGCTGATCACCCGCCTTACCAGTGATATCAATACACTTCAGGGCGGTGTTAACATGAGCCTGCGTCTGTTCCTGCGTTCGCCCTTTATCGTGTTCGGTGCAGTGGTAATGGCCTTTACCATTGATGTTAAGGCAGCGCTGATCTTTGTGGTCACGGTGCTGGCCCTTTCCCTGGTCGTATACGGTATCATGCTGATCACGGTACCCATGCATAAAAAGGTGCAGAATGACCTGGATAAGGTTACTGCAGCGGCCAGATCGAACATAGGCGGTGTACGTGTCATCCGCGCCTTCGGCCTTGAGGAAAAAGAGGAGGAAGGCTTCAGAAATTCCAATGATGCACTGGTGCGCATGCAGATACTGGCAGGAAAGATATCTGCACTTTTAAATCCCGTAACTTTTGTCCTGATAAACCTGGGACTCTGCTATCTGATATATCAGGGCGGTATTGCCGTGGATACGGGGCGCTTAAGCCGCGGTGCCGTGGTTGCGCTGGTAAATTACATGTCACAGATACTTGTGGAGCTTATCAAACTGGCTAATCTTATCGTACAGCTTTCAAGGGCACTGGCCTGCGGAAGCCGTATATCTTCGGTCATGGATATCAAGTCATCCATGAAAGACGGCGATAAGGAATATGCGAATGAGTCGGGAGCTGCGGAACTTGAATTTAAAGATGTATCTTTCAGATATGTCGATGCCGCGGAGGATGCCATAAGCGGTATCAGCTTTAAACTGCCTGCGGGAGCGACCCTTGGCGTTATAGGCGGTACCGGATCGGGAAAGAGCAGTGTTATCAATCTGATCCCCCGCTTTTATGATACAACGGGGGGAAATGTGTATGTTGACGGGACTGATGTCTCGCAGTATAAAGAGGCATCTTTAAGAAGACGCATAGCTGTGGTACCTCAGAAGAGTGTGCTGTTTACCGGTACTGTAAGGGAGAACCTGAGCTGGGGCCGGAAGGATGCCACGGATGAAGACATGGAAGAGGCCCTTAAGATGGCCCAGGCATATGATTTTGTGATGGAAAAGGAAGGCGGTCTCGACTACAGGGTAGCCCAGGGCGGCAGCAACTTCTCCGGCGGACAGAAGCAGAGGCTGGCTATTGCCAGGGCGCTTGTCAGAAAGCCGGCGATACTCATATTGGATGATTCCACTTCGGCACTTGATTATGCAACCGATGCGGCACTCCGCAAGGCTGTAAAGGAGATGAAGGATGCGCCTACCACCGTGATAGTTTCACAGCGAAGCGCATCGATAATGCATGCAGATATGATACTGGTGCTTGATGATGGTCACGCAGTGGGACTCGGGACCCATGATGAGCTTATGAAAGGCTGCAGCGTATATCAGGAGATATACAACAGCCAGTTCGGAGGTGATGAATATGCGAAGTAATGCTAAGATTATACGCCGCATATTGCACTACCTTAAGCCCTACTGGTTCTTTATGCTGTGTTCAGTGTTTTTTGCGGCGGTATCATCGCTGTTATCTTTATATCTGCCGGTGCTTACCGGTCAGGCTGTGGATCTTCTTATCGATAAGGGACTGGTGGATATGGAAGCTTTAAAGGGGATCATCTTTAGGATGCTCATTATCATCGGCATATCCGCCCTTGGACAGTGGATAATGAACGCCTGCAATAATCATGTGGCATACTGCAGTGTGCGTGATATCAGAAAGAGCGCATTTGCGCGTTTGCAGAAACTGCCCCTTTCCTATATGGACAGCCATCCCACCGGCGACAGCTTAAGCCGGCTGATAGCTGATGTTGATACCTTTGCCGACGGCCTGCTCATGGGCTTTACCCAGTTCTTTACGGGGCTGCTGACAATAGTCGGAACATTGTTTTTAATGCTTTCGATCCATAAACTGGTGGCACTGGTGGTCATCTGTTTAACACCTCTTTCGCTTTTTGTTGCGGGCTTTATAGCAAAGAATACCTCCAGCCTGTTTAAGAAACAGTCCGTGACCAAGGCTGTACAGACTTCCATAATCGATGAGATGATAGGCAATGAAAAGCTCGTTAAAGCATTCTCCCACGAAGCGGAGGCGGCAGCGGCATTTGATGAAAATAATGCAGAGCTTGAGAAGGTGGCATTAAAGGCCATATTCTTCTCATCACTGACCAATCCTTCAACACGTTTTGTCAATAACCTGATATATGCCCTGGTGGCACTATTCGGAGGGTTCGCTGTTATACGTGGTCATCTGAGCGTCGGAAGCCTTACCGCATTCCTAAGTTACGCAAACCAGTACACAAAGCCTTTTAATGAGATATCGGGTGTGGTAACGGAACTGCAGAATGCCATCACCTGTGCAGGCAGGGTGTTTGAGCTTGCTGATGAGCAGCCCCAGACCCCGGATAAGGAAGATGCTGCAGTGCTTGAGCAGGCTAAGGGAGGACTTAAGCTTGATGGTGTTAAGTTCTCTTATGTCGAGGATAAGCCGCTTATCACAGGTCTTGATCTGAATGTTAAGCCCGGTGAGAGAGTGGCTATCGTCGGACCTACCGGCTGCGGAAAAACGACACTCATTAATCTGCTTATGCGTTTTTATGACGTTAAAGGCGGAAGCATAGCTGTAGACGGAAAAGACATACGCGATTATACAAGGAAGTCGCTGCGTGCCAACTATGGCATGGTGCTTCAGGAAACCTGGCTTAAGCCCGGTACCATAAGGGATAACATCACCCTTGGAAAGCCGGATGCCACGGATGAAGAAGTGATAGCTGCTGCAAAGAATTCCCATGCCCACAGCTTTATCATGCAGCTTCCCAAACAGTATGATACCGTGATAGGAGAGGAAGGCGGACAGCTGTCACAGGGACAGAAACAGCTTATATGCATAAGCCGTATAATGCTTTCCCTGCCGCCCATGCTGATCCTTGATGAAGCCACAAGCTCTATCGATACACGCACGGAATTAAAGATACAGGATGCATTCGCCAGAATGATGAAGGGAAGGACCAGCTTTATAGTCGCACACAGGCTTTCCACCATAAAAGAAGCGGATACCATTCTGGTCATGAAGGACGGAAATATAATCGAGCAGGGTGATCACAGGAGTCTGCTGAAAGCCGGCGGGTTCTATTCGAAGTTATACCGCAGCCAGTATGAGATGTAAGGATAAACCTTACGGAAGTATCTGTGCGGAAGTCACATAGAACACTTCGCATGAACCGTTGCCGCTGTCGTAGCGGCTGGTGCTGGAATTCCAGATAAAGGTCTTTCCTCCCGGAGCACTTCCGCTTATATTCACCAGATAACCTTTAAGGTGCACATGGTCCCCGCGGCGGATCCTGCTTATGGTGCTTTTTACACTTCTGTCGGCAGCTATTATATGGGTGTTCGCAGATTGTATCGATACGGATGTCTCGGCATCGATACCGGGCAGGCAGGCGGGAGCGATCTCTTCGTAGGTATCGGCATACCAGTGATACCAGCGGCCGGACTGTCCCCAGTGGAAGTCTATGGATTTGTTGTATGCGGCTACGGTACCCCATGCCAGTGCCAGATCTTTGGGGGCCAGCTTTCCGCCTATATCCGTTTCGGGATAGTTTTTTGTGTGTATCACAAGTGCTTCAATATCGTAAGCATATTCGTAATCAAAACTCATTTTCCACTGGCCCACAGTGCGTTCAAAGTGGCCGCTTTCCGGAGTCTGTACAGGCTCTCCCAGGCCGGCTACGGCATTTCTGCGCCCGCTTTTATACACAAGGAAAAGAGCCAGGAGCACTAATGCTGCCGGGATGATATAAACGAATATGGAACGTTGTTTCTTATAGTAGTCCATAAATATACTATATCATGGATCAGCGCATTTGTCAGGCACTTGCTATAAGCAGGGGCGTATGTAAGTATTGAGGGCGGAAAATAAGCACCATACGGAGAGGGGAGTGTTGTGGTAATCGGAGTACAGCCGCTCAGTGCACATGGCCAGGATCACACCTTCGGCGTTATGTGCATAAAGCTCCGAGCCGGGATCGGTGATCTGGGCACGTATCTGATCGTAATCGGTATCCAGAAGATCAAGATGCAGGCCGCAGGCTATGGCCTGTCCCCGGAGTGCCTGCGCAAGATGCTGGGTGGCACAGTCTCCAAGCAGTACGTAGCGTACCTCGGGCAGGGAAGATGCATCCTGTCTGGATAACTTCTTTAATTCGATGAATTTCATTGTTTTCCCTCACAGTAGTTTTTGAGCGCGACAGCCAGATCGTGCGAGTACACTTTGGCATAAGGGCTTGTCAGATGCGAAGGGTGATTGTAAAAGCAATCCCTTGACATTATGGTGTCCTGCAGCCTGTTTATAAAATCTACATGCAGGCAGGAAGTGACTTCATCCTGAAACTCGTTAAGCTGCTCTTCGGTATTTATGATTATTACGTCCATGTAGGGAGCGTAAGCTATGACAAAGGTTATATCGTTTTTCTTACACCATTCGGAGAATTCGTTAAGCTGATCCACCGTCTTAAGATCCACATCATCCATCTCGATGGATTCATAAGCTCCGGTAAAGCCTGCCATGGCCGGCAGTGGAACAGGGCGGTCTATGGTCATATTTCCGTTTTCGTCAAAAGAATCGATGGAATATACCTGCTTCTTTTTGGCAAGTTTTGATTCGGCCCAGATAACGGGCTTGCCCAGCGTGAGTGTATACAGCTTGCGCCAGATCAGGTTGCTGCGGCTGTCCTTCAGACCGTCGCGTTTCTGGATGTAGGACATGAGCATTTCCTTGTCGGATTCAAGTGCGGCACATATGGCTACCGTGTCCTCCATGCTGTGATTGGCCGTGCCCAGCATATAGACTATAGTGTCTCCGGGCTGTGCGGTTTCATAAAGTATATCTATGAGTATCGGGATACCCATGCTGGCTTCCACGCCAAGAATCTGGGTCTTCCGGCCCAGGACACTCTCCATTTCCGCATTATCGATACTGAAAGGAACATAGGATGCACCGAAGACTATGACTTCATCATCACTTTCAGCGCTGAGGGCTTTTGCCTGCAGCATCAGCGCGTGTTCGAAGGAAGCGTCATATGCATTGGGAAAATCCGGATCCAGCCAGAGTACGTCGAAAAGGACCTGCCTTAAGACAAAGCAGAGCACAAAGACCAGTAAAGCCTTGAGAGCAAGTTTGAGCATTCCCTTTATGCATATGGCTTCGGCCGGCTGGATAAGCACCAGCTTAAACTATCTCTGGCCCTTTGCCCTGGCATCATATGTGATAGCCACGCAGATCAGGGCTATCCGCGGGGAAAAGCCGGGGATGAGGGAGTACATCCTTTCCGTTATTGCTTTTATCTATGCGGCAAACTCGGAGCTGTGTGCCGTATTTACCATACTCTGCATTGCAGGTTGTGTGGTATATAAGCGCCTGGCGCATTCGGAGAGAAAGACTGTCGATGCTTTTGAGGCCGTCATACTGATCATAGCGGTGGCGGAGATGGCCTTTGCTTTTTCGGCTCCCGGTAATGCGGTGCGTTCCGCAACAGAGGTGCGCTGGATGCCGGAGTTCCCCCGATCTTTCCCTTTTAAGAAAAGGTATGCTCTGCGGTATATTCGTGTTTGAGCATTTTGTCGCGATACCCGATGTGATATTTTTCTTTTTTGCCGTTATGCTTCTGATCGCGGGATACGGGAAGGAGAGGAAGCTGTGGCAGAAAGCCGTAGCGGCGCTGCCTCTTCTGACCGACATCGTGTTTACTTCGTACTATTTTGTAAAGGATTTTATCATCGGTAAAAAGAGGGAATATGATTATTCTTATCCTACGGTGTATCCGGGGGAACGATCGGAAGTCATTCTTCAGATACTGGAACTGGCCGGTCTTATAATTTTTCTGGCAGCTTCGATAGTCACCCTGTTTATAATATTTGACGATATGAAGAGGCGCTTCGTATCCCTGTGGTTTCTGGGCAGTGCCTTTGCGGTAAGGATGTCGCTCATGCTTTCGGCGACCATGTTCTCATCCTGGCACCGCACCCTTATATATCTGTATTTCGCCATGATATGCGTATCATGCATGATGCTGGATGTGATCAGAAAAAGGGAGAAAAATCCCGTTCTGATACGTATCCTTTGTGTATTCACCATAGTCTGCGGTATAGGTGTAAACCTGTTCCTTACGGTGGGGCACCAGTTAAGAAGGAGATAAGTTGAATATCATTGTGCAGAGTGCTATAATATAAAACCATTAAACGGAGGAAAAGAACAAATGATAAACATGATCGAAAATGCGATGTCACAGATAAGGGACATCCTGAATAACAGTTACAGGGAACTGGCAGCCGAAGGCGTGTTCATCGAGAGTGATGAGCTGGAGATGAACGTGGAGATACCGGCTGATACCAATAACGGGGATTTTGCTTCATACTTTGCACTGACAGCGGCAAAGAAGCTGCGCAAGGCACCCAGGATGATCGCGGATGCTGTAGTGGAGCGCGCTAAACTTGACGGCAGCTATTTTAATAAGGTTGAAGTAGCAGGACCCGGCTTCATAAATTTCTTTGTTGATAAGAAATGGTATTCGGAAGTCCTGAATGCCATAGAGAGCGAGAAGGAAAGCTACGGCAGCAGCGATAAGGGAAAGGGAGCGAAGATCAACGTTGAGTTCGTATCCGCCAATCCTACCGGACCCATGCATATCGGTAATGCCCGCGGCGGTGTGCTGGGAGATACCCTTGCCAACCTGCTTAAGAAGACGGGATATGATGTATCCAAGGAATTCTATGTAAATGATGCCGGCAACCAGGTCAACAAGTTTGCCGTATCCATAAACGGAAGATATATGCAGATCATCTACGGAGAGGACGGTTTTGAGTTCCCCGAGGACTGCTATCAGGGCGATGATATCAAGGAACTGGCTCAGGCGCTTTACGATGAGCACGGAAAGAAGCTCCTTGATATGGAAGAGGCAGAGAGACTGCAGTTCATGGCGGACTTCGGTTTAAAGACCAATATCCCCCTGATGAAGAGGGATCTGCTGAAATACAGGGTAAGCTATGATACCTGGTTTCTGGAGTCATCGCTTCACGAATCCGGCCTGGTGGCGGATACCGTGCAGAAGCTGACAGACAAGGGGCTTACCTATGAGAAGGACGGTGCCCTTTGGCTTAAGACCACCGAGCTTCTGGTTGACAAGTATACCAAAGAAGGAAAAACTCCCGAGCAGATAGAGAATCTCAATCTGAAGGATGATGTACTCAAGCGTTCAAACGGCTTCTATACATATTTTGCTGCTGATATAGCTTATCACCGCAACAAGTTTGACCGCGGATTTACCAAAGCCATAAACATCTGGGGCGCAGACCACTTCGGACATGTGGCACGTCTGCAGGCTGCATTGGACGGACTGGGCCTGGACGGATCGGGCAAGCTGGTGATAGTGCTGATGCACCTTGTAAATCTGGTGCAGAACGGTGAGCAGGTAAGAATGTCAAAGCGTTCCGGAAAGGCTATTGCTTTAAGGGACCTTCTGGATGAGATAAGTGTTGATGCGGCAAGATATTTCTTCAACAGCCGTGCAGCAGCAAGTGCAATAGATTTCGACCTGGATCTGGCTGTAAAGAATGATTCCGATAATCCGGTATATTACATACAGTATGCATATGCAAGGATCAATTCTCTGGTCAATAACGTATGTTCCGAAGAGGAAAAGGCCGGTATGGACTTTGCTTCCATCGATACATCGGTGCTCACCCAGGAGTCGGAGATCAACCTGATAAAGTGTCTGGCACGCTTCCCTGAAGTGATGTCTGTAGCTTCCGATGAGCTGGATCCTTCACATATCAACAGGTATCTGCTTGATGTGGCAGGAGAGTTCCACCGCTTCTATACGGCCAACAGGATAAAAGGCGAAGAGGAAAGCATACGTAACGCCCGCCTTAAGATGGTCGACTGTACCAGGATAGTACTTAAGAACGGAATGGAGATACTGGGTCTGGATCTTCCGGAAAAGATGTAGGGTCAGGATAACGGTCCTCCTCCGATAACGGAGGAGGACTTTTTTGAAATACGGCAGAAAGCATAGATGGAATCCCAAGATTTAAAAAGGCAAAACAGGATAAAGGCACTGAGGACATCGGTTGTGCATGCGGCTCCAGCAGTAAAGAGCAATGCAAAGAATCCGCTGGCTTTCCTGCGCCCCTACAGGGGGGTATTCATCGCCCTTGCGATATTTCTGCTGGGCAGTACCATACTGAACCGCATAGCGGTATCGGATAATGGCTATGTATTTACTGATCACCTTGAGGAATGTGCGCTGGTCATCAGCTCGCCGGGCGGGGACAGTGTAAAGCTCACGATGGGGGATCTGGCCAGATATATAATGCGGGTGGAAAGAGAAGGGGATGTCCATGCCAGGGCATATGACGAAAAAGATCCCACGGCCTACTGGAAGCTGCGTGTGAGTACGGCAAAAGAAGCGGCATATATCTCAGGGATGGCCAAACAGACGGTCTTTGATTATGCCGTGAGGGATGCCATATATGCTGTGGAGGCGCAGCGCGCCGGCTTTACTATAGACGAAGAAACATTAGAGAACATTCATTACGATGCCGAAAGGGAATACTTTAATATGTCCGAAAAGGAGAAAAACTCCACCGGGCTGACCATAGAGGGCATCGAAGAAAATATGAAAAAAGAAACACTTGTACGTGAATATATGATATACTTAAATGATGCGGTCAGCGGTGGTGTGGACGTTGGGAGTGATTATTACGAGGGGCTTAAGCAGACCTACACGATCGACGAGGATACTGCGGTAACGGGACCGCTGCGTTTGGGTTATGTGACCATTAACTGACAAAGGAGATAAAAGATGAACAAGGATGTGCTGATGCGGGAATTCATGGAAGGATCCGCGCTTAAGGCGTATGAATACTTCGGAGCCCATGTATCAAAAAGCGGGACGGTATTCAGGACCTATGCTCCCGGAGCAAGGGGAGTAAATCTTTTCGGGGATTTTAACGGCTGGACAGAAGAGCCGATGGAACGTGATGACATAGGAGTATGGAGCATCACGATAAAGAACGCCAAACCCGGAGATCTTTACAAATACGTGATCTACGGGGATAACGGCTGGAGGGCCGAGCATGCCGATCCTTATGCCTTCGGTGCGGAGTTAAGGCCCGGCAGTGCATCCAAGATTGTAGATCTTAAGACATACAGTTTCAGTGATGACGAATGGATCAAAAATCGCAGTGACTGCAAGGATAAGCCGATGTCCATATATGAGGCGCATCTGGGAGCGTTTAAGCGTAATCCCAATGAAGAACACGGCTGGTACAGCTACCGTGAGATAGCAGCGCCTCTTATCGAGCATGCAAAGAAGAGCGGCTATACCCATATAGAACTCATGCCCCTGTGCGAATATCCTTATGACGGATCCTGGGGCTACCAGCTGACGGGATACTTTGCACCTACCAGCCGTTACGGCAGCGCAGCGGATCTTAAGTATCTTGTGGATGAGTGCCACAAGGCGGAACTGGGCGTGATCATGGATTATGTTCCGGTGCATTTTGCCCTGGATGACTTCGCTATGAAGCTTTATGATACCACAAGGCTGTATGAGGATTATCGTGACAGCCAGTGGGGAACCTGCGTATTTAACCATAAAAGACCGGAAGTGGTGAGTTTTCTGTTATCCGCAGCCGATTACTGGATAAGTGAGTTCCACTTTGACGGACTCAGGGTGGATGCGGTGAGCTGTCTGATCTACAACGACGGTGAGCAGGGCAGGGGAGAAAATCCCGCAGGCATGGCTTTTACAAGAAAGCTCACTACGATGATAAAGAAGAAATATCCGAAGGTAATGCTCTTTGCCGAGGATTCGTCTTCGTGGCAGGGCGGGGTCACAAAACCGGTTGCCGAAGGCGGCCTGGGCTTTGATTACAAGTGGGATATGGGCTGGATGTATGACAGCCTTTATTTCCTCTCATTGCCCGCAGAGCAGAGAAAAGCCAATTACCACAAACTTACTTTTTCAATGTGGTATTATTATACGGAGCGCTTTATCCTTTCACTCTCTCACGATGAGGTGGTGGGCGGAAAAGGCACCATACTTGAAAAGATGCATGGCAGCGAAGAAGAGAAGTTTGCCCAGATAAGGACTTATTACGCGTATATGTATATGCATCCCGGCAAGAAGCTTTCCTTCATGGGAAATGAGCTGGGAGAGCGCACGGAGTGGAATGAATCCAGGGAGGTCGAGTTTGAGCTCCTTAAGGAGAAGCAGCACAAAGGCCTTTACGATTGTGTATGCGATCTGCAGAGGTTTTATAAGAATAACGAAGTAATGTATGCGCGGGAGTATGAGCGCGACAATTATGAGTGGCTGTACTGCCGGGATGATTCGGAACTGCTTTATGTTATGAAGCGCATGGATAAGAAAAAAGCTTATGTATGCGTGATAAACTTCGGCAGGAACAGCATACTTGATTTTAAACTGGCACTGGATAAGCCCGAAGAAGTCGAAGCAGAAGCTGCGGAAGCAGGGGCTAAGAAAAAGAAGAAAGCTAAAAAGAAGGATGAGAGCTGGAAGAGCGTATTCTGCAGCGAATGGCAGCAGTACGGCGGCAGCCTGTCACCTGCCAGGGAGACCATTACTTCGAAAGACCGTGTGATGGAACTCAATATCCCGGGCTACTGTGCGATCATATATGAGGTTGTGTAAATGAATTATGCCGATATCCCCATGGGGGTAAAAGTGCAGATCAGTGTCTCCAACGGCGGCGATACCCAGGCTAAGTTCATCTCCCGTGTGATGAAGACGGGGGACAGGAGTCTTCTGGTCATTCCCTTTATGCATAAGGGACTCAGGGTTAACTTTGCCGGCAGCGGAGTTCAGATACACATGGAGGTGCCCGACGGCGAGGGTAACAACTGGACCTTCAAAAACTGCAAGATAGATACGGTCAAAAAGGACGGATTGATATATCACAGGATCGTATCACCCATGAGCGAGGGTATCGAAAACCGCCGCGGTGAGCACAGGACCTATGTCTGGCAGCCCGCGATCTTTACCATAGAAGGCGTGGCCGATCAGGTCTTTTCCACCTTAAAGGACGTAAGTCCCAGCGGCTTTGCTTTCGTGCTGGATGCAAAAAAACGGCTTTCCATCTTGAACGGAAAGACAGTATCGTGTACCATTAACGAGAAGGACGGTAATGTGGTTCATCTGCGTGGTAAGGTCATCCGCAGGGAAAAGATGGATCAATATGTTCTTTATGGCTGCAGATGCGGCGAGAAGAATCAGGAAGTGCTTGATTATATCGAGCGCCTGAATAAAAAGAATCCCGAGAGGGAAAACTTTGATAACGGAGGGATATAGACAATGGCAGATGTGTTCAGAGAAAGAAAACGCTGGTTGTTCTTGGGCTTACCCTGGACGTTTACCGTCTATCACGTACGTGAGGACATGATCACCATCGACAGGGGGTTCTTCAATAAACAGGAAGACGACTGTTATATGTATAAGGTGACAGACGTGCGCCTCAATACCAGCCTGATGGAGAGAATATTCAAGCTGGGTACCGTTACCTGCTTTACCGGTGATGTTACCGATTCCAATCTGGTATTTAAGCATATCAAAAATGCAAAGGCTATAAAGGATTATATCCTGGAGAAGGCTGACAGTGAGCGTATCAAGCGCCGTACCGTGAATATGCAGGGCATAGGCTACGGAACCAACGGCGATATCGACGGAGACGGGATCCCTGATAATCTGGTATGACGGCTTCGGATACTGAAGAATATATCTCAGAGCTTAAAGGCAGGGGCAGCAGACCCGGGCTGGATGCGGTAAGTGCACTGGCAGAAAAGCTTGGTGATCCGCAAAAGGGACTGCCCGCGGTGCATATCGCAGGTACGAACGGCAAAGGTTCTGTTCTGGCTTATCTGTCCCATGTTCTGAAAGCGGCAGGGATAAAAAGCGGATGCTTTTTTTCGCCGGCCATGAAAGATGACCGTGAGAGCATATGCTTTAATCTGCGGCCTATCAGCAAAAAGGACTGGAACAGCTGCTGGGAGAAGATAAGGACTGCCGAAGAAGAGCTTAAGGCGGAGGGAAAAGACCTTCCCACCTTCTTTGAGGCTCTGACCGTATTGGCATTTATGTACTTTAAGGACAAGGGCTGTGAGCTCTGCGTTGTGGAATGCGGTATGGGCGGCGCGGGAGATGCGACCAACATACTGACGGATACAAAGCTCTGCGTGTTCACGCCCATTGCCTGTGACCATATGCAGTTTTTGGGAAACAGCCTTGAGGCAATAGCACGGCAGAAGAGCGGGATAATAAAACCCGGGGCGGCGGTGGTGAGCGCACACCAGGAGCCGGAAGTCATGACTGTGATAGAGAAGGCGGCGGCTGAAGTATCAGGCAGTGTGAGTCTGCCGGATGAGCCGGAAAAGATACATTTCAGTCTTTCATCCCAGAGTTTTTCCCTTAAGGGACACGGAAGACTTAAGACGGGCTTAAGCGGTGCGTATCAGCCGGACAATGCGGCACTTGCGGTAAAAGCGGTGGAAAAGCTGACCGGCAGCGGCATAAAGATAAGTGAAAAGGCGCTTAAGGAGGGGCTGGCCGCTACAGAGTGGTACGGCAGGTTCTCCGTTCTGGAAAAGAAGCCTTATATCATAGCGGACGGGGCGCACAACGAGGCAGGAGCCCTGGCACTTAAGAACAGCCTCGATACATATTTTCCCGATACGGAGCTTGTTCTTGTTATGGGAGTCCTCCGTGATAAGGAATACGAAAAGATAATTAAGATATTGAGCTCAAAGGCCGCACATCTGGTGACTTTAACGCCCCCGGCTAATCCCAGGGCACTGGACGGACTTGAACTGGCAGAATGCGGATCTGTATTTATAAATAATACCACTGCCGCAGGCAGTGTGGAGGAGGCGCTGGAAATGGCCCTGCTCCTTTCGGGAGGAGAACTCCCCGTTATTGCCTGCGGATCTTTATCCTGGCTGAGCCGTTTTAAGGATGTGGTAGAAAGAAGGAAGAAAAATGGTTGATGAGTCAAAGATAGAAAAAGCGATAGAGCTGCTCCTGGAAGGAATGGGGGAAGATGTGAGCCGTGAAGGGCTTAAGGACACACCCAGGAGAGTGGCCCGCATGTATGCCGAGACCTTAAGCGGTATGGACGAGGATGCAGCAGATCATCTGTGCAGGACATTCACTACCGACAGTTCGGATATAGTACTGGAAAGGGACATAACTTTCTTTTCTACCTGTGAACATCATCTGATGCCTTTTTTCGGTAAGGTCCATGTGGCTTATATACCAAACGGAAAGGTGGCAGGGCTTTCAAAGCTCGCAAGGACCGTTGAAGTATTTGCAAGACGTCTGCAGATGCAGGAGCGCATGACGGGACAGATAGCAGATGCCCTGATGAAGGAGCTTGACTGCAAGGGCGCCTGCGTTATGGTGGAGGCCGAGCATACCTGCATGACCATGAGAGGTGTTAAGAAGCCCGGAAGCAGCACTGCGACCGTGGCTTTAAGGGGAGTATTTGAGACCGATCCCGCACTTGAAGCGCGTTTTTATGCACTGCTTGGTAAAAGCAGATAAGCGGCAGATACCATGGATGAGATATTCATAGAAGGACTGAAGATATACGGATATCACGGGGTTTATCCCGAAGAAGAGGCCGGAGGACAGAATTTCGTTCTGTCCGTCAGGCTTTTTTTATCCCTGCAGGAAGCGGGGCTTGGCGATGAGCTGGATAAGAGCATATCCTATGAGGAGGTGTGTCTTTTCCTTAAGGATGAATTCAACAGACAGCGGCATCAGCTGATAGAGACCGTGGCAGAGAGGCTTTCCGCTGCGCTCTTTAAGAAATATGATGCGCTTAAGGAACTTGAGTTAAGGGTGGCAAAGCCTGAAGCACCCATTGACGCCGTGTTTGAAAACGTATCCGTATGTATACGCAGAAAGCGCCATATCGTATATCTGGCTTACGGCGCAAATGAAGGCGACTGCTTAAAGCAGATCCGGGACGGGCTTAAGATGATAGATGAGGATACGCATTGCGGTCTGACGGAAAAGACGGAGCCCATTGTCACAACACCTTACGGCGGAGTTGAGCAGCAGGATTTCTATAATGGGGCTGCAAAGATATGGACCCTGTATGAGCCTCATGAACTGCTTAAGTTCCTGCATAAAGTCGAAGCCGCCCAGGGACTTGAGCGTGATAAGAAACAGCACTGGGGTCCCAGGGCACTGGACCTGGATATAATTTTCTATGATGATATTGTTCTGGACAGCAGGGATCTTACCATACCCCATCCCGATATGGGAGCAAGGGATTTTGTGCTGAAGCCGCTGGCGCAGCTGGCACCTTTTTACAGACACCCGCTGACAAAAAAGACCGTAGCCGAAATGGCCGCGGTCCCGATGGAAACCCATATAGTATCCTGATATCATCAGGGTGTTTTTACTGCATCTGCTGCCGCATCAAAGGTGGTGATGCCGCCGCTTCCATAGGCGGGTATCTGGTAAATGGGCATGTCTGAATTGAAATCCCTGAAATAGATATATGTTGATGTGGCCTGTATGTCTTTTACTATGCCGTTCTTTATTATCTCTTCACCGCTGCCGTCGGTACGTATACGCTTAAAGGCATAGTCGCTGCCTCCGCTCTCGTCAATGGTCTGGTAATAGATGAATTCCCCTGCGAGATTAAAGGTCTCGATACGTTCCGTACTGAGGGTGCGGGTATCGCTTATGTTGCTTAAGGATGTGCATTTAAGGCTCATATTATCACCCATATCCAGGTAATATACATAGCCGTCTGCTATGGAAGGCTCATACATGTTGATCTCCATCATGCGGGAAATATCCCCGCTCAGCGGATCGCAGAGGTAAAGATAATGATCCCCCGTCATGCCGGCATAGCAGATATCCTTGCCGTAACTTAAGCCGGGTTTTATCTGATCAGATACAAGGACTTTGTCCTCTTCGCCGGAAAGGTCCATGCAGCTTAAATTCTCCTCGGCATTTGTGGAACTCTGAGCATCGAGTTTTGAGTATATAAGCCTGTTACCCAGGAGCAGGAGCCCGTTTGAGGTGATGTTGTTTAAGATTATGTTGTGCCTGCCGGCCTTGTCGGTGCGGTAGATGCCGCGGCCGTCACGTATATAACCCAGGCCTGACTGACCTGCGCTGGATGCGGAATAGTAATAAAGATAGCTGCCGCCTGCATTGATGAAGGTGGCATTGGCGGTTATCACCTTACGGATACCGGTCTGGTCGGCGTTCATGGAATAGATGCTGCCGTTGTCATAAGGATTGGCAAAGTAGACTATGCCTTCCACTTCACAGAAAGTACCGCCGTTATATAGGTTTCCCGCGCTGTTTCCGGCCAGATCCACCGGATTTGCAGGGATGGCCTTGATACGCTGACCCAGAAGACTGCCCACGATTATGAGCAGTATTATGAGAATGGGTATGAATATGACCAGTGCGCCTTTCAGCTTTTTTTTCATAGACATTTACCTCTTACGATGATTATATACCGCGGATAAATTATTGGCAAATGATTGATTGATAAAATCAGTTTTTTTTGGTATAATATCCAGTAATTGTGAGAAGTTAAAGGAGAGCATGTGGGATGCTGCACGAGAATCCGTCGCTGGTAGATGTTAAGCAGGAAGTATTGTATCTGGTGGCGAAGGCGGAATTTGAAGGACATCTTGAAGAGGCATTGAATTCTATCCCTTACGAGATAGTACCCGGGCCCCAGCCCGCTTTCAGGTGCTGCGTCTATAAAGAAAGGGAAGTGGTACGGGAACGTATCAGTCTGGCCAGGAATATCAATCCTCTTACGGGAGAACCCTGCCATAATACCGTGCAGATACTGCCGGCTGCATGCGAAGGCTGTCCCATCACACGTTTTGTGGTGACGGATAACTGCCAGAAATGCATGGCAAAAGCCTGCTTCAATTCCTGTAATTTCGGCGCAGTGACCATTGAGCGTGACAAAGCCCATATAGATCCCGCCAAATGCCGTGAGTGCGGAAAGTGCCATCAGGCCTGCCCCTATCATGCAATAGCGGATCTGCAGAGGCCCTGTAAGCGGGCCTGCCCCGTTGATGCCATAGGCATGGACGAGAACATGCGGGTACGTATAAATGATGAAAAATGCATAAGATGCGGGCATTGTATCGCCGCCTGTCCTTTCGGGGCGGTATCGGATGCTTCACGAATGATAGAGGTGATAGCGGCACTTAAGTCAGGCAGGGAAGTATATGCCTGCGTGGCTCCTTCGGGAGAGGGACAGTTCGGACCGGGAATATCCATGGATTCCTTAAGGGATGCGATCAGGAAACTGGGCTTTGTGGATATGGTCGAGGTGGCCCTTGGAGCTGACTATGTGGCTTATGAGGAAGCAAAAGAGTGGGAAGAGGCACTTGCCGAAGGTAAAAAGAAGACGACCTCCTGCTGCCCTTCTTTCGTACATATGATAAACAGGCATTTCCCCCAGCTGGCAGAATGCATATCGACAACGGTTTCGCCCATGGCTGCCACAGCCAGGCTGATAAGAGCAAAGCATCCGGGGGCATTGTGCATATTTATAGGCCCCTGCATAGCCAAGAAGAGCGAAGCCGGACAGTATCAGCACATAGAAGGAGACAATGCGGATCTGGTGCTGACTTTTGAAGAACTGCTGGCACTTTTCAGGGCAAAGGAGATAGTTCCCGAACCCATGCCGCTGACGAACCAGCAGGGCAGTATCTACGGAAAGAATTTTGCGAAGAACGGCGGAGTAATGAATGCCGTGGAGCAGGCCCACAAGGAATCCGGAGCAACGGAGGAACTTAAGGTATGTGCCTGCAACGGGGCTGAAGAATGCAAGAAAGCCCTGACCCTTCTTAAGGTGGGCAGGCTTCCGGAGGATTTCATCGAAGGCATGATATGTACCGGAGGCTGTGTGAACGGACCGGGAAGCCTTAAGGCATCCTCAAAAAGTGCAGCCGACAGGAATAAGCTGCTGGCAGCATTGGACGGACGGAGTATTACCCAGAGTCTTGAAGAGAACAAGGGACTTGAATTTGAGATGCACAGGGACAGAAAGAACGCCGCACAGAACTGATAAGGCGGGCTTAGAGCATAAATAAACGACAGGAGGGCAAAAGCCGATGGACAGCGCTGCGATCGAGGCTGCAAAGAATAAGGCACAGCAGTCGGGCTTTAACGATATGGAGATATCGGCCATAGGTGAGGTGGCTAACATCACCCTTGGTAACGCCATGACGGCACTAAGCATGCTTTTGCATAATGATATAGATATTTCCACACCCTATGTTGAGATCAAACAGAAGGGTGAGATAGTAAGCGAGTTGTCGGTCAAGTCTGTGGTGACCAGGGTCGATTATGTTAAGGGGCTCGACGGTTACAGTGTACTCTTTCTTAAGGAAGAAGATGTCAGGGTCATGACGGACCTGATGATGGGCAGTGACGGACACGGCATGTTCTATGAGCAGGAGGTTTCCGAGCTTCATTTAAGCGCCGTATCGGAGTCCATGAACCAGATGATGGGGTCTGCAGCAACTGCTATGGGCATGATGCTTAATAAGCTGGTGGATATATCTACTCCGGCTACAAGCCAGGAGGATCCCGGACAGTATCTGAACGACGCGTTCCCCCGGGAGGAGCGTTTTGTACAGATAAGTTTTGATGTCATGATAGGCGAGCTCATCACCACCCAGATGATGCAGCTGTATCCTTTCAGGCTGGCTAAGGCCATAGCGGATCTGTTCATAGTAAAAAGAAATCAGAATGAAGGAGCATTGCCTTTTTAGGCAGACGGAAAGATGAGCGAAGAATGTTCTAATAATTGCAGCAGCTGCGGAGAGAACGGCTGCGCATCACGCAGGGATCCTTTTGCAAAGGATGCACCCAATGCAGGATCAGACGTTAAACATATGATAGCCGTTATAAGCGGCAAGGGCGGAGTGGGCAAGTCCATGGTGACAGCCCTTCTGGCAAACAGCTTTAATAAGGCAGGAAAGAAAACAGCCATACTGGATGCCGATATCACGGGGCCTTCTATAGCCAGGATGTACGGCATACATGAACCGGCAGGCAGTGACGGGGACAATGTGCTTCCGGCTGTCAGCGCCGGCGGCGTAAAGATAATGAGCATCAACATGCTTCTTGAGCATGAAGACGATCCCGTCATATGGCGCGGGCCCGTCATTTCATCGACGGTAAGACAGTTCTGGACAGAGGTGGCCTGGGGCGATGTGGATATAATGCTCCTCGATATGCCTCCCGGGACAGGTGATGTTCCGCTTACCGTTTTCCAGTCACTTCCCATAGAAGGTATACTTGTGGTGACATCTCCCCAGGAGCTGGTGAGCATGGTGGTAGGCAAGGCCGTACACATGGCTCAGGCTATGAATGTGCCTATACTTGGCATAGTGGAGAATATGTCATATTTTGAATGCCCCGACTGCGGCAAGCGCCATGAGATATTCGGTACAAGCCATCTGGATGAGGCAGCGGCTTCCTATGATATTGACCTGACTGAGAAGATACCCATGATCCCGGCCAATGCCGCACTTTGCGACGCAGGAAAGGCCGATGAACTGGGAGAAAACTTACTTGGTGGATTAAGCCTTGAGCTTTTCAATAAACTAAAAGGAGATAATGAACAATGAAAGATGTAAAAGTAACTATAGCGCCTACAAATATCAAGTCGCTTAAGTTTGAGAACAACTACAACGCAAAGCCCGGCGAGCAGGTAAAGCTGGGTGTGCAGATGAAGGTGGCTGTACATTTGAATCCCGCAGCTCCCACAACCGCACTGGCACATGTACATTTTGCGGTAGCTGATGAGGAGAAGAAACATGTGAGCATGGAGCTGGAGACCCTGACTCCCATTACCGTAAGCACCTTCATCGATAACCTTGATGAAGTGGTAAAGAGCAAGTACATGAACGATATAATGCTGGCAGTAAACGAGAAGATCCGTATGACAACTTCCATGCTTGGTCTTGGCATACAGGTACCCGCCATCACCCTTCCTTACAGAGAGGGCAATGAGGAGCAGGGCGGATCATTAGACAGCGAGATATTCACGAAATTATAAGTCATGCTTCTATCAATACAGAACGCAGACGTTTCATACGGCGGCGAGCTTATCCTCAGGGATGTGAACTTTGACATACGTGAAGGGGAGAAGCTCGCCGTTGTGGGCAGGAACGGCTGCGGAAAGACAACACTGCTTAAACTCATATGCGGCGAACTCACGCCGCAGCCAAGGGATTCTGACGATCAGCCTGTTATAGCAAAGACCGGGGATCCGGTCATAGGCTGGCTTTCACAGATGACATTTGCGGATGAACACGCTACGCTGGGTGAAGAATTAAAGCGCGTGTTCGAACCCATACTTGAGCTTAAGCGTAATATGGATGATGCGCTGAAGCGTCTGGAACAGAGCGAAGACCACGCCCTGGCGGAGCAGTATGCCCTGATGGAGGAGCGTTTTAATTATCTGGGCGGCTACCGCTATGAGAAAGATTATGATATGCTTTACAGCCGTTTCGGCTTTCTTAAAGAGGATGAGAACAGGCCTTTGTCGGAATTCTCGGGAGGACAGCGTACCAAGATAGCCTTCATAAAACTGCTCCTGTCAAGACCTGATATACTTCTGCTGGATGAACCTACCAACCATCTGGATATATCCACTATAGCATGGCTGGAAGATTATCTTGCGGAGTATCCCAGGGCTGTTGTGGTCGTCAGCCATGACCGCCTGTTCCTGGACCGTGTGGCAGAGACCGTCTGGGAGATAGAGCGCGGAAGGCTTAAACGCTATCCCGGTAATTATTCGGAATTCGTGCAGATGAAGAAAGAAGCGCACGATAAGCAGATGAAGGATTACCTTGCACAGCAGAAGGAGAGGGAGCGCCTGCAGGCTGTTGCCGACCGCTTTATACATAAGGCCACAAAGGCCAATATGGCTAAGTCAAAGCTCAAAGCAATAGAGCATATGGAAGTAATAGAAAAGCCGGAGGAAGCTGATACGAGAGCTTTTCACGGCCTGTCAGAACCGGCAAGGGAGAGCGGACGCGATGTGCTGATCACGGAAAACCTGGGTGTCGGCTATGACGAAGTCCTTTGCAAAGTGAGCCTTGTGCTCCGTAAGGGGAAGAAGCTGGGAGTTATAGGCGGTAACGGCCTTGGCAAGTCTACTTTCTTAAAGACCCTGATGGGACAGATCCCCAGAAAGAGCGGTAAATATGAGTTTGGCTACGGCGTGGACGTAGGTTATTTTGAGCAGCAGATGGCGAAGAGCATGAGCACCAAGAGCGTGCTGAATGAGTTCTGGGATACCTATCCTACGCTTACAGAGACGGAAGTAAGGAATGTGCTGGGAGGTTTTCTCTTTTCGGGTGACGATGTATTTAAGAACGTATCTGATCTGTCGGGCGGTGAGAAGGTAAGGCTGGCACTGGCCAAGATACTTCAGACCAGGCCCAATTTCCTTATACTGGATGAGCCTACCAACCATATGGATATTGTGGGCAAGGAAGCGCTTGAGGAAATGCTTTCGGACTATAAGGGAACCGTACTGTTTGTTTCACATGACCGTTACCTGATAAGGCGTCTGGCGGATGAACTGCTCATATTCAGACCCGGCGGAGCGGAATACTTCCCCTTCGGTTATGAAGAGTTCGAGCGTCATTACGGCAGGGAAAAGCTTCTGGCTGCCGATGAAGTATGGAAGATAGAGTCGTCTAAAAACGAAGATAAAGAACCTGCGCCCGAAAAGCCCAAGAAAGGCAACCCCGGTAAAGAAAGGGCGAAAGCTGAACGCAGAGTGGCCAGACTGGAGCAGCTGATAGAGGAAAATGATATAAAGAAGGCAGAGCTCGAAGAGAGCATGGCCGACCCGGCAAATGCAAGCGACTACGAAAAGCTGCAGGAGCTGCAGAATAAACTGGATGAGCTGAATGCCCAGGCAGATGCCTATATGGAAGAATGGGAGAGCCTGGAAGCGGAGCTTTCCGGAGAATAAAAAACAGGCCTGAATGATATCATTCAAGCCTGTAAAAGCAGGGGATGAAGGAGTCGAACCCTCTTCGACGGTTTTGGAGACCGATGTTAAACCGTTTAACTAATCCCCTAAGCACAAAGGGTATTATACTTGGACAGTTTATAAATGTCAAGTAAGAAAATAAGGAGGAGAAAATGGATAAGGGCGTTATAGATGAATTGTTTGAGGATGAGGAGAATATCACGGCATTCAGGCATTCCGATGAGGAGCTTAAGACCGTGCTGGGTGACAGCGAAAAAGATGCGGTTGCCATAATGGACCGTGTCGAAGCTATAAAGGATGAACTTAAAGACCTGCAGGCACAGCTGGCTGCAGAAGCAGATGAGCTCGAGGATCTTTATGATGATCTGGATTTTTCACAGCAGACACTCTCCGGCGGACCGGCTACAGATATCAGCGATACGGCTGAGGAATTCAGGAATGCATCAAACGAACTGGATGTAGCTATTGACGCGCTCTCAGACATGCTGATATTCAGATTCAAGTAGGAAAGCAATAAAAAACCGGATACCGGCTCCTGCCAATTGACTCCTAGCCTAAGCCAGGTGGGCGACCGCAACCGAAACATCTGCCTTCCACTGAAAACTGCTGAGGCCTGGCATCCGCTTGGCAATATAGGAATCCCGTTTAAAGTACTGTAGGCTCAAAACGCAGGAACCTTTGTATGGTACCCGGAACTACTGTAATTATAACGGATAAATGCCGTATTTACAATACTGTACAAAGGCCCGTTTTTCGGGTATAATTAAGGGTATGGGTGTGCTTATTCAGATAGTCTATGCCGCCGGAATTCTGATGTGGTTATGGACTATGTTCAAGATCAATCAGGGAGAACCTTCCTACATTCAGAAAGGTCTTAATTTCACCGGACTGGCTGTATCGCTGGGACTAATAGGATTTTGTCTTGAGAGCGGGGCCGCAGATGCGCAGACCATGCTCATCGCTGTTCAGCTGCAGTATGTATCGCTGGGAGCCTTTATCGTGGCTCTTGTTTTCTTTTCGATCAGAGCCTGCGGGGTTGATATCCCTACCATGTTCCGGATACCTGTGATAAGCCTTCTGGTCATACATGTATTGCTGGTCATGCTGTATCCCGGAACGGATATCCCTTACATTGAAATACATCCGGACAGATCCGGATACTATTCAGTATATGCACCGCTGTTTAATATCGATATCGCGGTGATGACATTCATAGCCGTTTTCGGCTTCTATATAACATTCCGTTATTATCTCAACAAGATGATAGAGACAAACAAGGGCACACGCTTACTGGCGGTGGTGGAACTCATACCGGCCATAGGAGCGCTGCTTCAGCTGGCTATGGTAAATGAACTGCCCTGTACTATCGTGATATTTTTCATACTCATTTCCTGGGGACTTGTGGTGCTTCTGGTCTTCCGTTACCGTATGTTCGACTCAATGATAATGGCAAGGGACGATATCATAGAGACTATAGAAGAAGGCTTTGTTGTGGTAGATTCCATGGGCAGGGTCCTGTTTGTTAATGAAAAAGCAAGGGAGATATTCCCTGAGCTCAACTATGATGCCACCAGGGAAGATGTGGCAATGAAACTGAAAAGGAAAGACAGGCAGGAGCTGATAATCGGGGATAAGCATTACATGATATCCCTTGTGCCTTTTTATGATAAGGATACATACAAAGGAACTACGATTTGGATCAACGATAAGACAGAAGAGCATCTGTTTACGGAAAGGCTTACCCGTCTTAAGGATGAGGCGGAAGCGGCAAACCAGGCGAAGTCCGTATTCCTGGCTAACATGAGCCATGAGATAAGGACCCCCATGAATGCCATAATAGGTATGACGGAGCTGATACTCAACGATAATATCAACAGCCACGTTGAGGAGAATGCCAACAATATACGTAATGCCAGCAACACCCTGCTGTCCATAATAAACGGTATACTGGACTTTTCAAAGATAGAGACCGGCAAGGTGGAAACTGCAGTAACGGAATATAACCTGGGCCTGGTGATCAAAGATATCTGCAATATGATATCACTGCGCCTTGCGGATAAGAACGTGGAGCTGATAGTGCACGTAAAGGAAAGCCTGCCATCCAGATTCCTGGGGGATGAGACACAGGTAAGACAGATCTATTCCAACATACTGACGAATGCGGCCAAGTATACAAAGCGCGGATACATACGTGTTAATGTCGACTGGGAAGAAGGGGAAGACGAGCTGGCGCTCATAAAGGTATCTGTTGAAGATACGGGAAGCGGTATAAAAGAAGAGAGCCTGCCTACATTGTTTGACAGCTTCCAGCGTGCGGACATGATCAAGAACCGTACCATAGAGGGTACAGGTCTGGGACTGGCGATATGCAAGCGTCTGGTGGAAGGCATGGGCGGTGGCATATCCGTAAAGAGTACCTACGGAATAGGCAGTGTATTCTCGTTCCATTATATACAGAAGGTGGCTGATTACGAACCGCTGGGTAACTATGATTATCTGGAACTGCCTGTGCAGCCCGAGCATGAGAGAAAGAGCTTTATAGCTCCGCTGGCAAAGATACTGGTGGTCGATGACAATATTACCAATATCAAAGTGGCACAGGGTATACTGTCGATGTACCAGGTCCGTGTGGATACCGCTATGAGCGGCAGGGAGTGCCTGGAAAAACTGGAAAAGAATAATTACCATATGGTACTCATGGACCAGATGATGCCGGAGATGGACGGTATAGAGACTACGGCACTTATACGCAGTCATAAGGATCCGGGTATAAGAAGGCTTCCGGTCATTGCTCTGACGGCCAACGCCATCAGCGGTACCAGGGAGATGTTTCTGCAGAACGGTTTTCAGGAATATATATCAAAGCCCATTGCCTTATCGGCTATGGAAGCGGTGCTTAAGAAATTCCTGCCGGCAGAGATAATCCATTATGTTGACAGGGATGAGGAACAGGCCGATTACAGCGATGTTCAGATCAGTATCCCGGGAGTGGATCCCGAAGCCGGACTCAGGAACTACGGCGGGGAGATGGGCCGTTACCTGCAGATACTCAAGTATATCTATGATGACGGACCCGGACATATACAGCGTCTTACCGACTGCCTCACATCAAAGAACTACCGCCAGTATGTTTATGAAGTGCATGCACTCAAAGGCCTTATGGCCGGTATAGGAGCCGCGCATCTGTCAGAGCTGGCAAGGCTTCAGGAGTATGCGGGACGTGACGGAAAAGTGGAAGTCATAGACCGTGAGGGTGCCTTCCTGATCTCGCAGTATGAGAAGATGCTGGAGGGCATCAGGGTAGCGCTTAATGATGCGGGCATGCTCAGGGAGGAGATAATACCTATCAGGGAAGAGGAACTTTCCTGGGAAGAATTCTCAAATATGCTGCATGCGCTGCAGGGCAGCCTGGAGCTTCTGGAGCAGTCGGAAGCTTCAAGAAAGATAGACAACCTGCTTACATATCCCATGGATGCGGGGCTCCGCAGGCAGCTGCTGGAAGTCAAGAAGGCAGTTGCGGAATTTGAATATGATGAGGCACTGGAACTTATAAGGCAGTTGTTTTAGTCACAAGGAGGGAAAATATGGCCGATACAAAAGAAAGTGTAAGGCAGATGATCGAGAAGTACGGTAAGGATGTAGAGGAGCTGAGCCGCTATCTGCCCTGGCTTGAGAGCAAGAAGGGCCAGGATGTGGGCGGCAAGTACGAGCCCGGAGAGGGAAAGGCCAACACCATAAGCGTGCCCACCTATGATTCCACGCTGTTAGCATTTGTAAAAAAGGTACAGAAGACGGCGTTTTACAGCAAGAATTACGTTTATGCCTACAGCCGTAACAGGATAAAAACTCCCGAAGATGAACACAGGGTCATAGACAGATGCCAGATAATGGAGCTGGAGACGCTGGGAGCGATAATCACGAGCTATTGCATGCGCGGTATGACCAAGGCATATGTATGGACCGAAGGAGTTAAGAACGGCGTGTTCTGGCATGCGGTATCACGCATGAAGGAGCTTATAGAATTTTGGAGCGCATAACTTTACATCAGGCACAAAGGGCGGTATAATTAGCTTCGTATGCCTGTAAACACAAATATCAATTGATATTAATCATGGAAAGGAAAATTATGAGCGGCGTAAAACGTATCTATGTAGCAAAGAAAAAAGAGTATGCGGTAAAAGACAGGGAGCTTGAGCATGAGATCCCCGGATACCTGGGGATAAAAGGTGTTAAAGAGATCCGCGTATATATCCGATATGATATAGAGAATGTTTCGGAGGCTGTTTTTGAGACGGCAGCAAGGACGGTCTTTTCTGAGCCGCCCGTAGATCAGATATACTATGAAGAGATACCCGTGCCCGAAGGAGCAAGGGTCTTTGGCGTGGAATACCTGCCCGGTCAGTATGACCAGAGAGCGGATTCCGCCGAGCAGTGTATACGCTTTTTGAAGGAAGATGAAGAGCCGGTCATCCGTACGGCTGTTACTTATGTTATAAGCGGTGACATAAGCGATGAAGAGTTCGACCGTATCAAGCAGTACTGCATCAACCCTGTGGATTCACGTGAGACAGGTATGGAGAAGCCTGCTACACTTATAACAAAATATGACGAGCCGGAAGATGTAAAGATCTTCGACGGCTTCAGCACACTTAACGAGACAGATCTTAAGAATCTTTATGACAGCCTGGGGCTGGCAATGACCTTTAAGGATTTTAAGCATATCCAGAATTATTTTGCAGGGGAGGAGAAGCGTGATCCTTCCATGACGGAGATAAGGGTGCTGGATACATACTGGTCAGACCACTGCCGTCATACTACCTTTGCTACGGAGCTTAAGGACGTAAGCTTCGGTGACGGTTTTTACCGCACACCCATTGAGACCAGCTATTTAAGCTATCTTGATACAAGGGAAGAGCTCTATAAGGACAGGGATGACAAGTTTGTCTGCCTTATGGACCTTGCGCTTATCGCAATGAAGAAACTGCGCCACGACGGTATACTTACCGATATGGAGGAGTCGGACGAGATAAATGCCTGCTCTATAGTGGTGCCTGTTGAGATAAAGCCCGGAGACGGTATAGATCCTTATACCGAAGAGTGGCTGATAAGCTTTAAGAATGAGACACATAACCATCCTACCGAGATAGAGCCTTTCGGTGGGGCTGCTACCTGCCTTGGCGGTGCCATAAGAGATCCCTTATCGGGACGTTCCTATGTATATCAGGCTATGCGTATCACCGGTGCTGCAGATCCCACGGTACCCGTGGCAGATACCTTAAAGGGCAAGCTCTCACAGAAGAAGCTCGTAAGGGGGGCGGCAGCAGGTTATTCATCATACGGTAACCAGATAGGTCTGGCTACAGGATATGTCAAAGAAGTATATCACCCCAATTATGTGGCAAAGCGTATGGAGATAGGTGCCGTTATGGGTGCCGCTCCCAGAAAGAACGTTAAGCGTCTCACATCTGATCCCGGGGATATAATCATACTTTTAGGCGGAAGGACCGGACGTGACGGCTGCGGCGGTGCTACCGGATCTTCCAAGGTACATACGGAGCAGTCCATAGAGCAGTGCGGTGCGGAAGTGCAGAAGGGTAATGCGCCTACCGAGAGAAAGCTGCAGAGACTCTTCAGACGTCCCGAGGTAAGCAGGCTGATCCGCAAGTGTAACGATTTCGGTGCGGGCGGTGTTTCCGTTGCCATCGGTGAGCTGGCAGACGGCCTTACCGTGGATCTGGACAAGGTTCCCAAGAAGTATGCCGGCCTTGACGGCACAGAACTTGCGATCTCCGAATCCCAGGAGCGTATGGCAGTTGTAGTGGATCCTGCGGATGTGGCGGAGTTCATGAAATATGCGGCTGAGGAGAATCTTGAGGCTACCGAGGTTGCCGTAGTAACAAAGGAGCCCAGACTTGTCCTTAAGTGGAGAGGCAAGGATATAGTAAATCTCTCCCGCGCATTCTTAAATACAAACGGTGCACATCAGGAGTGCAGTGTATCAGTGGATATACCCGATGAGGAGAGCAGCCCCTTAAAGAAGGTCATCAGTGAAAAGGCTGCCGAAGCACTTAAGGCAGGGGATGAAAAGAAAGCATGGACAGAACTGCTTTCAGACTTAAATGTCTGCTCACAGAAGGGCCTTGTGGAAATGTTCGATGCTTCCATAGGTGCAGCCAGCGTATTTATGCCTTACGGCGGTAAGTATCAGCTGAGTGAGACCCAGGCTATGGTAGCAAAGCTTCCCATGAACGGTACCGATTCATCCGATACGGTTACGATGATGAGCTACGGCTTTGATCCTTATGTTTCAAGCTGGAGCCCTTATCACGGAGCGATATATGCTGTACTTTCATCGATCGCAAAGATAGTTGCGGCAGGCGGTAACCATAAGGGTATACACTTTACCTTCCAGGAATACTTCCGCAGGATGAGTGAAGATCCCGCGCGCTGGAGCCAGCCTTTTGCTGCATTACTTGGTGCGTTTGATGCACAGCTGGGCTTCGGTCTGGCATCCATAGGCGGTAAGGATTCCATGTCCGGAACCTTCAACCATATCGATGTACCGCCCACGCTGGTAAGCTTTGCGGTAGATGTGGCAAAGCAGCAGGATATAATAACAGGCGAGCTTAAGACTCCCGGGGATGCACTGGTACTCTTCTCAGTACCCAAGGATGAGTTTGATATCCCCGTATATAAGGATACACTTGAGATATATGATCTGGTCAGCGAACTGGAGCACAAGGGCAAGGTTAAAGCTGCATACGTTGTTGATTCTTACGGTATCGCGGCAGCTGTTGCAAAGATGGGCTTCGGTAACGGACTTGGAGCAGCCATATCAGATGATGTTACAACTGATGATCTGTTTGCAGGCAGGATAGGCGATATCATCCTTGAGATGAGCGAAGAAGATTTTGCCGCTATAAAGGATCATGAACTGAACGCCTTTATCTGGAAGATCGGAAGCGTAACTGACGGCGATCTGATCCACGGTGATGTAAAGGTAAATGCAAAAGATGCCCTTGATGCATGGGTTAAGACTCTTGATAAGGTATTCCCCCACATCTCCGGACAGACAGAGAGTAAAGCTGTTGAATGCAGCGATAAGAAGTATGACAGCGTTTATGTATGCAGGAACAAGGTTGCGAAGCCCAGGGTATTCATACCTGTTTTCCCCGGCAGCAACTGCGAATATGATTCGGCAAGAGCTTTTGAAAGAGCCGGTGCCGAGCCTGTGATTAGAATATTCCGCAACCGCAATGCACAGGATATAAGGGATGCGGCAGCAGAGTTTGCAGCTGAGATAAGCAAAGCACAGATGATAATGTTCCCCGGCGGTTTCTCCGCAGGTGACGAGCCCGACGGAAGTGCAAAGTTCTTTGCAACGGCATTCCGTAACGAGCACATGAAAGAGGAAGTTGAGAAGCTCTTAAACGAGAGGGACGGTCTGGTACTCGGTATCTGTAACGGTTTCCAGGCGCTGATAAAGCTTGGCCTGGTTCCCGAAGGAAAGATCGTGGGACAGAATGAGAATTCACCTACCCTGACTTTCAATACCATCAACAGACATATATCAAAGATGGCGTACTTAAGAGTATGTTCAAACAAGAGTCCCTGGCTGGCAAAGGCAACTCTGGGCGGTGTATATGCATCACCCGCTTCCCACGGTGAAGGACGTTTCGTTGCACCCGAAGATGTATACAGAAAGCTTTATGAGAACGGCCAGATAGCTACACGTTACTGTGACCTTGACGGTAAGATCACCATGGACGAAGAGTGGAACATCAACGGTTCCATCTACGCGGTAGAAGGTATCACTTCTCCCGACGGCAGGGTGCTTGGAAAGATGTGTCACTCAGAAAGACGTGATGACGGCGTAGCCATGAACATATACGGTGAACAGGATATGCTGATCTTCGAATCAGGTGTGGAGTATTTCAAATAATATATGCTGATAAGGGAAGAACTCGAGAAAGCCGAAAAGGAAAGCTTAAGCCCCTATGCCACACTGAGCATTGATACCAAGGGCCGGGACAAACCGGAAGAACAGTGTGACATAAGGCCGGTCTTTGCCCGTGACAGGGACAGGATAGTGCATTCAAAAGCATTCCGCAGGCTCAAGGATAAGACGCAGGTATTCTTAAATCCCGAAGGGGATCATTACCGTACGCGTCTGACACATACGCTTGAAGTGGCACAGATCGCCAGGACCATAGCCAGGGCTCTTAAGATGAATGAAGAACTGGTAGAGGCTATCGCTCTGGGCCACGATCTGGGGCATACTCCCTTCGGACATGCCGGTGAGAGAGCGCTTAATGATATCTGCCCTCTGGGCTTTGAACATAACGAGCAGAGCGTGCGCGTGGTGGAAGTGCTTGAGCGTGACGGCGAAGGCCTTAACCTGACCGTCGAAGTAAGGGACGGCATGTTAAACCACCAGATGAAATCAAAACCCTTTACCCTTGAGGGACGCATAGTACGCTTTTCCGATAAGCTGGCTTATATCCATCATGATATGGATGATGCCATAAGGGCAAAAGTTCTTAAGGACAGTGATGTCCCCAAAGAGATAGGTGATGTGCTGGGTTATCATACCAAGGAACGCCTGGATCACCTGATACACAATATAATCGCTACCAGTCTTGACAAGGATGATATACTAATGGAGCCCTATGTTGAAAGGGCCATGCTGGAAATGAGAGCATTTATGTTTAAGAATGTATATCAGAATCCGATCGTAAAAGCTGAGGAATCAAAAGCCGAGTCACTTGTCAAGACGCTTTATGAATATTACGTTGCAAACAAGGACAAACTGCCTGAGGAATACAAACGTCTGATGGACAGGGGAGAAAGTATAGAAAGAGTGGCTTGCGATTTTATAGCGTCTATGACGGATCATTTCGCCATTGCCACCTATGAGGAGCTGTATATACCCAAGTCATGGCATGGTTGATGAAGACGGAGGAAAGAATTGCCATACTATTCCGATGAAACAATCGAGCAGGTCAGACAGAGTACGGATATAGTACAGCTCATTTCGGGCTTTGTGAACCTTAAACGCAAAGGCAGCAACTATTTCGGGCTATGTCCTTTTCATAATGAGAAGACAAGCTCTTTTTCCGTATCCGAAAACAAGCAGATGTATTACTGCTTTGGCTGTCATGCCACCGGTAATGTCTATACCTTTCTGATGAAGCATGAAAACATGAGCTTCATGGAGGCTGTACAATACCTGGCAGAAAAGGCGGGGATCAAGCTTCCGCAGGCAGATGAGAGCGAGGAAGCAAAGCGGATAAGAGGACGGAGAGAGCGGCTGTATCTGGTAAATACCGAGGCCGCAAAGTATTTTTATAAGGCACTCCGTTCGCCCCAGGGAGAATTGGGGCTTAAGTATTTTAAGGGCAGGGAACTGAGCGAAGAGACCATGCAGAAATTCGGTCTGGGATATTCCCTGCAGTACAGCGATGATATGACAAAGTACCTTCAGAAGAAGGGCTTTACGATAGAAGAGCTTACGGCTGCCGGCGTAAGCAGTTATGATGAAAGATACGGTGCCAGGGATAAGTTCTATAACCGTGTGATGTTCCCCATCATGAACGGGAGCGGAAAGGTGATAGGTTTCGGCGGACGTGTCATGGGCGAAGGTGAGCCCAAGTACTTAAACACCTCCGAGACAGAGATCTTCGAAAAGAGGAAAAACCTCTTCGGACTTAATCTGGCCAGGAGCAGCAGGGCAAGGAACTTTATACTCTGCGAGGGATACATGGATGTTATAAGCCTGCACCAGGCGGGCTTCGATCAGGCTATGGCGTCACTGGGAACGGCTTTTACATCGGACCAGGCAATGATACTTAAGCGTTTCGGGCGTGAAGTACTCCTGGCATATGACAGTGACGGCGCCGGTGTAAATGCGGCTTTAAGAGCCCTGTCAATACTGCGTGCCTGCGGTATGAGCGGCAGGGTTATAAATATGCAGCCCTACAAGGACCCTGATGAATTCATTAAGAATCTGGGGGCTGAGGAATATGAAGAACGGCTGAAGAAGGCTGAGAACGGCTTTATGTTTGAAGTCAGGATACTGAGAAAGGATTACGATTTCTCCGATCCCGCATCCAAGACAGCTTTCTATAACGAAGTGGCAAAGAAGCTCTGTGTCTTTGAAGAAGAGATGGAGCGTGAAAATTATATAGAAGCGGTAAGTGAGGAATACGGCATTCCGAAGGAAGCCCTTAAAAAGCAGGTCATCTCACTGGTGCTAAAAGGAGGCGTAAAGCTGCCTGAAACCGGAGCAGAAAATGCTGCGGGCAGGCATACAGCACAGCCCAGGTCTGAGGACAATGATAAGTATGCCCAGAGAGTACTGCTGACATGGCTTTCGGAGGAGCCGCAAAAATATAAAGGTATCAGCGAATTCATAAGTGCGGATGATTTTACGGATCCCATATACCACAAGGTGGCCGTACGCATGCTGCACGACATGGAGGAGGGACAGCCCAATCCCGCTGCCATCATCAATATGTTTGAAGATGCAGATGAGCAGCAACAGGCAGGGCAGGTCTTTCACACGAAACTGGATGCTATCGTGACAGACGAAGAGAAGGAAAAAGCTTTCCGGGATATAGTCCTTAAGGTAAAGCAGGAGCGTTTCGATCACGATAATAAGGCAGCGGAAGGTGGGCTGAGCCTTGAGGAAAAGCTTGCGCAGAAACGTCTGATGGAAGACCTGCGCAGACGGATCAGACCGTGATAAAGCAAAGGAGTGTGTGACAATGGCTGCAAAAACCAAAAAGGAAACCGAGAAGAAACCCGTAAAGAAGGCTCAGGTTAAGGCTTCTGCTAAGGAAAGCGCAAAGAAGCCTGCCGGAAAGAAGCCTGCGGACAAAAAGGCTGTGGAGAAGAAAAACGCCGATAAGAAAGCCGTCGGGAAAAAGACTGTGAGCGTAAAGAAGGCAAGCCCTGCAGCGAAAAAAGCTGTAACTGCAAAGAAAGAGAGCGCTCCTGCTAAGAAGGCGGCTGCGGCAAAGAAAGTAAACAAAACGGCCGCCGTAAAGGGTGGGGCAGCAAAGAAGAACACACCTGCAAAAAAGGTGAGTGCGCCCGTTAAGAAGGCTGCGGCAGTCAGCGCAAAGGGCGGTACAAAAAAGGCCGATACAAAGAAAGCCGATATAAAGAAGGCCGTTATAAAAAAGGCTGATATAAAGAAGACAGATAGCAGGAAGGCTGCAACGAAGGCTTCCGTAAAGCCTGTTGACAAAAAGAGTGCAAAGCAGACTACGGCAAAAGCCGCAGGTAAAGCTGCCGGCAAAAAGGCTGAAGTCAGGGCGAATGACAAAACTGTCAGGAAGCAGGCAGCAGTGAAGCCTTCAGTAAAGAATGCTGCGGATAAGAAAACAGCCGCTAAGAAAGCAGCCGATAAGAAAGCAGTGGCTAAGAAGGCTGCGGAAAAGAAAGCGGCTGATAAAAAATCAGTGATCAAAAAAGCGGCTGATAAAAAAGCAGCCGATAAGAAACCCATTGCAAAGAAAACGGAAACGAAAACCGCAGACAGGAAAGCAGCTGCTAAGAAAGCTGTAAATACCAAGGCTGCGGATAAGAAAACAGTGGATAAGAAGCCTATGGATAAAAAAACTGTAGATAAGAAAGCTGTTGAAAAAAAATCTGTGGAAAAGAAAGCTGTAGACAAAAAAAGTATGGAAAAGAAAGCTGTGGAAAAAAAGACTGTGGAAAAGAAAGCTGTAGAAAAGAAGGCCGTAGAGAGCAAGGCAGCAGAAAAGAAAGCCGAGGAGAAGAAGGCTGCAGAAAAGAAAACTGCAGAGAAGAAGACGGCCGATAAGAAAGCCGAAGAAAAGAAGCCCGTAAAAAAGGCTGCGGAAAAGAAGAATGAGCCCGCAAAAAAAGCATCGGGAAAGAAAGCGGATAAGGAGATCGCAGGAGACGATGACGATTTCATGTTAAACGATGATGATTTCGGATCCGAAGATGATGATATCAATGATGCTGAAGCTGCGGCACTCAGGGAGACACTCTTTGAAGAGAAGTTAAAAAGCCTTATCAGCACTGCAAAGAAAGCCGGCTACATGGAGTATCAGGAAGTTATCGATACCTTTACCGAGCTGAACCTGGATGAGGAACAGTTTGACCGTATCTGGGATGCGCTGGATAAGAATCATATAGTGCTTCGTATGGAGCAGATCGACGATGATGATATTCCGGATGAAGAACTGGCGATCGAAGAGGGCGCCGAGCTGGAATATGATATGGAGAACCTTGAGGTGGGTACCGCAGACGGAGCCAATATCGAGGATCCCGTCCGTATGTACTTAAAGGAGATAGGCAGGGTTCCCCTGCTGTCTGCAGAAGAAGAGATAGAGCTGGCTAAGCGTATGGAGATCGGCATGGAAGCTGCCGAGAAGAATAAGGATCTTAAGGCTAAGCTGGAACATCTGCTCGATCCCGATAAGAAGGGCAAGGCTAAAGGTGCGGACATATCTGCAAAGAAGGCTGAACTGGAAAAGAAGATCGCTGATAACGATGCAAAGATCGAATCCGGAAAGGCTGCAGGGCAGGAGCTTTCACAGGCCAACTTACGTCTGGTCGTAAGTATAGCAAAGCGTTATGTGGGACGTGGAATGCTCTTCCTTGACCTTATCCAGGAAGGCAACCTTGGTCTTATCAAGGCAGTTGAGAAGTTCGATTACCGTAAAGGATACAAGTTCTCCACATATGCTACATGGTGGATACGCCAGGCCATTACCCGTGCCATTGCAGACCAGGCAAGGACCATTCGTATACCCGTGCATATGGTAGAGACCATTAACAAGATAATACGTATCAACAGGCAGCTCCTTCAGGAACTGGGACGTGAGCCTGCGCCTTCGGAGATAGCAGAGCGCATGGATATGCCGGAAGACCGTGTCAGGGAGATACTTAAGATCTCACAGGAGCCGGTATCCCTTGAGACGCCTATCGGTGAGGAGGAGGACAGCCATCTTGGAGATTTCATCCAGGATGACAATGTGCCGGTACCTGCCGATGCAGCAGCATTTACACTGCTTCGTGAACAGTTAAACGAGATACTTGATACCCTGACCGACAGGGAGCGTAAAGTACTTACCCTGCGTTTCGGTCTGATAGACGGACGTGCACGTACTCTGGAAGAGGTTGGTAAGGAGTTTTCCGTTACCCGTGAGCGTATACGCCAGATCGAGGCAAAGGCACTCAGAAAGCTGCGTCATCCCAGCCGCAGCAAGCGTATAAAGGATTTCCTGGACTGATGATCAGGCTCTCCGCACGTATGGAGGCGGTGGCTGCCCTTTGTGAAAAGGGCAGCTGCGGAGCCGATGTGGGCTGTGACCACGCTTATGTGAGCATCTACCTTCTGCAGCATGATGTTTTCGAAAGAATGCTGGCCATGGATCTGCGGGAAGGCCCGCTTAAGGCGGCACGCGAAAACATAGAGCGGGAGGGGCTTAAGGAAAAAATAGAATGCCGCTTATCTGACGGGCTGAGTGCAATGGAGGCGGGAGAAGCGGACAGTGTGATATGTGCCGGCATGGGCGGAGAGCTCATGGTGCGTATACTCACAGACGGGATTGAAAAGATGAAAGCCGCAAAGCAGCTGATACTGCAGCCCCAGTCTGAGGTGGCAGGTGTCAGGAGATTCCTTAAAAGGAATGCTTATGCGATAACGGCAGAAGATATGGTATTTGAAGACGGGAAGTATTATCCCATGTTCAGGGCCGTACCTGCCGGGGAAGATAAAACGGAAGATGATATGCTGTATCTTGAGTACGGCAGACAGACGCTTGAGGGCAGACATCCGGTACTTAAGAGATTTCTGGAGCACAGAATAACGACCGAAACTTCGGTAAGGGAGCAGCTTGAAGCCGCGGCAAAAGACGGCAGCGAAAAAGCGCTTAAGCGCCTTGAAGAAAAGGATGCGGAGCTTAAGATGCTTACTGAAGCGCTTTCTTACTATAAGCCATGAAAGGAGCGTGTATGGAGCTTAAAGAAGTCATCACCATGCTTGAACAGCTTTCACCGCCGTCCTTTGCAGAGGACTGGGATAACAGCGGCCTTATGTGCGGAAGAGCGGCTAAGGAAGTAAAGAGCATACTGCTTTCCGTTGATGCCACCGATGAGGTAGTCGAAGAAGCCGTACTGACAGGGGCAGATCTGCTGCTCACCCATCATCCTCTTATTTTTCCCAGTGTATCACATATAACCGAAGAAGATCATGTGGGGCGCAAGCTCTTAAAACTTATAGCTTCCGATGTTGCCTGTTACAGCATGCATACGAATTTTGATGTGATGGGTATGGCGGATGAAGCAGCGGACCGACTGCAGCTTGAAGACCGTGAAGTGCTGCAGGTGACCTATGAGGATGCGATAGCCAACGAGGGTATAGGACGTGTCGGTAACCTGGGCAGGGATATGCGTCTTAAGTACTGCTGTGAGCTGGTCAAGGAAGCATTCATACTGGATAACGTAAGGCTTTTCGGCGATCCGGAGATGAAGGTACGCCGCGTAGCCATAGCACCGGGATCGGGGGCAGATATGATACCCTACGCTATAAAAGCCGGAGCGCAGTTACTGATAACAGGGGATATTTCCCATCACAAAGGAATAGATGCCGTGGCGGAAGGCCTGAATATAATAGACGCGGGCCATTACGGTATCGAAAAGATATTTGTCAGCTATATGAAGGATTTCTTCAGAAAGAAGCTGCCGGAGATGAATGTGAGTGCGGCTTCGCAGAAGGAGCCTTTCATTGTATTATAAAAACAAAGGGGGTTACTTATGGATATGGTAACAATAAAAGTAAATGGCGAAGAAAAACAATATCCTGCAGGTACCGAATATGAAGCAGTAGCTAAGGATTTTCAGGATACCGTGGATGCACGTATAGGCCTGGTCCTGGAAAACGGGAAGATAAGGGAGCTTAAGAAAAAGGTTAAGCAGGATGCGGAGATAAGCTTTATAACCTTAAAGCGCTCCAGCGGTCACAAGGCATATGTGCGCACGGCCATACTGGTCATGGTAAAGGCTATAGATGACGTGCTGGATCATGACAAGACAAAACAGGTAAAGGTCGAGTTTGCCATAGGAAACGGTTATTATATCAGTCCAAAGGGCGGGCTCAAAGTCGATCAGGAATTTATTGATAAGCTGGACAAGCGGATGAGAGAGATCATTGCCGCAGCCATTCCCATAACGAAGCGTTCGGTATCCACGGATGAGGCGAGGGAGCTTTTTGCAAAAGCAGGTATGCAGGATAAGAACAGGCTCTTCCGTTTCAGGAGAAGCTCACTGGTCAACGTATACAGCTTAGACGGTTATGACGATTATTACTATGGCTATATGCTGCCGGATTCATCTTATATAGACAGCTTCAGTCTTGAGACCTATGAGGACGGCTTTATGCTGGTATTGCCGGAGGCTTCCGAGCCCGATACCTTAAGGCCTTTCGTTCCCAGACCCGGACTTTTCGGTGCGCTTAAGACGGCTGATGACTGGGGAGCAAAGCTGGGTATAGATTCCGTTGGTGATCTTAACGAGAAGATCTGTCAGGGCGGCTTAAGTGAGCTGGTACTGGCACAGGAGGCTCTGCAGGAGAGACGCATAGGTGAGATCGCCAGAAAGATAGTAGAGCGTGGCGGTGTCAAGTTTGTCATGATAGCGGGTCCCTCATCTTCCGGTAAGACAACCTTCTCGCACAGGCTTTCCGTACAGCTGGCATCATACGGCTTAAAGCCCCATCCCATCGGAGTGGATGATTATTTCAAGAACCGCCAGGATACTCCGAAGGACGAGGACGGCAATTACAACTTTGAATGTCTTGAAGCCATCGATGTGGACCTGTTCAACGGGGACATGGTAAAGCTCTTAAACGGGGAAACCGTAGAGATCCCCAGCTTCAACTTCAAGAACGGACAGAGGGAATACAAAGGAAATTACAAGACTCTTGGAAAGGATGACATACTGGTAATAGAGGGTATACACGGACTCAACGACAAGATGAGTCATGCACTTCCTACAGAGAGTAAGTTTAAGATATATATATCGGCGCTCACCAGCCTTAATGTTGATGAGCATAACCGTATCCCCACGACTGACGGAAGACTGCTTCGCAGACTGGTCAGGGATGCGCGCACCAGAGGTGCCAGCGCACAGCGGACCATTTCCATGTGGCCTTCGGTACGCAGGGGAGAGGAAGAAAACATCTTCCCCTTCCAGGAGAGTGCGGATGAGATATTTAATTCGGCTCTTATATATGAGCTGGCAGTGCTCAAGCAGTTTGCGGAGCCTTTACTGTTCTCCGTACATGCGGATGAGCCTGAATATCATGAAGCCAAGAGAATGCTTAAGTTCCTTGAGTATTTCCTGGGCGTGAGTACGGAGGATCTTCCAAACAATTCCATTGTAAGGGAATTTGTCGGCGGAGGCTGCTTCGGACTGTAAACAATCTTATAGTTAAAAATGCAAGAGGGACGGATGGTCGCGGGCGCGTAAGCGCGTGAGGAAAGTCCGGGCTTCATAGGGCAGGGTGCCGGATAACGTCCGGTGGAGGCGACTCTAAGGAAAGTGCAACAGAGAAAAGACAGCCTTTAACGAGGTAATGGTGAAACGGCAGTGTAAGAGACTACCGCCGCTGCGGTAACGCAGCGGGTCAATGCAAACCCCATCCGAAGCAAGACCAAATACGGGAGAGATACGTCTGCCCGGCGTTCTCCCGGGTAGGTCGCTCGATCCGCAGGGTAACCTGCGGGCTAGATAGATGATCATCCAAGACATAACCCGGCTTACAGTTCCTCTTGCTTTTTTTATTGGGAAAAAGATTATGGATAATATGGACATATTTCAATTTATGAACGAGCAGCAGGGTGAGAAAGAAGCGCCCTTGGCTGCCAGGATGCGTCCCGAGACCCTGGATGAGGTTGTGGGGCAGAGTCACATACTGGGGCCGGATAAGCTGCTCACAAGGGCCATAAAGGCCGACCGCCTGAGCTCTGTGGTATTCTACGGACCTCCGGGGACTGGGAAGACCACCCTGGCCAGGGTGATAGCCAATGCCAGCAGTGCAACCTTCAGGCAGATAAATGCCACCATAGCCGGTAAGAAGGATATGGAAGATGTGGTCAATGCGGCAAAGCAGGATAAAGCGCTCTACGGCAAACGCACCATACTCTTCATAGACGAGATACACCGCTTTAACAAGGCGCAGCAGGATTTTCTCCTGCCTTTTGTGGAAGATGGTACCGTGGTACTGATAGGTGCCACCACCGAGAATCCCTATTTTGAAGTGAACAAGGCGCTGCTTTCAAGATCTAATATTTTTGAACTTAAGCCCTTGAGTAAAGAAGATATAAAGACCCTTATCTACAGGGCCGTAAATGATGAGAAAAAAGGCCTGGGAAGCTTTAAGGCCGTGATCGATGAAGAAGCGGCGGATTTCCTTGCCAATGCGGCAAACGGTGACGCACGGAATGCTCTGCTGGCAGTGGAACTGGGAGTCATGACCACGCCACCTTCCGAAGACGGAAAGATACATATAGACAGGGCCACTGCTGCCGAGTGCATACAGAAGAAAGTCCTGCCTTATGATAAGGACGGAGATAACCATTACGACAATATCTCCGCTTTTATAAAGAGCATGAGAGGTTCCGACCCCGATGCGGCCATCTATTATCTGGCAAGGATGCTATGCTCCGGTGAAGATATCAAATTCATCGCAAGGAGGATAATGATCTGCGCGTCGGAGGACGTGGGAATGGCTGATCCCCAGGCGCTTCAGCTGGCGGTATCGGCATCGCTGGCAGTTGAACGTGTGGGCATGCCGGAGGCAAGGATAATCTTAGCCCAGGCGGCCTGCTATGTGGCCTGTGCGCCCAAGAGCAATTCTTCATATATGGCCATTGGCGAAGCGATGGATCTGGTGGAAAACGGAGGAGTGTATCCCGTACCCAGGCATCTTCAGAACGTGCATGCCGATTCTGCCGGACAGGAGAGGGATCAGGGGTATCTGTATGCCCACAATTATCCCGGACATTATGTGGAGCAGCAGTATCTTCCGGATGAATTGACGGGACATGTTTTTTATCATCCCACGGATATGGGATGTGAAAAAAAGATAAAGGAACATATGAAAAAGCTTAAAGGCTGACTTAAGTGACCGGATATCAAGCAATAATCTGTTTCTGTGGTAGAGGGGATGATAAAGATCGCAGTATGCGATGGTGTGCCGTCCTTTACCTGCTTGATCGGGAGAGCGCTCTCTGAGTGGAAATACGAAAGAGGCCTGGATGTAGAATTCATAAAGACAAAGGATTCTGATGATCTGATAGAAATGTATAACCGCTTCGGACATATGGATCTTATCTTTATGGCTCTTCGTCCCGCCAGAGGGCCGGATGGTGTTACCGCCGCGAGAAGCCTTAAGAAGGTTGATGAAAACTTAAGGATCGTATTTGTAACGGCTGAAAGACTGGTTGATATCGAAATGGTGAGTCTGCGGCCGTTTGGGATTTTATCGCTGACTGCAGGTACTTCGGAAGTAAAAGCATTTGCGGACAGGTGCATACAGGACAGCAGCAGATTCTTTATCTTCAGTTCGGGTCACGGCAGGACAGCCCTTCTGACCGACAGCATCTGCTATATCAGCAAAAAAGATTATCCCCATTACAGAGTTGTGATCATCTATTGCAATGACGGCATTTCTTATATGTCGTATATGAGCGTTAGGGAAGTTGAAGCGGAGCTAAAACGTACCGGCGCCGGATTCATAAGGATACAGAATTCCTGTTTTGTAAATCCCTTTTATATCTTTCATATCAACTGTTCCGTGTTACGGCTAAGGCAGGGCTGCTGCAGCGGTGATACGGAGCTGTATTGCAGCCGCCGGTACGGACGCAGTGCGTACAGGGCGTATCTGGAATATGCACGGAAAAATATCGACTCTTTCGGTATTGCAAAATGAACCTGTTAGGTATATATTATATATATCAATGATATGATATATACCAAATATTACATAAAAACTGCCGTTTCTTACGTTGGGTGATCCCCGGAGGCTTGTATATCCTATACTTGTTCATGCATAAAAGAGGTGATGCTAAACGGGTATCAGGGGACATTCCGGAGACCACATCGAACATTCCCCCGTTCATTCTCCGGGACGTTAATGTACACGTAACCTCGGTCATGATGATGCAAAGGGCATCATACCGTCTGAACTGATGGTGTGATGCCCGATCGTCTGTTATCAGGTTATATGGGAATATCAGATAGTTGTAAAGCCCGTGGGAGCGGTATACAGCCTGCCCTGGTAGGCGCCTTTGCTCTCCATATGGGCGTGAAGACGGTTTAAGATGTTCTTTTTATCCGTGCTCCATAGAGGAGCGATGAGTATGTTCCTGGGACCGTCACCGGTAAGGCGGTGTATCACCACATCCGGGGAAAGCCGTTCAAGTGCACCGCAAAGAAGTGATATATATTCATCGGCACTGAGTACTTCAAAACGTCTGGCGTCATAATCAGCGGCCAGGTCAGTTCCTTCCAGTACATGCAACAGCTGCAGCTTGATGCCGAATACATTAAAGGTATTTATATATTCTATCGTAGAATAGAGCTGTTCACTGTCTTCTCCGGGAAGTCCTATTATACAGTGGACGATAACGGGGATGCCCAGGTCTTTGAGTTTGTGCACCGCATCCTCAAAAACAGAATTATCGTAATGCCTGCGTATATATTTTACGGATGCGGGGTGAATGGTCTGAAGACCCAGTTCAACCCAGAGGCTCTTCTGGGGGAAACGCTCTTTAAGCTCACGGAGTATTGTAAGTATCTCAGCCGGCAGGCAGTCCGGGCGGGTGGCAATAGAAAGGCCTATGACACGCGGATCGGATAAGAGCGATACATAAATGTTTTTAAGGTATGCGGGATCACCGTAAGTGTTGCTGTAGGGCTGCAGATATGCGATGCAGTGATCACCGTGGAATTTCTCCGCGATGCGCCACATAGCCATATCCAGCTGGGCTTCCACATCGGGTTTTCCGTCTTCCGTAAGCGGGAGGGAAGCAGCAAATTCACCGCTTCCGCCTGCTGAACAGAAAATGCAGCCCCGGTCATCCAGCTGCCCGTCCCTTACGGGACAGGTACAGCCGGCATGAAGGGCTGCTTTATAAACTTTTTCTCCGTATATGCTCCTGAAATAATGATCCAGCGAATAATAGGGTTTGTCGCCCCAGCGGCGCTGTTCCATAAGCTTACTCCATGATGTTGGTCTCAGTGATGTGTGCCTTAACGGCAGCAGCTACCACATCGGCTACCTGGGGATGGAAAGGTTCGGGCAGTATGTGGTCTTCGTTCAGCTCGCTTTCGGGAATGAGATCTGCGATAGCGTGTGCTGCAGCCATCTTCATATCTTCCGTGATCTGCTTTGCACGGCCTTCAAGAGCACCTCTGAAGATACCGGGGAAAGCGATGACATTGTTTACCTGGTTAGGGAAATCGCTGCGGCCGGTACCGACTATACGTGCGCCTGCAGCCTTAGCAACATCGGGCATGATCTCGGGAACGGGATTGGCCATTGCAAAGATGATGGGATCGGGATTCATGCTGCGTACCATCTCTTCGGTAACTATACCGGGAGCGGATACACCGATGAATATGTCTGCACCCTTAAGAGCGTCAGCCATAGAGCCGCTGAGCTTTTCGGGATTGGTGAGAGCCACCATCTTCTCCTGCATCCAGTTAAGGCCCTTTGCACCTTCGGATATGATACCCTTGCTGTTGCAGAGGATTATGTTCTTAAAGCCGTGGTTCAGTAACAGCTTTGTGATAGCCACGCCTGCTGCACCGGCACCGCTTACTACTACCTTTTGGGTAGCAGGCTCGCGCTTTAAGAGCTTTAAAGCATTGATAAGACCTGCGAGTACGACGATGGCTGTACCGTGCTGGTCATCATGAAAAACAGGGATGTTGAGTGTTTCCTTAAGACGCTCTTCGATCTCAAAGCATCTGGGAGCGGAAATATCTTCCAGGTTGACTCCACCGTAGCCGGGAGCCAGCCAGGTAACGGCTTTGATTATCTCTTCTGTATCCTGGGTGTCCAGACAGATGGGAATCGCATTAACACCGCCGAATTCCTTGAAAAGTACTGCCTTTCCTTCCATAACCGGCATGCCGGCTGCGGGACCGATGTTTCCGAGTCCCAGGACTGCGCTGCCGTCCGATACTACCAGTATTGTATTGCTCTTGATGGTGTATTTATAAACGGCTTCAGGGTTCTTTGCTATCTCCTTGCAGGGAGCAGCTACACCGGGAGTGTATGCCAGTGCCAGATCTGCGCCGCTCTTAACAGGGGCTTTTGATTCGGTACTTATCTTTCCTTTCCACTGCTCGTGGAGCTTCAGGGCTTTTTCATCATTGCTCATTTTGGTACTCTCCTTTACTGAAATAGATCATTTCATATCTTAACATTTATAAAGCACGGTGGCAAGAAAGTATTTGCATTAATAAAAAAAGTGTAGTATAATCTGCCATAAGTTAAAGAGTAACTATCATTTCTTAATTTTTAATGTCCGGAGAACCCCGATATTATTATTAAATGTGAGAGTAATTTGAACAGTAAAAACGTACAGTGTTGTTGTTCGGTTTTATATTTCTTTATTTGTTTGCAGGAGGTTGATAAATGGCAAATATGAGAGAAAAATACGAAACGCTTTCCCTTATCGATCTGAAAGAGATCGCAAAGGTAAGGGGGATCAAGGGCGTTTCGGCCATGAAGAAAGCCGCTATCATAGAAGCTATGGTGGCAAAGGACGAAGAGGAATCGACACAGAAACAGGATGCACCGTCCGAAAAGTCCCAGGCTCAGCCGGCAGCTGCTGCGGCAGATGCTTCGGATAAGAAAGTACCGGTGGCATTTGCAGCTTCCTCGGCACACCGTGAAGACGGTGAGAGGAGAAGACCGGAAGTAGAGCAGCTCTCAGAAGATGAGATAAAGGAGCTGGACAGCGGACAGGAAGTGAGCGGTATACTTGAAGTGATGTCCGACGGATTCGGCTTCATCAGATGTGAGAATTTCCTGCCCGGACAGAACGACGTATATGTAGCACCCACACAGATAAGACGTTTCGGTTTAAAGACCGGTGATATATTAAAAGGACACACACGTGTTAAGACTGAGAAAGAGAAATTTGCCGCTCTGCTGTATCTGACCAGCGTAAACGGCTTTGAACCCGAGTCAACCACAAAGAGATTTAACTTTGAGGACATGACTCCCATATTCCCCGATAAGAAGATACATCTTGAAAGACCGGGCGCACCCGTATCCATGCGTATCATGGATCTGATAAGCCCAATAGGAAAGGGACAGCGTGGTATGATCGTTTCCCAGCCCAAGGCAGGTAAGACGACCCTGCTTAAGGATGTGGCAAAATCGGTCAAGTTAAACCATCCCGATATGCATATGATAATCCTCCTCATAGACGAGCGTCCCGAGGAAGTTACGGATATGAAAGAGGAAGTTGGCGGTCCCGGAGTGGAGATAATCTATTCCACCTTTGATGAGACTCCCGAACATCATAAGCGTGTTGCGGAAATGGTAGTGGAGCGTGCACGCCGCCTTGTTGAGTACAGAAAGGATGTCATCATCCTGCTGGATTCCATAACCAGGCTTACCCGTGCATACAACCAGGTAGTACCCCCCAGCGGACGTACACTTTCGGGTGGTCTCGATCCCGCAGCAATGCATCCGCCCAAGAGATTCTTCGGTGCAGCGCGTAATATGCGTGAGGGAGGAAGCCTTACCATACTGGCCACTGCTCTGGTAGACACCGGAAGCAAGATGGATGATGTGGTATACGAGGAGTTTAAGGGTACCGGTAACATGGAACTGGTGCTTGACCGTAAGCTCTCCGAGCGCAGGATATTCCCGGCCATAGACATTCCCAAGTCTTCGACCAGACGTGAGGATCTGCTGCTCACACCCGAAGAGCTGGAAGCAATGAGCACCATACGTAAGGCTATTAACGGAGTAAGACCCGATGATTCGGTGGATAAGATCATAGACATGTTTGCACGTACCACCAACAACAGGGATTTCGTGCAGCTGGTGCAGAAAACAAGATTTTATTGACAGTATTTATATAGTGTGATATAGTTAACAAGCTGTTTTTAACCAGGTATGTCCCACACACATTCGCAGAAATACCCTTATGCGTCTGTGAGGCGGGAAGAAGGAGTAAAAGATGAGAGAAGGAATACATCCTGAGTACTATCAGGCAACTGTAACTTGCAACTGCGGTAACACTTTCGTAACCGGCAGCACCAAGAAAGAGATCCACGTGGAAATCTGTTCCAAGTGCCATCCTTTCTATACCGGTCAGCAGAAGGCTACACAGGCACGTGGCCGTGTTGATAAGTTCAACAAGAAGTACGGCACAGGCAAGTAGGACTGTAGATGTACAAGATGAAATGAGGTTGGGATGGCTGTGTCATCTCAACCTTTTTCGTTATAGAAGGATCTTATAAAATAAGGAGAAATAAATGGCGAAGAGAAGACGCAGAAGCGTGTTTTCCGGTATAGGCGGACAGGCGGTTCTTGAAGGCGTGATGATGCGCAACAGGAAAGAATACGCCATAGCGGTACGTAAGCCTGACGGTAATATAAGCGTAGATATAAAGCAGCTTGATTACGATCCCAAGCAGCTGAAAAGACGTATACCTTTTGTAAGAGGTATCGTATCCTTTGTGGAATCCTTGACGCTGGGCATGGATATACTTTCGTTTTCCGCTTCCCTGATCGAGGAAGAGGAGGAAGAAGGCAAGGAACAGAAAAAAAGCCTTTTCGAAAAGATTTTCAAGGATAAGGCGGAAGATGTGGTGATGGGGCTTACGGTGCTCTTTTCCATCGCATTTGCGATACTGCTGTTTATGGTGATACCTTATGCGGTATCGGAACTGCTGGGAAAATATATACGTAACAAATCCCTGATACTGCTTATAGAAGGCGCGCTGCGCATACTGATATTCATCCTGTACGTGGCCGGTATAGCGCTGATGAAGGATATACGGCGTCTGTACCAGTATCACGGTGCAGAGCATAAATGTATCAACTGTATAGAGACGGGACGTCCCCTTACGGTCAAGAATGTCATGAAATCCTCACGTTTCCATAAACGCTGCGGTACCAGTTTCATGCTTTTTGTGGTGGTGCTGGGGGTCATACTGTGCTTCTTTATACGCACTGATGTGATATGGATGAAGATAGCACTGCGTCTGGCGCTAATACCGGTGCTGGCGGGGATTTCATATGAGCTGCTGCAGCTGGCGGGAAAGAAAGAGAGTTTTCTTCTTTCGCTTATTTCCACTCCGGGACTGTGGCTGCAGAGTGTTACCACCAGGGAACCCGATGAGAGCATGGTGGAAGTTGCGATCGCTGCTACGGAGGCTGTATTTGACTGGGAAGCATTCCAGGATAAGCATTTTGTACGTAAGATGGTCAAGAAGACCCGCACGGAGTCCGACGGTAAGGAAGTCGAGACCGGCGAAGAGACCATGCAGATAGATGTACGGGAGATCGAAGAGATGTTGCGCAGCGGCAATACCGGAGTTATAAACCGTGAGCTGATAAATAACAGGCTGAATGCGGGCATGGATGGAAATGAAGCTGCAGGTATGAATACCGGGGCATACGGCGATATGGGCGGTAATAATATGAATAACGTCCAGGGCAATAATGCATACGGTAATATGAACGGCTACGGCAATAACAGATGGGGACAGGGACAGTGACTTATTCTGAGGCTTGTTCCGATGCGCTTGTTAAGCTTACGGATGCGGGAGTACCCGAGGCTAAGGAAAATGCGCTGCTTTTGCTTGAATATATCTGCGGCAGCAGGCGGCAGGATATGTATCTTAACCCAGGACGGATACTGACGGAGGATGAGTGTGCAGCTTGCCGTGAGCTTATATCAAAGAGATGTGAGCGCATACCGCTTCAGCAGCTTGTCGGCAGCCAGAGCTTTATGGGGCTTGAATTCATCGTAGACTGCAATGTGCTGATACCCAGACAGGATACGGAGATACTGGTTGAACGTGTGCTTGAGGACGGTGCTGCAGGTAAAAACGTACTGGATCTTTGCACCGGAAGCGGATGCATACTGATAAGCACAGCGGTGCTTGGTAAAACAGGGACAGCTGTCGGCTGTGATATCTCACATGAAGCGCTGGAGGTTGCAAAAAAAAATTCCGCAAAGAATGCTGCGGATGTTTCGTTTTATGAAGGTGATCTGTTTGAAGCATTACCTGCCGGACTAAAGGGCAGTTTTGATATCATCACAGCAAATCCCCCGTATATAAGGACTGAGGATATCGCGGGACTTATGCCGGAAGTCAGGGATCATGAACCTGTAGGAGCCCTTGACGGCGGAGCGGACGGGCTTATATTTTACAGGCGGATAGCAGATGAAGCCTGTGGCTGGCTAAAGGAAGGCGGCCGAATATATATGGAGATCGGCTATGACCAGGCGGAAGATGTTTCCGGGATATTTGCTGCAAAGGGATATAAGGATATAGAAACAGTAAAGGACCTGGCCGGCCTTGACAGAGTGGTAACAGTAAGGAGATAAACAATGTTCGGACAATTGGAAGATATAGAAAGAAGATTCGAAGAAGTCTTAAACGAGCTTTCGGAGCCCGGTACTACGGGAGACCAGAAGCGTTTTCAGAGGCTTATGAAAGAGCAGGCGGATCTGACACCTCTTGTAGAGACTTACAGGGAATACAAAAAGGCCAAGCAGGACGGAGAAGATGCCATAGCCATGCTGGAAGAGGAGAAGGATCCCGATATGCGCGAGATGCTCAAAGAAGAGCATTCGGCAGCAAAGGAGAAGGAAGCTGCGCTTGAAGAGAAGCTTAAGGTACTCCTGCTTCCCAAGGATCCCAATGATGACAAGGATGTGGTGGTGGAGATACGTGCCGGTGCAGGCGGTGATGAGGCTGCGCTGTTTGCTGCGGAGCTCTACCGTATGTATGCACATTATGCAGAGAGCCGGCGCTGGAAGACCGAGCTTGTCAATGTTGACGAGACCGGTATAGGCGGTATGAAAGAAGTTGAGTTCATCGTAAGCGGAAACGGGGCTTATTCGGTGCTTAAGTATGAGAGCGGTGTACACCGTGTACAGCGTGTGCCGGAGACGGAAAGCGGCGGACGTATACATACATCTACGGCAACTGTGGCTGTTATGCCGGAAGCGGAGGATGTGGAGATAGAGATCGATGAAAAGGATATAAGGATAGACGTTATGCGTGCATCCGGAAACGGTGGTCAGTGTGTCAACACTACCGACTCTGCTGTGCGTCTTACGCATTATCCTACAGGTATCGTGATCTATTCCCAGACGGAGAAGAGCCAGATACAGAATAAAGAGAAGGCTTTTGCGCTGCTGCGTGCAAAGCTCTATGACCTGGAATGTCAGAAAGCCCATGATGCGGAGGCTGATCTGCGCCGCAGCCAGATAGGTACAGGAGACCGTTCGGAAAAGATAAGGACCTACAACTTCCCTCAGGGAAGGGTGACCGATCACCGCATAGGTCTTACGCTTTATAAGATAGATAAGATCATGGACGGTGATCTGCAGGAGATCATCGACGGATGTATAACGGCCGACCAGGCCGCAAAGCTCTTAAAGATGGGAGAGAGTGCGTAAGCTGTGGGTATTACGGGTGAAAGAAGAAAATGGAATAAACTGGATGTCCTTGAAGCAATAAAGGATATCCTGCTTATTATTACCATAACCTGTTTTGTCATAGCGGGGATCGCGGCGGTAAAGCAGGGCCTGGATAAGAAGAGGAACCGTGAGGAGACCGATGAATTGCGGCGCAGAGTAGCTGCCGCTGAAGAGGTCGTTCCGGCAGGTTCTGATGATGAGGTTATGACGCTGCCTGTAGAAACGAGTGAAAACGGAGAGGCGGTTGAGTTAACTGTTATACCCGATCCGGTTATGATCCCGGGGTATCAGGCTTTGTATGATGACAACAGCGATATCGCCGGCTGGATCAGGATAGAGGATACAAAGATAGATTATCCGGTCATGCAGACCTTTGGGGATGATGGCTGGTATTATCTTGATAAGAGTTTCAGTAAGAGCAGGAATTCAAACGGAAGCCTTTTTGCGGATCCTGACTGTGTGATAGGCAGCGGAACGAAACAGTATGATTATCAGGATGGTACGCATCCGTCTACAAATATCATTATATACGGTCACCGCATGAACAACGGTGATATGTTCGGAGGCCTGGGGAATTACCTGAAAAAAGATTACGGCCTTTCACATAACGTGATATATTTCGATTCGCTCTACGAGCACAGAAAGTACGAGCTTATAGCGGTCTTTAAATCAAAGATATTCTACACTGATGAAGAGGTGTTTAAGTATTATCAGTTTACAGAGGCAAAGACAAAGGAAGAGTTTGAGGCTTCCGTGAAAAACATAAAAGAAATGGCTGTGTATGATACCGGAGTTGAAGCACAGTGGGGAGATGAGTTCATAACCCTCTCAACCTGCGATCACTATACACCCAACGGGCGCCTGGTGGTTGTGGGAAAACGCGTGGATTAAAGATCACATTCTTGCCAAAGATATGCCATAGGGATTGAGAGCATCCCTGTGGCTTTTTTTGATTATGTCACGGTATTTGGTGGGAGTCATTCCCATGTATTTTCTGAAGATACGGTTATAGTAGCTGGCATTGTTAAAGCCCACGGCTTCGGAAAGACTCTGCATGGTATCTGCGGAGGAATCGCCGCGCTGCATTCGCTTTGCGGATTCGAAGATACGGTGGGTTAAGAGATAATCGAAAGGTGATCCGCCTGTGCTGCGCTTAAAGCAGCGGCAGCATTCGCTCTTGCTGACGTGTATGCTGCCTGCAATATCATCCAGGGTGATAGCAGCGGAAAAATGACTGTGTATGTATTCCAGGGCATCCTTTACGCGCTGTTCATCCGTAAGGGAGTGATCGTTATCTTTTATCTGGTCACCCGCATTTTCAAGCAGCTTAAGCCATAAAGCGCATAAGAGGCTCTTTGTCTGCAGCTCATAGCCGTAGGCTTTGTTAAGGTTTACTTCCAGTATGGTATCAACGTTTTCGAGAGCCCTTCGTCCGTAAGCATCATCACGCTTAAGTATCATGCAGGGCAGGGCGGCGGAATCCGTAAGCGGGGTGTAATACTTGGCCGCCAGGAAAGAATCGTCCTTCTCAAAAAGATACGCGGGATGGAAAAGTATGGAAAGGATGACGCAGTCGCGCTTATCTGCAGGCTTGATGGAATGAAGACGCCCCTGGTTGATCCAGATGGCGCTGCCTTCATTAAGCGTATATTCCTCTTCACCGATCTGAAAAACAGCGCTGCCGCTTCTTAAAAGGTCTATTTCCATTGCATCATGCCAGTGGGTGCGCACGCTGTCCATAAACATCCTGTGCATGTCCACGTAGTAGACACCCACCGGATAGTCCATATTTGTATGTTCAAAATAATCTTCGAAATTATCTTTAGCCATGTTCCTATTATATCATGTGGTGTCAATGGTGAGGGCGGGGACAGTCCCCCGCGCCCTACGTCTTATGAGGACAAAGGGGCAGTCACTAGTTCTCAAAAAATAGGGCTTGACATACTGTATATAACTGTGTATACTGTGCATATAACGGAGGTAAGAAAGTATGGAAAAGTTATTCAGCTGTAAGGGATTAACAAAGATATTGAACGGATTTACCCTGAAGGATATCAGCTTTGATCTGGAGGCCGGGAGCGTCCTGGGAGTGGTAGGAAGGAACGGATCCGGAAAGACCACGATGCTGAGATGCCTGCTGGGTAGTTACCGGACGGACCAGAATGAGGGTGAAGGCGGAGATATAGTGCTGGACGGCAGACATTATGTCCGTGATGTTAAGGATTACCGGAAGGATATCGCATATGTGATGCAGTCGGTGCCCTATGCAACAACCATGAAAGCTGCACAGGTGGGAGAGATGTACGGATACTTCTACAGGGGCTTTGATCAGGATAAGTATAAAGAGCTTCTTAAAAAGTACGAGATCCCTAAGGATCAGACGATAGCGGTCTTCTCCGAAGGACAGAAGATGAGGATGCAGTTTGCATTTGCACAGTCATACGAAGCTAAGCTGTATATAATGGACGAGCCGGTGGGAAACCTGGATGTGGAATTCCGCGACAGTGTTTATGACATGATAAGGGAACTGACAGCCGGAGAAGAAAAGGCGGTTATACTGTCAAGCCATCTGGTAACGGAACTGGAGAGGATAGCGGATAAGCTCCTATGGATCAGAAAAAAGGGAGATGCAAGCAGAGTGAGTTATCTGGGGAGCATGGATGATCTGAAAGAGCAGTATCGCCTGCTGAGTACGGGATTAGACAAAGAGGGGCTGAAGAAGGCGGGTATATCAGAAGAGATGATAGCAGGATACAGACTAAGAAGCAGTCACAATGAGTACCTTTTATGGGACAGTAAAGGGAAGATAGAAAAAAGCCTGTCGGCAGAACTGGTAAAGGACATAAGATACGCGGATCTGAATGAGATCATGTACTATGTGGAGAAGGAGGAAGACGATGAGTGAATATATCAGGGAAGAAATGATAAAGTTTAAATATCATCCGGTATTTATCCTGACAAGACTTTTGATGCTGGCGGTACTCATAGCGGTATCATATGCGGGATGGGGCGCAATGTTGTTTGCTTCAGCCTGGTCTGTAGGCTTTGTATATTCAACGGAGACTGAGAGCATGCTGCCGCTTACGGATGCGGAAGTGATAAAGAGAAAGCATTTCAGGATAAACATGATATGGCTGAGATATCTGATCTTCGGACTTATCGCTTGTGCAGTGAATTATGTGATGATATTAAAAGATGTATCGGTCTGGGATATAGGGTTTGCACCTATGACAGAAAAACCTTTTATAGTGATATCCTTCTTTATCCTGCAGATGGTGTTTATTTATAACGCTCTGCTTTCGGTAATGGTACCTGATCATACGAACAAATTCAGCGCAGCGCTTAAGAATGCTTTAAAAAATGATCTGATATCGGTACTTTCAGGCATAGTGTTCTTTACATATGCGGTAGATCTGACATTGAGTAAAAAAAGAACTCTGATCATTGAAGGAAATGAGTTTATACACTGTGCGATACTTCTTGTGGCAGCGGTATTGATGGGCATAGGGACATACAAAAAGTTAAAGGATTGGAAAGTTACAGACTATGTGGCGGAAGGGAGAAGGTTATGAATATAAAAGTACTTACGAAAAGCGGATTGCCGATATATGAACAGATCGAGCGGCAGATAAAAGATACGATAGTTTCCGGGGAGCTTAAGGAAAACGATGCACTGCCATCCATAAGAGCTCTGGCAGCAGATCTTAAGATAAGCGTGATCACAATAAAGCGCGCCTATGAAGATCTGGAAAAGGAAGGAATGATATATTCCGTGCAGGGGAAGGGGTTCTTTGTAGATAATCCGGATCTTCAGTATATGAAAGAAAAGAAAACACTGGGACTTGAGGAACGCCTTTCGGAATGGGTGAGCGGAGCCAAGGAGAGCGGGATGAGCCTGGAAGAAGCAACGGATATGCTCACGATCCTGTGGGAAGGTTAAGGAGATACCGATATGATAGAAGCTAGGAATATAAGTTTTAAATATGGCGGCAACAGTAAGTTTAAGGTGGATGACCTGTCGATCAACGTGGAAGAAGGCATGATAAGCTGCCTGATAGGAAAGAACGGCTGCGGTAAGACTACCGTGTTAAAGCTACTGTACGGTATGCTGACTCCGGCGTCAGGGGCTGTATATGTTGACGGAAAAAAGTTATGCGGTAAAACGCTTGCGGAGTATCATGAAAACGTTGCATTTGTAGGAGATGATAACTGGTGTGATAAAGACAGGACTCTGGAGCATAATGTGGAACTGCTGTCCCTTTTATATCCCTCATTTGACAGGGAGTACTTTGATAAGCTGCTCAAGAAAGCCGGGATCGGTGACAAGGATGATAAAACAGTTGGATCATTTTCTACAGGTGAAGCGGTAAAGGCAGAGATAAGCTTCGCACTGGCCAGAAGGCCCAAACTTGTGATAATGGATGAACCGCTGGCAAATCTGGATTCCGTATATAAGACTGATATCCTGGAACTGCTGCAGGATGCGGTATCCGAAAATAATATGGGGATACTTTTAAGTACGCATCTGCTGGATGAGATAGAGGATATAACGGATAAGATCTACATAATGGAAAAAGGGAAGATCACAAAGAGCGGTGACAGATTTGAACTGCTGGGGGATGATGAGGGCAAGAAACTTAGGGATATAGTTTCGGTGATGTCATCCTGAGCGAAGCAAAGGATCTTATCAAAGAGGAGATTAAGTGCTATGAATAAAATGAAGAGATTTCACAAATACATAAGCAAACTGAACAGGGAACGCATAGGCTGGATAATAATATGGATAACAGCGATGCTGAGCATGCCCTTAAACGGAAACGGATCAGGAGAAGACTTAAGCGGTATGTTTACTGTAAGCAGCATCATACTTATCTTTATCGCAGCAATGGATTACGTGGATAAGTATCTGGATATAGATGAGCCTGATTGGGATTGCGGTATTTTTACTGCTATATACGGAGGGATGAACGGAAGATTTGAGATACTGATGCACAGTCACAGTTTTGATACAGGCTCATATTTTAAAATCCTGATGACAGGAATGATACCCATGCAGATTATAACGATAGTGTATCTTGCAGTGCTCAGATTCTTTGATCTGATCGCGGCCGATGTGGTGGTATTCCCGGCTTTGGCAACGGTACTGATCCCGCCTGTAGTGGTTTTATTAAGAGCTTTCAGGTTTCAGTATCTTCTTATGCATGACCGCAGTACCGGCTCACTGGTATTGAGAGGCATAGTTATATCTCTGTATGGCATGGCACGGCTGCTTATATTTGCAATAGTCTTCATACTTATGATGTTTATAGGTTTTTCGGCGATCACCCAGGATCTGGTCATGCGCGGCATTGCAGATAATGAAGTGGCCAGCAGTATGGTATCGAGTGGCCCGGCATTTATACTTGCGATAATCGGAGATATAATACTCTGTTATATCATTAATAACGGACTGGGTGGGGGGAAAAGACGCAGGAAGCTCCGCGTGGCAGCGCTGATATGCGCACTTGTTCTGATCCTGACCGGCACCGGGATATACCTCTATCAGAGCGTTTACAACAATGTCATATTAAGAGAGGATAGTGTAAGCGTAAGGCGAAATGGGAATATTACGGAATACACACTGGATGAAGTACAGTCATACCGTGTATATGCAGAGAGAAACGAATCATTCCAGATCGAGTTGTATTTTAAAGATGGAAAAAGCCAGAGACTGATCCTTGATTCTTCGGAAGATACAAATGCATGGCGCGATAAGTATTTCAGCTATTATAATTATGCTGCGGAGCTTGTACGAAAACTTAATGAACGCGGAATAAGCGGAAAGCTGGAGGATCAAGTCGCACTTAATAAGATAGTAAGTACGAATCTTGATCCCCGCTGCGAGGAGGGATACAGGATCATAGAGCAGCTGACGGAAGCCGGGCATTGAAATCAACCGGGGGACGGTTCTGCGGTTGACCGTTATTTACAGGCATTTGAGCAATCAAAGGGACGGTTTCCGGGCAAAATCAACCGGAGAACCGTCCCCTGATCGTTTCACTGTGCAACTGTGTATAAAGCGCGGAAATATCCGTTATTCTGCATCAGTTTATCAAAGCTGCCGCTTTCCTCTATGCGGCCGTTACGGAGTACAAGGATGTTGTCATACTGACGCAGCAGGGATTCTTCAAGAGAGTGGGTTACTACTATCCTCGTAACACCGTTAAGATCCAGGATATCCTGCGTCACATGATAAGCGGTGTCGGCATCTAAAGCAGCTGTTGCCTCATCTACAAGCAGAACTGAGGACTTGCGAAGAAGGCTTCTTGCAATGGAGATACGCTGTTTTTCACCGCCGGAGAGGCCTTTACCGTTTTCGCCGCAGCGGTAGTCATCCCCGCGGGTATCAAGCAGTTCCGAAAGATGTGCACGGGAGATGGCATTATCCAGATCGGGCTTCGGGAAGTTTCTGAACATTGTTACATTCTCGCGGATCGAAGCATCAAACACAAATACGTTCTGCTGTATCATTGAGATCATCCCGTAAAGGGAATCTGAATTAACATCTTTTAAATCTGTATTGTCGAATTCTATATTTCCGCGGTACTTGTTGCTGCCTGCCATTAGCAGATTAAGCAGTGTTGATTTGCCGCTGCCGCTTCCGCCGACGATAGCATAAGATTTTCCGGCTTCGAAGAAAACGTTTATATTTTTAAGAATATCCTTATCGTCTTCATATCCGAAGGAAACATCTTTAAGATGAATACCATTTTTAAGTATCTTAACTTCTTCTTTGCCTTCTGCGCCGGTGTTTTCTGCCAGGGCGGTGGCAAGTTTGTCAACAAGACCAAGAGCTGCTTTTCTGGAGGCGAACAGGCCGGGGAGTTTACCGATGGGACCAAGTACATTATTCATAAGATTGACAAATGCCATTACCATACCGGCAGTAAGACCGTGGCCTGTAAGCACAAGATATGTTCCGGCAAAGAATACACCCATCTGCGCCAGTATATAAGTCATGCCGCCTATCATTCCTATCATGCTCATAACACGCAGTCTGCGGAATTTATGCTGTTCCAGTTCATGATTCTTCTTTTCAAAAAGTTCGCTGACTTCTTTTTCGGCACGGAAGCTTTTAACAACTGTAAAGCCGTTCAGGCAGTCGGAGAGAGTTGCGGTATACTCTGCATTCTGCTCAGAAACTTTGCGTTCTGCAGGAGCTATACGGCTGCCTGTGAGCAGTGATGCGATCAGCGGTATGATAGTGATAACAGCAGCTATAAGAGTCATAAGCGGTGAATACCAGATCATCAGAGCCAGTGCCCCTATAAGATTTACGATCTGGTTGATCATATCCAATGTGCCGGTGAGATATCCGCTTTCGATACTTGCTGCATCATTTGTGAGTGCCGACAGATACCCGGATGTATTCTCAATGCGGAAAGAAGAAATGTTCTTTTCGGTCATTTTACGGAATGCCAGATCTTTATACTGCTGCATAGCCCTTCGTACAAAGCGGGGTTTTGCATGATAATCCAGAAGCTGGAACGAAAGGAAAAAGCAGATAAGTATACCCGAAGCAGCAAGAAGCTGGGAAACGGGTTTAGCTCCGGGAGCCATTGCTGCAGTATCCATCAATTCCTGCAGTATTCGTGAAATGGCGACAGATGCTAAAGCTAAGACGACAGATACCATTATCTCTGCAGCGATAGCAGGACGGTTTCCATTATAGAAGCAGGCGATAAGTTGTTTTTTGATTTCCGTTTTTTTATCATTCTTCATAGTGTCTGTTCTCCTTTGATTGTTTTATTTCTGATCGGGTTATGTTTAGAGTATAAACATGACCCGTGAAAAAGAACAGACACCGCTGGTACTGTTGGGATATAAATTATTATACCAATGGTATAGTCATTTTTTGCCTTTTATGAGGCTGTTTTCTTTCCTGATTTCATCCTGGAGTTTATTCAGTTCCGGATCATTTAATAAGCTGACAGTGGATTCTATTCCGTCTGCCGCGGTTTCGCCTAATATATCGTAACTTGTGTAATGTACGGAAGTATCTGTAAAACGCATATCACCAAGCTCATAATTCGGGTTTTCATCAAACTGCTCTGCTGCTTTTATGGCTTCGGTAAAGGTCTTCTTTGCTTCCCTTTTCTTGCCGGTATGGACCTGTATATAGGCACGGCACACCATAAATGACGATCTTATCTTGTCCAGAGGATCTATAACGTTGTCCTTTTTCAGTCCATCCAGAACACTGTCCATCCAGTTCATGTAATTCTCAGCCGTACGGTAATCCTTTTTGCTTACATATATTTTTACAAAGCCGGGGATCAGATTGATCATATGGAGGATATTGGATATAAATGATCTGAAAAGATATTGTTTACCTTTTTCGGCATCATTGAGGGGGAGAGTATACGCAAGTCCGATCAGGTCATCATAATGTCCGCCGGCGTTGCATTCCTCTAACAGTTTTGCTGTCCGTTTCGGCTCTCCAAGCTTATAATAGATCATCGCTTCATTTCCCTGCAGGGTCATAAGATTTATCGTGGGATCGTTATTCTGCGAGATCAGGCGTTTGCATTCGCCAAAAAGTTCCAAAGCTCTGTGCAGCCATTTTTTATTTTCGGCCTGTTCTCCGAATACCATATACAGAGTAGCAGATACATAAGCGATATTATAAGAATTGGGATATTTTACCAGTGCCTGTTCCGCTTCTTCCAATCCGCTAGGATCATGATTGTTGAAACATTCCCACAATCTGCCCTGCACAGCCTCCGGGCGGTTATCCTTCATTTCATAACCCAACAGCACATCTACCGAAGTGTCAAAGAAAGCAGCTAGTTTTACTATCAGTGTTATTTCAGGAGTTGACAGTCCTGTTTCCCACTTATGGACCGCGCCCACGCTTACACCCATCGCCTCTGCCAGCTGTTCCTGGGTGAGTCCAATGTTTTTGCGGTATTTACGGATGTTATCATACAGATTGATCTTCATATGTCTTCTCCTTTATGCAGGATAGCTAATAAGTCACTTATACTGATAGTATAACAATCCGTATACGGTTTGTGAATAGGAAACTGTCCGGATGCTCTTATTTTTTAGGGGGCGGACCGGCGGGATTGATGTCTTACGGTCACTATTCACACGATGGATAGAGCTGTTTGCACGAGGATCACTGCTTTTTCGCTATATATGGAATATACTTCTCCCATAAGCAAAAGAAAGGAGTGTAAAGCATATGTACGGATTTGGCGGAGGTTCGGTAATCAAGAGGATCATAGGTCTGGTAATAGTTTTTAATATTATGCGCTTTGTTGTTTATATATCTCCATTCCATGTTTATTTTGATTACAAAAGAGATATAACGGAATTAAAAAAACAGCATATGGATCGTTTTGGATTTTTCCCGGATAAATTACCTGAAGGGGCATCTGAGGCTGTATGGCACAGTACACCAAAATGTTTAAGCGGATTCGGAGAATACTATCTGTTAACCTTTAACGCCGGTGATGATTATCTTGAGGAAATATATGATGCATATGCAGAGGAGGCTGTGGTTTATAAATACGGCACGGATATTGACGGTTATGAAGGCTGGGTAAATGAAGATACCGGCTACGCGGAATGCCCGTTCATTCCGAATTTTCAATATGCTGAATATGAAGGGACAGATGATATAGAGATACTGGTCCTTAAGGATGACATGGGTATTTCCTGTGGGATGTATATGGATCGCGATAAAGGGAATATATGTTTCTGGGAACAGGAGGGAAGATAAATTTAAGTGTTGACTTTTTTTGATATAACGGATATACTCTCACATCAGAGACATGCACGAGTCTTATTGTATCAATTAACAACAGTACCGAAAGGAGGACAACATGCTACAGCAGAATTTAATAAACCGAATGATCGAAGCAGAGGCAGATGTTGTCCCCGGTGTTTTCTGATATAGTTTTCTATATTTATCCATAAGATAAAAGAATACCAGGCAGGATAGCAGACACCTCTGTCGCAGGCTTTAAAGGCTGTATGAAGAGGTGTTTTTTGCGTGCTTTCGATCATGGAGTAAAACAGGAATTAACACGATCGGAGGTTGTTCAGGATGAAAGACAGAACAAAGCCCTGCATCTATTATGTATGCAAGGACGCAGACTGCAAAAAAGGATTTGTAAAAGTTGATATGAAAAAATGCAAGAACTGTCCGAAATACGAACCCAGGAAAACTGCGAAGAAAGAGGAATCCGTAAGGGTGCGCAGACAGAAGGATAAGGACAGGCATGATAAATGGCAGTAATTACAGAAAGGAATTTTTATGATAACGATATACGGAAAATATACAAAAGCATATGTGCATACGGTAAAGAGTGAAGAATATGCGATCGAGGAATATGCACGTGCGCAGCTTCAGATGATCTGTGATCATCCGAGCGCAGAAGGAAGTTCAATACGGGTAATGCCTGATGTGCATCCGGGAAAGGTTGGATGTGTCGGCCTTACAATGACTGTCGGAAACAGTATACTTCCGAGCCTGGTAGGTGTGGATATAGGCTGCGGGATGACAATGGCCAGGGTTAAGACAAAGGGCCTGGAGTTCCTGAAAATGGACTCAGTCATAAGGGAGAGTGTACCTGCCGGCTGCAGGAACAGAAAGGAAGAACACAGATTCACAGACAGGATAGATCTGTCAGAATTAAGATGCCATAGGAGTATCAATGCACGTAAGGCTATACTGAGTATCGGAAGTCTGGGAGGAGGAAATCATTTTATCGAGCTGGATAAGGATGATGAAGATAACGTTTATCTGATCATCCACTCCGGCAGCCGGCATCTGGGAATGGAGGTGGCAGATTACTATTTAAGGACCGGACAGAAAGAGATGCAGATGAAAAAGCAGGGAGGATACGCGTCTTATGAAATGACCTGTATCAGTGGCAGCCTGATGGAAGATTATTTCCACGACCTTAAGATCATGCAGGAGTTTGCAATGATAAACAGGGAAGCGATACTTGATGAGATCGTCAGGGGCATGAAATGGAAGATCGAGGAAGAAGTATCCTGCATCCATAACTATGTTGATTTTTCAGATGCGTCAGCTCCTGTACTCCGTAAAGGAGCCATCAGTGCCAAAGAAGGGGAAAGAGTGATTATCCCCATTAACATGAGGGACGGGGTTATTCTTGGTACCGGCCTTGGAAACAGGGACTGGAACTGTTCTGCGCCTCACGGATCGGGACGTGTTTATAGGAGAACGGATGTTGATTCCCATCATACCGTTTCGGAATTTAAAAAGGCCATGAGCGGCATATATTCCACATGCATCAACAAGGATACACTTGATGAAGCACCCTTTGCATACAGGACCCTTGATGATATCAAAGAAGCTATAGGCGAGACCGTACGGATCGATAAGATCATAAAGCCGGTATACAACTACAAAGCAGGAGGTAAATAATGAGTTACAATTGGATCAATGCAAAAGATTACACAATGAACAGCTTCCTGCTGTTCGACCGCTGGGCTCTTCAGTGGATTTTCTCGGATTGCAATGTCTATGACTGGTTTCCGGGCAAAGACAGGGATTACAAGCTTGATATGGCAAAGGCGCTATATCGGTATCCTCATGTTGCCTGGTATGTACGTAACAAAGCGCCTGAATGTGCAGCGTTCCTTGATGAGATACAGTCGATCACCTTCGGAGATTGGACAGAAGAGGAAATGAGAGAATCAGAGGCTGCGATACTGCAGGCTCACGAGACCTTTGTTGTTTACGCATTTCCTAAAGTTATGAATGAAGTGAATTATATCCGTAACTGGGATGAGAAATATCTCTATGAACTGGTTGATCTGAAGGATAAGCTGGTCCTGGATGTCGGCTCCGGTACCGGGAGACTGGCTTTTGCTGCGGCGAAGAAAGCAAAGAGGGTCTATGCCAGCGAACCCTGTGACTGTCTGAGAGAATACATGCGGGATAAGATCAAGGCAGAAGGGATCGGCAATGTCCGGGTCCTGGATGGAGAAGTGTTAAATCTTCCCTATGAAGATGATACCTTTGATGTTGTAATGAGCGGACATGTTATCGGGGATCATTATGAAGAAGAGATAGCGGAAACGGCGCGGATCACTAAAGACGGCGGATGGCTGGTGATATGCGATGGCGATGATGAATTCAGGCGGAGTGCTCCTGACCCGGAGCTGGTATCAAGAGGCTTTGAATGGTTCCGTCATGAAAGTGCTGAAGGCGGCATCATTTATAATTATCGAAAGCAGGTAAAAAAGTATGAGGAATAATACAATTATCAAAAAAGAAATACAAAACGATCATCATGATATAGAGACCGGAAGGATCTGCGAGGTACAGAAGAACAGCTATACAATAAAGTTTATGGGGCAGGAACTTCCCGCAACGCTGAAGAAAAGTTTTTATGAAGAAGAGGCGGATAAACTTCCGGTGGTCGGTGACTATGTGACATTCAGGTATAACCCGGACGGTGACAGCAGGATACTTTCGGTCTGTGAAAGAAAGAACTTTTTGCAGAGACCGGACCAGTCCAGGACAGGTGTGATGCAGTATATGGTGTCAAACGTGGACTATTGTTTCATCGTCACTTCACTGAATGATGACTACAGTTATAACCGTATAGCGAGGTATGCAAGTGTGGCGATGCAGGGAGGTGCGATACCTGTGGCAATCCTTACGAAAGCGGATCTGTGCAATAATGTGGGCCGATATGTGAGTGAGGTGGAGACCATATCGGATAAGATAAGGGTACATGCTATATCAGCTATGTACGATATAGGCATGGATGAACTGAAAGAATACCTGACACCCGGTAATACTATCTGTCTGCTAGGTTCATCCGGTGCGGGAAAGTCGACATTGCTGAATGCGCTTGCCGGTGAGGAGATGATGAAGACTTCAGCAATCAGGGAGTCAGATTCCAAGGGACGGCATACCACTACCTATCGCCAGCTGATAGAGCTTAAAAACGGCGTATCGATCATTGATACGCCGGGAATGCGCGAGATCGGCATGGCGGAGACCAAAGACAGCATAGACAATATTTTTTCAGATATACAGGAGCTTGAGAGCAGGTGTAGGTTCAGTGACTGCAGGCATGATACCGAGCCGGGATGCGCGATAAAAAAAGCGTTAGAGGATGGTACTTTATCGATGGAGAGATACACTTTGTATAAAGGGCTTGGTGCAGAGAATCACAAGAACCATGCCATGAAAAAGCGTATATCCATTTTGGTAAAACAGCGAAGGAAGTATGGGCTTGATGATTAGGTTGGGCCGAAAACCGGATATGTGATATAATCATATGAAGAGAAATGTGACAAGGATGCGGAAGATGAAAAATGTGGGAATGAATATGCTGATTATAAGAAAAGGGTCAATAGATGTATCCCGTGGAAACGCAGGTGTGGTGAGAAGAACGTATGAAGTATCATATAGATGATCCGGAAGAACGCAGTATTGAAAATATAAAGAAAATTGCATTGGGAACAGGAAAAACATACTGTATCTATAGCGATGATGATCCTGTTGCGCTTGTAGAAATAAATGCATATGGCTATTTTACTGATGCGATTATTTTCAATGATTACGCGATCATAGGAAATTACTATGAAGGAATATATGCGATAAGCCTTAGTGATCTTAATGTCAGAAATATTAAAATAAAAGGATATTTCGGTTATTTTGAGATCGATAAAGATGTATTGTATGTGCTCGGCTGTGAAAACATAGTGGCCTTTAACCATGATCTGGAACAGCTATGGGAAAGCGATGATCTGGCAGTAGATGGCGTGATCTGTGAAGGTATAGAAGATGATACAATGATGATCTCGTGTGAGAGGGATCCGCCCGGAGGGTGGATCGGAAGAACGATATCATTGATCGACGGCAGGATTATAGGGATATGCTGACAATAACAAAACAACAGGCCGGAAGATTCATTCTGGCTAAACAGGGGCTGATAGGTTCATATAGGTTTATCGGCAAATCAGGTGCATACGATTATGTTCGTCAGGCGGGATGCATTCAATATGATCCGGTTGACGTATGTGGTAAAAATGCAGAGCTCACACTTCAGTCAAGAGTAAAGGGATTTTCAAAATCCATGCTTCAGGAACTGCTGTATGAAGACCGTAAACTGATAGATTATGCGGACAAGGAGCTTTCAATATGGCCGGTGGAGGATTGGCCATATTTCTCATCATACAGGGATAGAAGCCTTAAGCACGGAAAAACGTTTAAAGGGCTGAGCCGGTTGGAGAAGAAGGCGGTCTCTTACATAAGGGATAACGGTCATGTGTCAAGTGATACTTTGCCGATTGAAGGAGAGATCTTCTGGCATTCTTCAATGCATTGGAGCGGCAACTGGCATAAGAAATCTCCGGCTGCGCGCTCGGTATTGGAACAGCTTTATACAGACGGGGTATTGATCATCCATCACAAAAAGGGAAGCAGGAAATATTACGACCTTGCGGAGAAGTATTTACCGGAAGCGGTTCTCGGTGCAGAAAATCCGTGTAAGACCGAAGAAGAGTTTACAGCATGGCGTGTGCTCCGCAGGATCGGTGCAGTCGGACTCCTTTGGGATAAGAATAGTACTGCGTTTCTTGGAATAGATCTGGACGCGGAAAAACGAAAAATGATCCTTGAAAGTTTGACGTTGCAGGGGAAGATATGCCCTGTGGCTGTTCAGGGAATAAAGCAGGCGTTTTACTATCGCACTGAGGATGATCAGCTGATGGCATCAATAGTTGATGAGAGCGCTGATCTGAAGCCGAGGATGTCGTTTATAGCCCCCCTGGATCCTCTTATGTGGGACAAAGCCCTGATATTGGCATTATGGGACTATCAGTATTCCTGGGAGATTTATACTCCTGCCATCAAACGTAAATATGGATATTATACGCTTCCCATCCTATATGGGGACCGTTTTGTAGGACGCATTGAGGCTGTTCCTGACCGTAAGAAAAAAGTTCTTACGGTGAAAGGGCTTTGGTGGGAACCGGGAATCCGTCAGACAAAGAAAATGAACACGGAATTGGAAAAAACCTTGATCCGTTTTGCAAGGTTTAATGACTGTGATAGTGTTTCCAGGGTATAATTATGAAGATTATATGGAGGGAAATATGATTCGTGAAGCTGTAGTCTGGGTCTTGGAGGGAAATGCGTCGGCAAGGGCATTTTACGAAAAAAACAATTACTGTCCGGACGGAAAAGAAAAGATATTCAAACGATGGAACAAGCGGGAGATCAGATATATAAAAACTGCTTTTATGTAAATGGGGGCATTTAATTATGAAGACAGAAAAGCATGGTAATAATTGGAAGGCATATTATGATGTCGGATCCGGAAGATATTTTGCAAGTATAATGTACATCAGTCGTGAGGGAATTGAGGAGTACAGATATGAGATCACACAGGATATTTACAGCAGGCTGGGTACGTTCAGTGACGATGTAGAAAATGAACAACTGATAAGGAACGGAGAGATGGCGTATTCGTTCGAAAACACAATGTATGGGACGCTTGGCCCGGAAAGAACAGTTTGGAATGACGAAGCTAATAACGCTATGAAAGAAGTTGTTCAAAAGCAGGAAAAGTCGACAAAGAAGAAATAATATGTAAAATAATGGGCAGAAAGAAATGAGCCGTAGTTATAAGAAAACTCCCGTGATAAAGGATACGAGCTGCAAAGGATCGAGATTTAAGTCGGGAAAGCAGATAGCGAACCGGGCAGTCCGTAATCATGATGATGTGCCTGACGGAGGGAGTTATAAAAAAGTATATTGCAGCAGAATTGCAAACACGTAATTTGTAGGAATGAATTGAGCGGTCAAGAACTTATAGAAGAATTTCTGGCTTTATTTCCGGAATATAATGATCATTATAGAGAACACATAGCGTATTACGGTGAATTATTGCTCCATGTTTTTTGCTCAGAGGTAATCAATATTCCATTGTTTGATCTTCTTAAAAAGAATAATGATTCTGATCAAATAAAAAAATATGTGGAATTCGTTGATCATATGCGGCTGGATGGTGATGAGGCTGCTCGAAATGTGGTCGATGTGACAATACTGGAGAGGTTGTCTGACGATAAAAATGTTTGGAATAATCTGTCTTCACGTATCTCTGAGGATTTTAGGGATTACATAAATAAACAGCTTATAGAAAATTGCGCGATGTGCCATGTAAAGCATATTTGAGTATTGTTATATGCAGCAGATTATATTTGAGGCGATATATGTTAACAATTATCATTAAAACTGTGGCTGTTTTGCTGTTTGTTACAGCGTGGTCGATACTTTGCATAATGAAATATAACAAATGGCGCAGAAGAAGAAAAAACTGCACGAAGGAACTGCCGGTAAAAGTGATTGAAGTGAAGAAGAAAAAAACGGCACGTGGAGGCATGGCCTATAAACCGATCTTTAAGGCTGTGGATGATGTCGAACAATCTGTGATAGATTCAGCATTCTATTCGGGTTTTATGACATTTGACGTTGGAGAAACATTGATACTGCTGATAAATCCGGAGAATGAAAAAGAATTCTTATATAAAGAAGATTCTCTGAATAAAGGAAGAATCGTTGACATGGTAAGCTGCTTTCTTCCTTTTATATGTGTTATAGGATACATCTTGATATGCATTAAATAGTGTATTAAGCATAGCAAGCCCGGATTTTGATTTTTACAGTATACCTTTAAAGAGTCGTGGATATAAAGGCTATGGTGTAGGTGAACCGAATGACGGCAGCGTGGAAAAAGATGATTTTGAAGCATCGCTCAGAGAAAACGCACCGATGTTTAACCTTGATGGGTTATGCCATTTTTATTGGCTGAAATATTGAGCTTTCAAGGTTCGGCACACCTTTATGGTGTGGGAAGTTTTAGAAACTAACATAAATCGGACTTTTTATGGGGAATCATATGTGCGGGATATGTGAAAGAATAAAAGAAACGAAAGATGGAAACAATCCCTTTCTTGTTAAAGAACTTGAAACGGGATATGTAGTGATCGGGGACTTTCAGCATTTTAAGGGCTATACATTATTCTTATATAAAGATCATGTTGTTGAACTATTTGATCTCGATGAAAAAACCAGAGCAAAGCATTTATATGAAATGACACTGGTTGCTGAAGCAGTCAAAAATGCGTTTGGAGCCGAAAAAATGAATTATGAATGTCTTGGAAACGGGGAAGGCGGAGCACATATCCACTGGCATATATTTCCAAGAAGGACCGGCGATATAGATAGTTATGGCAACAATGGCAAAGGACCTGTTTGGTGGTATCCGATGGAAAAAATGTATGCGGATAATAACAGACCCGGTAGCGAAGAACTTGAGAATATGAAATTTAAACTTCTTAGTGAATTGAATAAAGTATTGATGTGAGATAATTGCAGCTTGGCGAGCGAATTATATTCCAGTATAACTTACGATGGGGGGATAATATCTATGAATAATTTTGAGATTAGAGAAGTGCATATAGAAGATGCAGAGAGATTAGTTGAGATATACTCATATTATGTGTTAAATACGGCCGTATCATTTGAATATGATGTTCCAACAGTTGAAGAATTCAAAGATAGAATAAG
>JAFYCS010000107.1 GCA_017539565.1 Lachnospiraceae bacterium
AAGGAGGAGCGCATGATGAAGAAACTTTTGAAGGGCGACTTTGTCGTAGCATTTTATGTTCTCAGCGCGTTCATCATGCTCATCGTCCCTATTCCCAGCTGGCTTCTGGACATACTGCTGGCAGTCAACATGAGCGTGGCCTTTACCATATTGTTTTCGGCTATGCTCTCAAAGGAACCGCTGGACATGAGCTTTTATCCCACGATGCTGCTCTTCACCACGCTGTTCCGTATAGCATTGAACGTATCATCAACCCGTCTGATACTGATCTCGGGCAGCCCCGGAAATGTCGTATCCACCTTCGGTAATTTCGTGGGCGGCGGTGACCTGGTCATGGGCATCATCGTATTTGCCATACTTCTGATAGTCCAGTTCATGGTCATCAACAAAGGTTCCGAGCGAGTTGCGGAAGTAACCGCAAGATTCACACTGGATGCTATGCCAGGTAAGCAGATGGCTATCGATGCGGACCTGAATACGGGCGCAATAGATGATCAGGAAGCCAAGAGGCGTCGTGATAAGATACAGGAAGAATCGAGCTTTTTCGGTTCCATGGACGGTGCCGTGAAGTACGTAAAGGGAGATGCTACCGCAGGTCTTCTCATATCGGCAGTCAACCTGGTGGGCGGTATACTCATGGGGATGTTCAGAAGGGGCATGGATTTTAACGGGGCCCTTAACCAGTACGCGGTGCTCACCATAGGTGACGGTCTGGTCAGTGCGATCCCCTCGCTTCTGATATCCCTTGCAACAGGTATCCTGGTAACCAAGGGGTCAAAGGAAGCGGATTTCGGAAATACGCTCATCAAGCAGATCTTCGGTCTGCCCAGAGCCATGTATATCGTGGGTGTGACCCTGGCATTCCTGGGTGTGTTCACTCCACTTGAAACACTCATATTTGTTCCTCTGGGAGTGATCTTCATACTGGTGGCAAGGAAGATGGAGACCACCATGTCGGCTAAGTCCGTTGAGGAGCAGGTGGAGGCAGAGGAAGTTGCGGAAGCGGAAGAGATAAGGCGGCCGGAAAATGTTACCTCACTTTTGCAGGTCGATCCCATAGAGCTGGAGTTCGGTTACGGTATCATACCGCTGGCTGATGCCAACCAGGGCGGCGATCTCCTGGACCGCGTGGTCATGATACGACGCCAGATAGCGCTGGAACTCGGTACCGTGGTGCCTATCATACGTCTGCGTGATAACATACAGCTGAATCCCAACCAGTATATCATCAAGATAAAGGGTATACAGGTATCCGAAGGCGAGATATTATTTGATCATTACATGGCTATGAATCCCGGTTATGTTGAGGAAGAGATAACCGGTATCGATACTATAGAGCCGGCCTTTAAACTGCCGGCCAAGTGGATAACGGAAGGCCAGAGAGAAAAGGCGGAGAGCTGGGGCTATACCGTAGTCGATCCCCCTTCGATCATCGCAACACATCTGACGGAAGTTATCCGTGCCCATATCGCAGAGCTGCTCACCAGACAGGATGTACAGTCTCTGGTGGACAATTTAAAGGAGTCCAATCCTTCCATCGTGGAGGAGCTGGTACCCAAGCTTCTGGGCCTTGGCGAGATACAGAAGGTATTGCAGAACCTGCTTTCTGAAGGCATATCCGTACGTGATCTGCTCACAATATTTGAAAGTCTGGCCGATCATGCCACGGCTACCAGGGATACGGATCTGCTCACGGAATATGTCAGGGCATCGCTTAAGAGAGCCATCTCCAATAAGTATTTTGCGGGAGAGTCCACGGTCAATGTACTTACCGTTGATCCCAAACTTGAGCAGGACATAATGGCATCAGTAAAGCAGAGCGAACAGGGCGCATACATCACCCTGGATCCGGAGCGTGTAAGGAAGCTTATAGACAACCTTCGCTCGGAGCTTTCAAAGCTGGAGGGAATGGGAGCAAGTCCTATAGTACTCACCAGTCCCATAGTGCGCATGTATTTCAGAAGGCTGGTAGAAGAATACTTCCGCGATCTGGCCGTTGTGAGTTATAATGAAGTAGAATCCGATGTTGAACTTCAGAGCGTTGGCATGGTCAGCGCCTGATAAAAAGAGGCAGTCATGGTAATCAAGAAGTATCAGGCTAAAACAGAAGAAGAAGCGGTAGAAGCGGCTAAGAAAGAGCTAGGCGATGACATCACGGTGATCCATTCCCGCAATGTCAAACCTAAGGGCTTTTTCGCGTTCCTTAAAAAGATGCAGGTGGAGATAACCGTTGCCAAGGAAGAGGAAATGGACAGACCGCAGAATACTGCGAAGGAGACTCTGGCACAGGTCAACCGCTTAAGGGAGAAGGCTGAGAAGGAAAATACCGAAGCTCCTCTGCCGGAGCGCAGTGAGAATAACACGGAGCCTAAGGTTGATGCGGCTGTTGAAGCCAAGCTCGAGAATATCCAGAATCTGCTTGAACAGAAATTATCCCGCCACAGTGAAGAGGAGAAGGAAAAGAAAACTGCGAAAGCTGCGGCGGATACACAGGACGATGATAAGCGCAGGGAACTTATGGAATTCCGCAGGCTGCTTTATAATACCCTGGTAGAGAATGAAGTAAGCGAGCGTGTAGCAAATGAGCTGGTGGATGATATTGAGCAGAACTGCCCTGATGATATGCAGATGGAGCATGTGCTTTCACATATCTACCAGAAGATAATCCTTAAATTCGGCAGGCCGGGGCTCATTTCTCCCGGTGAGAAGGGACCGAAGGTCGTATTCTTTATAGGACCTACCGGTGTGGGAAAGACCACGACCCTTGCAAAGATCGCATCAAAGATGCGTCTTGCCCAGAACAAGCGCGTGGTGCTCTTTACCACTGATACCTACAGGATATCGGCTACCGATCAGTTAAAGACCTATGCGGGTATACTGGGAACACCGTTCCATATCATCTATACCCCTGAGGAACTGGAAGAGACATATGCAAAATACAGGGATGCGGATTACATCCTGATAGATACCGCGGGCCATTCCCATAACAACGTGGAACAGAAGAAAGACATGTCGGAGTTCATCAGCGTTCTCGACGGAAAGGCCGAATGCGAGTATTACCTGGTGGTGAGTGCCACCACAAAATACAAGGATCTGCTGGCTATTGCGGATGCCTATAAGGAACTTGCCGATTACAGGCTCATCTTTACTAAGCTCGATGAGACTGAGGAATGCGGCAATCTCCTTAACTTAAAGCTGCATACCGGCGCATCCTTGAGCTATGTTACCAACGGACAGAATGTTCCGGATGATATCGAGGAGTTTAATCCCCAGGCTATGGCGAGAGGTCTGCTTACTGATCCCTCGTCCCAGGAGTGAAGATGGACCAGGCTCAACAGTTAAGAAATATAATAAAAGCAGGACCCGGTCAGCTTCCCCAGAGACCGCTGGCCAGAGTTATCACCGTGACATCCGGCAAGGGTGGCGTGGGTAAGTCGAACACGGCCATTAATCTGGCTATCAACTTTAAGAAGCTGGGCAAGCGTGTCATAATACTGGATGCGGACTTCGGTCTTGCAAATATAGAGATAATGTTCGGTACCATGCCCAAGCATAATCTGAGCGACCTGATCTACCAGGGAAAATCCATTACGGAGATCATCACCTGGGGACCCGGTGAGGTGGGTTTTATTTCCGGCGGTTCCGGTATAGCGGGCCTTTCCAATCTGGGCAAGGAGTACTTAAACTATATCATCCAGAATCTGGCTGCACTGGATGCCATCGCGGATGTTATAATAATAGATACCGGCGCCGGTATATCCGATGCAGTGCTGGAGTTCCTTGTGGCCAGCGGTGAGATACTGCTGATAACCACACCCGAACCCACATCCATCACGGATTCCTATTCGCTGCTGAAGGCTTTAAACCGCCATCCGAGGTTTGCGAAGGAGAATTCGCAGATAAAGATGATAGCCAACAGGGTAGAGGGAGACAAGGACGGAGAGGTACTGTTTAAAAAGCTCAATATGGTGGTAAGCCGTTTCCTGGGACTGCCCCTTGAGTATCTGGGTGCCGTACCCCAGGATAAGAATCTGAGCCAGGCGGTGATGCAGCAGACGCCCGTGTCACTCGCAAGCCCGAATTCAAAGTCGGCAAAAGCATACGAAGCAATAGCCGCAAGGCTTATGCATATGGAAAATGAAGGAAAAGTAAAGAAAAGGGGGATGGCCGCATTCTTTTCACACATAGTGGCCAATAAGAAAACACTATGATCGATATTTTTGATATTGTCCGTCCGGGCGACAGGGTGGACATAGAGACAGCAGTCGCAGACGAAACAAGCCAGGACAGAAAGTATCACATCACCAAGGTCTACGATGTAGGCGAGAGCGGTGAGGTTGAGGTCGTAATGCCTATGGAAAAGACCAGGACCGTGATACTGTCCATCGGTGTGGTATACGATATGTATTTCTATGCCGGTAAAGGCATATATGCCTGCACCGCGGAAGTCGTAAGCCGCAGGACAGAAAACGGCATTGCCATAGCGGTGCTGGTTCCGTCTACAGAGCTGCGCCGTCACCAGCGCAGGGAGTACTTCCGTTACGACTGTGTCATAGGTATGAATGCGCGTGTATTAAGTGATGAAGAAAGTGCTTTTTATGAGAAGCACGGAAGGCTGATGAACATTGAAGAGCCTTACGATAAAGGAGTTATCGTTGACTTGAGCGGCGGCGGCATGCGTTTTGTCACGACCCAGGAATATAAGCAGGGCAGCCTGCTCCACTGCCGTTTTATCCTGAATACAAAGAATAAGATGACCACCTATGACGAAGTGATCAGGGTCCTCTTCGCAGATCCGGTTGCAAATAACAAGGCCAGCAGGGAATACCGCGGGCAGTTTATGGGAATGGAGAACGGTGAGCGTGAGGAGATCATCCGTTTTATCTTTGAGGAAGAGCGCAAGATGCGCGCAAAACAGAGCGGAATGTGACATATTAGACAAAAATGAGGGAGAGAATTAGATGGAACCGAAGAAAATCTTAATCGTTGATGACTCTGCACTCACGCGAAGAGTTCTCTGTGATATAATTAATGCTGATGAGAGATATTCGGTTGAGGGTATGGCCAATAACGGCATTGATGCACTCAAATTGCTGGATTCAAATACTTATGACGGCATCATAACCGATATCAATATGCCCAGGATGAACGGGCTGGAGTTTCTTAAGGAACTTAAGAAGCGCAAGAGGGAAGAGCGTGTAATGGTGCTCTCTACCGAGACCAGTGAAGGAGCCAAGGTCACACTGGATGCACTGGAACTGGGAGCCGTGGACTTTATACAGAAGCCCCAGAGCGCTATCTACTCCAAGGATCAGGATTTTATTAAACGGTTCTTTGAAATACTGGAAGCAGTGGTATTCTCCAACAGAAAAGCTTCCAGCGGCATATACAGGAATACCGTGGTATTGCGTCCCGCCAGTCTTATGGCAAAGGTTGAGGGCATATCGATACCCAAGGAGGGCAAGGGCAATAAGATCGTTGCCATAGCATCCTCCACCGGCGGACCCAAGGCACTGCAGAGCGTTATCCCCAGACTGCCAAAGAATCTGGATGCGGCTGTACTGGTAGTCCAGCATATGCCTGTAGGTTTCACCAAATCCCTTGCGGACCGTCTGAATGCCATGAGCGAGCTTACGGTGAGCGAGGCGGTTGACGGTGAGTATATTGAAAAAGGACATGTATATATCTCTAAGGGCGGCGCCCATATGAACTATCAGGAATCCAACGGCCGCGGACGTATAGTCTACACCGACGAGCCCAGCCGAGAGGGAGTCAAGCCCTGTGCCAACTATATGTACGAGTCCCTGGCGAAGAGCCCCTATCATACCGTGGTATGCGTGGTGCTCACAGGTATGGGACATGACGGTACGGAAGGCATACAGAACCTTGTAAAAACCAAGAAGACCCACATCATAGCCGAGGATGAAAAGAGCTGTGTAGTAAACGGCATGCCCGGCAGTATCGTGGCGACAGGTCTTGTAAATGAAGTTGTGGACATAGATCAGGTAGCACAGTCTATCCTCGCAAACGTGGGGGTTAGATAAACACATAAAGCAACACAGCAATCAAATAAAGGAGAGTAGACATGGACGTAAGCCAGTATTTAGACATCTTCCTTGACGAGAGCAAGGAGCATCTCCAGAATCTGAACACCAGTGTGCTGAATCTCGAGCAGGATCCCGAAAATCCGGATACCATAAGCGAGATATTCCGTGCTGCGCATACCCTTAAAGGTATGGCCGGAACTATGGGCTATAAGCGCATGCAGAATCTGACACACGATATGGAGAACGTATTCTCAGAGGTGCGTGACGGGAAATTGAAAGTCAATGCGGGTATGATCGATGTTCTGTTCCGATGCCTGGATGCCATTGAGGAGTATGTTTCCGTTATCAGCGAGACTTCAGATGAGGGTGATAACGACAATGAGCCGATCATTAAGGAATTAAATGATATCCTGGCCGGAAAGGCGGCGTCCGGTGAGGAGACAAAGGCAGCAGCTGAGCCTGCACCTGCGGAAGCAGAAGCAGCAGCGCCGGCAGCGGCAGCGCCCGCAGTCGCATGGGATCTGACAGAAGAAGAGCAGAAGGCTCTTGAAGATGCCATGATGGCGAACAAGAAATTATACAGTGTGACGGTCACTGTTCAGGAAAGCTGTCTGCTTAAGGCTGCACGTGCATTCCTCGTGTTCAAGGCGATCGAGGAAAGAGGCGAGATAGTCGCAGCAAATCCGTCTACTCAGGATATAGAGGATGAGAAGTTCGATCTGGAATTCTCACTCATAATCGCATCTGAGGGTGAACTGGATCCCATATTAAAAGATATCAAGGCCGTATCGGAAATCGCCGATGCAAGGGGCGGTGTGTTTGAAGGTGAGTCTGCACCCGAAGCCGAAGCTGCTTCAGCTCCCGCAGAGGAGAAAAAAGAAGCGCCCGAACCTGCGAAGGATCCCGGTACTTCTGTTGCAAAGGTTAAGAACGAGGTTGTCAAGAAGCCTGAGCCTGAAGCATCGGGAGCAAAAACGGAGAAGAAGGCAGGAAGCAAGCCCGCCGTTAACCGTACGGTACGTGTGGATATAGAAAAGCTGGATTCACTTATGAATCTGGTCAGTGAGCTTATAATAGCAAAGAACTCCCTGGTAAGCAGTGCTACCAGCGATACCACGGAGTCCTCATCAAATCTGCATGAGCAGATAGAGTATCTGGAGAGCGTTACCACCAACCTGCATGAGTCGGTCATGAAGGTACGAATGGTGCCCATCGAGAGCGTTGTGAGCAAGTTCCCGAGAATGATCCGCGATATCTCCAAGCAGCTGAACAAGCCTATGGAGCTGTATATGAGCGGTGAGGAGACAGAACTTGACCGTACCGTGGTAGATGAGATAGGCGATCCCCTTATGCATATGCTCCGTAATTCCGCCGATCACGGTCTGGAAATGCCTGAAGAGCGTATCGCAAGAGGCAAGCCCGAGACAGGATCCATTTTCCTGGATGCTTATCAGGACGGTAACAACGTTGTCATCGAGGTAAGGGATGACGGTAACGGTATTGATGTTGAGCGCGTAAGGCAGAAGGCTATCGAGCGCGGGGTCATGACAGAAGAGCAGGCATATGCGGCTGAGGATTCCGATATCATCAACCTCCTGTTCATGCCCAGCTTCTCCACCGCAAAGCAGGTATCCGACCTGTCGGGCCGCGGCGTAGGTCTGGACGTTGTTAAGAGCAAGATCGAAGCCCTTTCCGGTGAAGTGGATGTCAAGACCAAGCTTGGTGAAGGTACCACATTTACCATCCGCCTGCCTCTGACCCTGGCTATCATCCAGGCTCTGATGGTAGTAGTAGGCGGAGAAAAGTATGCTATCGCATTGAGCGGCATACAGACTATAGAGAATATCAGTCCTAAGGATGTCAAGACAGTTGAGAGCAAAGAGGTCATCAACCTGCGTGGTACGGTCATCCCTATCCTGCGCCTGGACGAGATCCTGGGCTGCAAGTCACAGCGTGATCCCGATTCCGATATGATAGTGGTCATTGCCAAGAAGGGTGACAAGCTGGCAGGCCTTGTTGTTGATCATCTCATCGGACAGCAGGAAATAGTTATCAAGTCCATGGGCAAGTATATCAACAAGTGTAAGTTTATCAGCGGCGCCACCATACTGGGTGACGGCGAAGTGGCACTTATAATCGATTCCAACGCGTTGATCTGATAATAAGCGCGGGTGGTATACTTAAGGCTAAGGAGAGAAGAGCGATGGCAAATGAACTCAGCACCAATATAAATGAGATCACCCAGTATATAGTGATCCGTATCGGAGAAGAGCAGTACGGTATCGATATCAAATATATAGACAATATCGTGCGCATGCAGCAGATAACCCGTGTGCCCCAGGTGCCTGCTCATTTCAAGGGCGTTATAAACCTCCGTGGTGAGGTTATCCCCGTTATGAGCATCAGGGTCAAGATGGGACTCGCGCCCGATGTGGAAAGCAAGGATACCAGGATCATAATCATAAAGATGGACCAGCATGAGCCCATCGGTATGATGGTAGATATGGTAAAGGAAGTGGTTAATCTGTCTTCTGCAGAGATCGAGCGTGTAGGATTTGACCGCGGCGACAACCAGAACGCATATGCCAGCGGCATAGGAAAGCATGAGACCGGACTGATCACACTGCTGGATCTGGATGCGGTACTGGCAGGATTATAAGGAAGGAGTAACACCTGATGTCTGATAAGCACGATCTGACAATCGAAGAAATGTCTGATAAGTACTTTGATGTACTGAAGGAGATCGGAAATATAGGAGCCGGAAATGCAACTACGGCTCTTTCCACCATGCTTGGGACCAGGGTTGATATGATGGTTCCCAAGGTCAGGCTTATGGAGTTTAAAGAAGTAGGGACCACGCTTGGCGGCGAAGAGCAGCTGGTTGCGGGTATCTACCTTGTGGTTGACGGAGATATCCACGGCAGTATAATGTTTATCCAGAAGAAGGAATCAGCCAGGGCAATGGTGCAGAAGCTTATGGGCATGCCCAGTACTGAGGATGATTTCACGGAGATGGAGCTTTCAGCGCTTAAGGAGATAGGAAATGTCATAACCGGCGCATATCTCAATTCGCTGGCTACGCTGACAAACCTTACAATCTATCCTTCGGTTCCGGATGTATGTATCGATATGGCAGGTGCCATCCTTTCGGTGCCTGCGATAGAGTTCGGAGCCATATCCGATAAGATGCTTTTGATACAAACTGATTTTGCGGATGATGTTGAGCTTTCCGGTTATTTCATACTTGTGCCGGATGAAGAATCAGATGCAAAAATACTTCATGCGCTGGGCTTTTAAGCCATCGGTAAAGGGATATGTCTGAAACTATTAAAGTCGGAATAGCGGACCTTAATGTGTGCAAGCCCCCCAATCTGATCACTACGATAGGTCTGGGAAGCTGCGTGGGTATCGCGATACGTGATAAACAGAATAAGATAGGCGGCCTTGTGCATGTTATGCTTCCGAGCAGCAAGGAAGTTAAGAGTAACGGTAACCTTGCCAAGTTTGCCGATACCGGTATACCGGAGCTGGTAAAGCGTCTGGAGCAGATGGGAGCGTTAAGGAGCCGTATGGTGGCAAAGATCGCCGGCGGTGCCACGATGTTCCAGTTCCACTCAAAAACCGAGCTCAGCGCTATAGGGGATCGTAATGTGGCCGCCACAAAAGAGGCATTAAAGGCGCTCAACATCCCTATACTGGCGGAAGATACCGGAGCTAATTACGGACGTACTGTCACATTTGACCCGGAAACGGGAGATTATGAGGTGAAAGCCGTCGGGAAACCGTTGAGGGTGATCTGATGCAGGATATACAGATGCCTCAGAAAAAAAATACATTAAAGACAAAGCTGCTGCCATCGCTGTTTATGTTGCTTGGAGGATCAGTTGCACTTATAATAGGTCTGATCATGCATTTTGCGATGACAAAGCTTTTGCTCGTTGTTTTTTTTGCGTTATTGGGATTTGCGATACTGGGTACCATCATCAAGAGCATAGTCGACAAGTTCAATATGAGCATGAGTTATGTCGATTATTTCGAAGATAACGGTGACCTGGTGGAGAAAGGTAATTTCAGGGATAACTGATAAAGCAGGTTGGAGGACTTGATGGACGAGGCCGGAAAGAAAAGATTATGGGATGATTATACCAGACTCCAGAGCGCAGAGCTGAGGGAGAAGCTCATACTTGAGTATGCTCCTTTGGTAAAGCTCGTTGCCGGACGTCTTTCCATGTATCTGGGATATAACGTCGAGTATGAAGATCTGGTCAGTTACGGTATCTTCGGACTTATAGATGCTATAGACAAGTTTGATACCAGGAAGGGGATCAAATTTGAGACATACGCGTCGCTGCGTATCCGCGGGGCAATGCTGGATCAGATAAGGAAGAACGACTGGATACCGCGTACGGTACGCCAGCGCCAGCGTCAGATAGAAGCGGCGATGAAGGATATCGAAGAGGCTACGGGCAAGCCCGCAACCGACGAGGAGATAGCTGCTGCCCTGGGTATAAGTGATGATGAGCTTCTTGACTGGCAGTCACAGCTTAAGCTTACCAACGTGGTGTCGCTTAATGAGTTTATGGACAGCGGCAGTGAGGTGGCAGGGGATGCCAGCATGGGAGCACATTTTATGTCTCCCGAGGAAGTCATGGACAATACCGAGCTTAAGGAAAAGCTCATGGAATCCCTTGATACACTTACCGAGAAGGAACGCAGCGTAGTACTCTTTTATTACTATGAAGAACTTACACTTAAGGAAATAGCAAATATCCTTGAGGTATCTGAATCCAGGATTTCACAGCTGCATACAAGGGCTCTGGAGAAGATGCGCACAAAGCTTGGCGATTATATCGGCATACTGCATAAGATCTAAGGGGGTAACTATGAATCCGTATTTTCAGATAGAGATAAACGATCACGGGACGTTTCTTAAACTTATCCCGGGAGACTCGGGACTTCCCTCCATACAGGAGGCCATGAATTATCTTGATGCAAAAAAGGTGCCCTACGATGTCGGTGTACTGGGAGCCTTTTTTAAACAGGGCGATCCGGACAAACTGATACCCCTGTCAAAGAACAGGATCTATGCAGTGGCAGAGGGCAGTGTCATCAGGGTCAGTGAGGATAAGATGACGGCCACGGCGCGTTTTTATCCGCCGTCTACCGGAGGCAGGCCCATCACAAAAGAAGAGATATACAGCGAATGCCGTCTGGCCAAGGTTGTCTTTGGTATTGATGATAAGGTCATAGATCAGTTCCTTGCGGAAAAAAAGTATGCTACGGATTATGTGATAGCTAAAGGAACGCCTACGGTCGAAGGCAGGGATGCCAGCATAGAGTATCACTTCAATACCAACAATAAGGTACGTCCTACATTAAATGAGGACGGAACTGTTGACTTTTTCAACCTGAATCTGGTAAACCATTGTACGGCCGGTATGGTGCTGGCTACACTTACTCCTGCTGTTAAGGGGGAAGCGGGGACTGATGTTTTCGGTACCGTGTTAAAGCCCAGGGATGTCAAACGTATGGCACTTCAGTTCGGGCTTAATATAGATCTCTCCGAGGACAGGTGCACCATTACATCACGGGTTAACGGCCATGTTACCCTTGTGGGCGGCAAGGTCTTCGTATCGGATGTAATGCAGGTCAACAACGTGGATAATTCCACCGGAAACATAGATTACCAGGGAAATGTTGTGGTTGAAGGTGATGTGCATTCAAACTTCAGCATCCGGACCACGGGAGATGTGGAAGTACGCGGAGTCGTTGAAGGTGCGACTATAGAAGCCGGCGGAAACATCATTCTCGTACGCGGCATCAACGGTATGGGAAAAGGATGCTTAAAGGCCGGTGGCAATGTTATCTCAAAGTTCATGGAGAACTGTACGGTTGAGGCAGGCGGTTATGTAGAGACCAATTCCATACTGCATTCAAGAGTACATGCAGGAACAGAGATAAACGTGATGAGCAATAAAGGCTTTATCACCGGCGGTGAAGTTACCGCCACGGCAAGGATAAGGGTAAAGACCCTTGGTTCGCAAATGGGAGCGGACACCAAGGTAATGGTAGGTGTCGATCCGCAGGTACTCTCCAGGATGGGAGAGCTGAATAAAGAGATACAGGATCTGCAGAAGAACCTGAAGGCCATGCTTCCGGTACTTGATGCTACAAAGAAGAAGCTGGCTGCCGGAGTCAAGATGACGCCTGATCAGGTGAAGCAGATACAGGCCCTTGCGCTTAACGTAAAGAATTCACAGGATAAGCTGATAGCAGATAATGAGGAGCTTGAAGGACTCAAGGAGAGGATGGAAGAAGGCTCCACCGCATCCGTTGATGTATCAGGTGAAGTATTCCAGGGCGTTGTGATAACAGTTTCGGATGTATCGATGATAATAAAGGATACCGTCAGGTATTGCCGCTTTGTCAAGGAAAAGGGTGATGTCCGCATCGCGGCTATGTAGAAAACGGAGAAATAAAGTATGGCGATAGGTATCGTGGAATTGCAGGGGACTATAAACAGGACCCAGGATTTCCAGCAGTTTCAACAATACGAAAATGAAAAGGGCATGATATACCAGAACAATCAGCAGACCCAGGTTGAACAGAACGTGGAGGATAAGCTGAATCTGGTGCATGAGAAGGAAAATGCCGCTGAAGACACCGATGCCAATGATGAAGGCAACGGAGGTATGTACGGTGGCGACGGCGGAAGAAACCGTCAGAAAAAGAAACTTAAAGACCGTATCGTAAAGAAATCTACGATGGCCTTTGATGTAAAGATATAAAGAGGAAGGTAAAATGAGTATAGTTGAGATCGTACTGCTGGCGGCTGGAGCTATCGCAATCGTCAGCAGCTTTTTCCTGCCCGATAAAGGCGGGGAGAAAGCGGAGATTCCCGAAGAGGAATTAAAGCGGCTGGTAGAGGAGGAGATAGAAAACAACCGCAGCCGTATCGGCGATATGACCGAGGAGAGTGTTAACTATCAGGTGGAAAAGACGGAACGCAGCTTAGACCGCCTTACCAACGAAAAGATGCTGGCACTTGGAGAGTATTCGGACAATGTCCTTAACCAGATAGGAAGCAACCATCAGGAAGTGGTCTTTCTGCACGATATGCTGAACAGGGCGAAGAACGAACTTGAAGATCTGTTAAACCGTGCGGAACGTGAATCAAAAGAAGCAAATGAGAGAGCAGATGCGGCGTATACACTGGCTGAAAATGCCCGGAAGCTGGCCGAAGAAGTGATGGAAAAGGCTGAGGTGACTGCGCGTGCCGCAGTAGCAGCCGAGGAGAAGATGCTGGATGCCAGACGTCTTACCCAGGAGATGAGTCCCCAAGCGGCTGCGGAAATTGAGGAGCAGCCAAAGGAAGACGGATTCCAGGCAAAAGAGCTTAAGGAGCTGGTCGCAGCGCATGCGGCAGCAGCCACGGAAGCAGCGGATACTTATGACACACCGGACACACCGGATGTTGATGAATTGCTTAAGCAGCTTAGTGAGCTTCCCTCAGATGAGGATACACATGAAGAGGATACTCATGATGAAGAAGGATCTGCCATAGACAGGTTTTTATCCGACAGGAGCGGATCTACCAGTGAAGAAGAGCTGCAAGCCCTGCTGGATGAAGCAGTGAGCGCGGCAGAGCAGACCCGCGAACCGGATATACCTGTTACGGATATGATGAAAGTGGATCCCGAGGAAGAGAAATTCTTTGAGGATACCCAGGAGCAGGACGAAGAAGATGATGAGGAAGACGATGATGAGCTGAGTGAAGAGGAGATGATGGAAAAGCTCCTTCGTGAAGCTACAGCCGAGCTGGCGCATGACGTTTCCTGGGTTTCAGCTGCAGGGGAGAAGAAGAAAGCGGAGAAGCAGCAGGCAGAACCTGAGGTACAGCCTGCAAAAGCTGAAGAGCCTGCGGAAGAGCCCATGCGCATATCCGTAAAACGTAAGGGAAAACCGAAGGTCAGTAAAGCTTCCCAGGATGATGATGAGATAGAAGGCCAGATGAGCATACCGGAAGAATTCATGCCGGGTAATGATACGAAGGCCGTTGAGGAAAAGAAAAACACTGTTGATCTCCAGTTCGGACATGAGAGCGGGAACAGCAGCAATCATAACGAGCGCATCCTGGAGATGCACCGTATGGGCCGGTCCAATATGGCTATAGCCAAAGATCTGGGGCTTGGCATCGGAGAGGTCAAATTGGTGATCGATCTGTTTGATAATATGGCATGATATGACATGCATCCGATATTGTAAGCATAGAAAGGCAGTACAATGAAATTAGCATCATACCTGCGCGGCCTGGGTATAGGCATGGCCGCAACCGCTCTTATACTGCATTTTTCGGGCGGTAATGTAAATAACACGGGAAATGAAACGGGAACGACCGCGGTTGCACAGAATACCGATAATAACACAGGCACACGTCTCAGCGAATCGGGATCCGGTTCCGAAAGACCTTCATCCGCCGATACGGGTGCGTTTGCGGGAATGATCCCCCCTGACGATGGAGAAGGAGACAGGAGTGTATCCGCTGATCTGCCGGGGCTTCTGCCCGGAGTGAGCTCAGATGAAGTACAGGAGGACCGGCCTGAGGAAGCCGGCATGCTGACACCCACAGAGGCAAATGCACCTACCGCGACCAGAGTTCCAACTGCCACACAGGTACCCACCGCCACACATGCGGTAGAACCCACAGCTACACACGCCATAGAGCCTACAGCAACCCATGCGGCAGAGCCTACGGCTACCAAAGTGCCGACTCCTACGACGGCACCTACAAATACACCCACACCTGCTCCTACGAGCACACCTACGCCCGCGCCAACCAAGGCACCTACGCCTACTCCGGTGCCGGTTACAACACCTACTCCCGCATCATCGACCGGAGGACAGGTGAGCCTTAATACCGAGGAGAAGGAAGTGGTGGTAGTATCCGGTGATGATTCTTATTCCGTATCAAGGAAGATGGCGGATGCCGGGATAATACCTTCGGCAGCAGAATTTGATAAATACATGTGTGCCAACAAATATGACAGACATATCGCAACGGGCATACATAAGATACCGGCAGGCTGCAGTTATCAGCGTATATGTGAGATACTGACAAAGGGCCGGTGATAAGAGCTTAAAAGGAGGGATGATCATGCAAAAGCAGCTTAGGTGTTTTTGTTCGTTTTTGCTGAGTGTTGTGCTGATCTTTGCTGAAGTCGTCCCGGGCTATGCACAGGATGAACCTGTAACTGCGACAGATGATAGTTCTGTATCCGCAAATGATAATGTTCCGGACAGCGCGGTACCACGGGTGGTGCCTACACCTGTACAGGCTGCCCCCACGCCGGCAGATCAGGGGACTTCTTCCGGAGATGTTTCTTATGCGTATGCCGATGTTTCGGCTGCGCTTATACATCTTGGCGGCAGCGCCGGAAATATTGAAGAGCCTTCGATCGACTATGCCGGAGATACCGCTAAGGCTTCAGAAGAGATACTTAAAGGCCTTCAGGCCTGGAGTGACAGTATCGATATCACTTCCTGCAAGATCCCCGCTGACGATATAGCAGCGGTCTTTTCCAAAACCGTCAACTCACATCCCGAACTGTTTTATGTTACGGGAGCCTTTGAATACTCATACACCTATGGGGATGAAACCGTAACGGTCATTAATCCGGAGTATTCATCATCCTATTCCCCCCAGTCTGTCGAGACCTTTAATGAAAAGGTCAGCGGGATCATGGAGAGTGTAAATACGGCATCCTCTGATCTTGAGAAACTCATCATCATACATGATCATATAGTGATGAACTGCGAGTATGACCAGACCCAGTCAAAGCCCGGTGCGACCGATGCATACGGCTGTCTGGTGAACGGTCTGGCGGTCTGCCACGGATACTCCGAAGCTTTTATGTATCTGGCAGGCAAAGTAGGAGTCAAAGGACAGGTCGTAAGCAGTGTGGCAAACGATCACGCTTGGAATATAGTCTCACTGGGAGGCAAGTGGTACTACGTTGATGTGACCTGGGATGACCCTATAGGGACAGATGATTTTTACTGCCGCTATACCAACTTCCTGCGCAGCCGTGAAGGCATGAAAGATACGGGGCATGTTTCGAATGACTGGACTGGAGCGGTGGACGGCAAAAATGTATATAATACTTATGCCGGTTCCAATACCTACGATTCTTTCTTCTGGTCGGATATGATAAGACCCATACCCCTGGCAGGCGGAATGGCCCTGTATTACAGTGCAGGCAAACTCAATATCTATGACCTTAACAGGAACAGCGTAAAAACTTTCACGCCTCAGGGCGGCGGATGTACCGCCATCACTGCAGTCAGCGGTGTTTTTTATTACTCTACGGTCAGCAGCATATATTCACTTACCACAGCGGGAAACATGACCGCATGTTACAACTTAAGCAATACCGAGAGCAGCTACGGCGGGATATATGAGCTTACGGCATTAAGCTACGGCGTGCGTTATCATATCATGAAGGCAGCCTATACAAAGGTGCTGTATACAGGCGTGTATGTTATAGACGGCCTGCCTGTTCCTTCGGGAGTAACGACACCCGAACCCACAAAGAAAACGACGGTAACGCCCACTAAGGCTCCGACCGCAACACCCACGCCTACGGCAGCACCCACGGCTGCGGATGACACCCTGTATGTAACGCTTCCGGAAGGAGATACATATACTTATACGGGATCCGCCATAAAGCCTTCGATAGTGGTATTCTACAAAGGTGTTCAGCTGCTGGAAGAAGTAGATTACAAGGTGAGCTACAACCATAATGTTAATTCCGGGGACAAAGCCACACTTTCTGTCAGCGGTATAGTGTATCCCTTTACGGCTCAGCGCAGCTTCAATATATCCCGTAAGAGTATTGCGGATGAAGATGTGACTGTGCTTGATATAGAGGTGACGGCCGGAGGGAAACTGCCGCAGCCCCAGGTCTTTTATGGCGGAAAGAAGCTGGCAAAGTCCGATATCATTTATGACGGTAGTTTAAGGTTTTCCGCAGACGGACTCCTGAGTATAAGCGGCAGCGGTAATTACTGCGGCACCAGAGACATAAAGGTCAGCGTAGGGAATACAAAGAAGCCCGGCATAAAGTTAAGCCTTAATACGCAGGAACATATCTATAACGGTATGCCACAGAAGCTTGGTTCAAATGAGCTTAAGGTGTATGAGGCTGGTACGGATAAGGAACTTGGAGAAGGCATAGATTATGTTGTGATCTATCCTGCAGATGTGACAAATGCCGGAGTAAAGAAGATAAAGGTTATCGGTATAGGAGAATACGGCGGCAGTATAGAAAAGAGTTATAAGATCCTGCCTTGTAAGAACGGAAAGCTGAGTATCGGTAATCCCAATACTGTTTACTATACGCCAATGGGTTCGCGCCCTGTCATAAATGTTACCGTTGACGGGACCAGGCTGGAGCCCGGTAAGGATTATAAACTCAGGTATTCTTCCAACAGGAAGATCGGCGTGGGAAAATATACGGTAAACTTTATCGGCAATTACAAGGGGAGGAGTAAGTATACAGGTTCCTTTAATATAAAGGCGGCTTCCCTTGAGACCGGTGCATATATACGTATTCCCGATATGGCGTACCTGAAGGAGGGTAAATACTATGCAACTCCTTACGTTATAAAGGATGACAGGCAGGTAGCCGCTTCCCAGCTGGATGTCCGCTATTTTATAAACGGAAAAGAGAGGGATAAAGGGACGAAGATAAGCGAAGCTGACTTTGGCGGGAAGGAAGAACTTAAGATAGATGTAGAGGTCAGCGGTAAGAAGAATTATGAAGGAAAGATCTGCGGCAGCTATATGATCAAAAAGACCGATAAGGATCATGATATATCCAAAGCGGCTGTCACTATCATCAATAAGACTACCGGTAAGAAAGTCACCGTCTACACTTATACAGGCAGCCCGATCACAGTAGGCGGGGATGATGAGATAAGGGTAACCATAGGAAAAGAAAAAACAGTCCTTACCGCCGGGAAAGATTATGAGATCGAGTATGCCAATAACGTAAATAAAGGCAAAGCGGTCATCCTGATAAAAGGCACAGGCGGATATGCAGGTACCGCAAAGGGCGGCTTTAAGATAGTAAAAGGGACATTGTAAGTCATTACGACCGGCTCGTGGATATCACGGGCCGGTTGACTTTTTCGAACATTTGTTTGATAATGGATCTATGGAACGGCAGTATATAGCTATCGATCTTAAATCATTTTATGCATCCGTGGAATGCAGGGAACGCGGGCTGGATCCCCTGAAGGCGAGACTTGTGGTAGCCGATCCGTCCCGCACGGAAAAGACCATATGCCTGGCGGTAAGCCCCGCGCTCAAAGCATATGGGATCCCCGGCAGGCCGCGGCTCTTTGAAGTTGTGGAAGCTGCGAAGCGGCTTAACATCGATTACATCACGGCGCCTCCGCGTATGGCGCTTTACATGGATTACAGCACCCGTATATATGATATATATCTTAAGTATGTTTCGGGAGAGGACATGCATGTCTACTCCTGTGATGAAGTATTTATTGATGCCACTCATTATCTGGCCACATACGGCCTTACCGCACACGAACTGGCCCTTAAGATGATAAGGGATGTCCTTAAGGAAACGGGGATCACCGCTACGGCAGGCATAGGTACCAATCTGTACCTGTGCAAGATAGCGATGGATATCGAAGCCAAGCATATGCAGGCGGACAAAGACGGTGTGCGTATTGCCAGTCTGGATGAGGTGAGCTACAGGCAGAAACTATGGGGGCATATGCCCATAACGGATTTCTGGCGTACCGGTGCCGGCACGGCCAGGCGTCTTGCCCGTCTCGGGCTGTACACGATGGGGGATATCGCCAGGTATTCAGAGCATTATGAGGATGAGCTGTATAAGGTTTTCGGGGTCAATGCAGAGCTTCTGATCGATCATGCCTGGGGCTGGGAACCCTGTACGATAGAAGAGATAAAGAATTACAGGCCGGATAATAACAGCCTGAGCAACGGACAGGTATTGCAGCGCCCGTATAAACATGATGAAGCGGGGATCATTGTAAGGGAGATGACGGACCTGTTATCCCTTGATCTGGTTGAGAAACATCTGGTGACGGACCAGATCACACTTACGATAGGCTATGATGTGGAGAGCCTTACCGATCCCGAGATACGTAAGAAATATGCAAATGATATACACATAGACCATTACGGCAGGGAAGTGCCGGGACATGCGCACAGCAGCGCCAACCTGGAACGCCGCACCGCATCGACGCGTATATTGTGCGATACCATGTGTGAACTGTATGAGCGTATCACCGACCCGGAACTTCTGATACGCAGGGTATCGGTGTGCGCCAGTCATGTACTGCCCGAATCGGAAGAGGGGCTCATTAACGCCTGCGAACGTGAGAACGAGCAGCTGGACCTCTTTACGGATTATGATGAGAGGGACAGACAGGAAGCCCTGGAAAACGACCGTCTTGAAAAAGAAAAAGCCCTTCAGAAAGCTACCGTGGAGATAAGACGCAAATTCGGCAAAAATGCGATCTTAAAAGGGACCAATTTTAAAGAAGGTGCCATGACAAGGGAGCGTAACCTGCAGATAGGCGGCCACAAAGCGTAAAGCTCCTGTACAGCTGCATCTGAAAGCCGTAAAGCGGGGGTGGCAGGTGCAGCAATAATCTGATATAATATCCTGTATGACAGAATATCTATATGGGGGTACAAGGAATGGATTTTCAGTCTATAGTTGACGGCATACAGACAATGGCCTGTGTGGTGTCCGTAGAAAAAAAGGCAGACGATGCATACGGTGATGTGCGTATTGTTACAGGTAATAAAGCGTATATATCGTCAATAGAAAACCCGGCTCCGGGAACGGAGATGCTCCGGGATAAATTTACTCCCAATTCTCTGTATACCGATTATCTTACGAGAGATCTGAATTTCGAGGATTATTCATATCGTTCCGCAGTCCTGAAGAAATGTCTTCATTCCTATGCGCATCCGGACAGGATGGATGTCTGGTTTAATATGATGTTTATCCCGCTGTGGCCGGATAACGGGGATATCTGCTATTGCATGTATCTGATGGAGATAAGCTTTGAGCCGGATACCTCTGCCATGTCTGCCATGTCTTCGAATGTAGCTACGGCTGCTCTTGATACCTGTATAAAATTAAGCGGTACAAAAGATTTCAAAGCCACCATGAAGGATGTCATAAAAGATATCCGTGATCTTTGCGATGCGGAGCATTGCTGTATCTTGACGATAGATGAAATGGAAAGATCATGCGCCGTGCTGGCAGAAGCTTTTGCGGAAGGTTCAAACCTCCTGCCGATGGAGAAATACCTTGATAATGATTTCTATGACATTGCAGATTCCTGGGAAGGAACCATCGCAGGCAGCAACTGCATCATAGCGAAAAATGAGCATGACATGGAGATCATAAAAGAGAGGAATCCCGTATGGTACAGTTCCCTGACCAGTGCGGGAGCGCATAATATCGTCCTCTTCCCGCTTAAGTCACGCGGTGAGCGCATGGGATATATATGGGCACTGAATTTCGATAAAGAGCGTGCCACCAGGATAAAGGAAACCCTGGAGGTGACTACTTTCATACTGGGTGCGGAGCTGGGCAATTATCTGCTTATGGATAAGCTCAGAAATCTTGGATCCAGGGATATGCTTACGGGTGTAATGAACCGTAACGAGATGAACAATTATGTTGATGCATTGAGCAGCGGCAAGTATCCCATGACTTCCGTTGGTGTTATATTTGCGGATATTAACGGCCTTAAGGAAGTCAATGATGTGGAAGGCCACAATGCGGGGGATACGCTTATCAAAAACTGTGCGGATATACTGCGCGAAGAATTTGATGAAAGACAGATATTCCGTGCCGGTGGTGATGAGTTCGCCATCATAGTAACAGCTGTCACGGAAGAGGAGCTTAAACGGAAAACAGAAGAGATACTGGCCAGCTGTGAAAAGAGAGGGGATGTATCGGTCGCTATCGGAGGCAGCGTTGAAAGCGACAGCCGGAATGTGCGTATGGCTCTCCGCCTTGCCGATGAGAGGATGTATGAGAACAAGAAGGAGTATTACTCCCAGTTTGCCGATAGCGGAAGGAGCCGAGGAAAAGACCGCTCGCCTAAAGAAAGCGAGCTGGTCCGCAGGATGAATTATGACCAGCTTACAGGTCTTCCCAGCATGACATTTTTCTTCAAGCTCGCAGAGAACGCAAGAAAAAAGATGCATGAAGAGGGTGTGGGATCCGCAGTACTTTTCATGAACCTTCGCGGGATGGGAGATTACAACAAGAAGTACGGTTATGCTGAAGGAGATAAACTCTTAAGGGAAGTGGCTGTAGTACTGACAGAAGCCTTCGGAGAGGAAAACAGCAGCCGCTTTGAACAGGATCATTTTGCGGCGATAGCACAGACCGACGGACTTGATGAAAAGCTTAACGGGATCTTTAAAAAGCTGAGAGACCTGAATGATAAAAAGAGCCTTCCCATGCGGGTAGGTATCTATCCCGATTCCATCGGAATGGTGGAAACATCCCGTGCCTGTGACAGGGCAAAATATGCTGCAAAGAGTGTAAAGAATGAGGATCACTCAGCGTATATATACTATGACGAAAAGATGTTAAAGCGCGAGCTTAACAGCAAATATGTTATCGAAAATCTTGACAGGGCACTTAATGAAAACTGGATAACCGCATACTATCAGCCGATCATCCGTTCAACCAGCAGAAAGGTCTGCGATGAGGAAGCTCTTGCCAGATGGATAGATCCGGAGAAAGGCATGCTCTCTCCGGCAGATTTTATACCGGTACTTGAGGATACAAAGCTTATCTACAAAGTCGATCTTCATATGGTCGATGTCATCATAGAACACTATAAAAAGAAAAAGCGGGATAAGATGAGTATCATACCTGTTTCCGTTAATCTGTCCAGGGCAGACTTTGATATGTGCGATATCGTGGAGGAGATCTGCAACCGTGTGGATACTGCAAATATGCCCAGGGAGCTGCTTACGATCGAGATCACCGAAAGCCTTATAGGTGAAAATTTTGCTTATATAAAGGAACAGGTCAAAAGATTCCAGGACCTGGGCTTCAAGGTATGGATGGATGATTTCGGGAGCGGCTATTCATCTCTTAATCTGCTTCAGGACATGCAGTTTGATGTTATCAAATTTGATATGCAGTTTATGAGACAGTTCGATTCCAATCCCAAATCACGTCTCATGCTGGCCGAGCTGATGAGAATGGCTGTGCGTCTTGGCATCGAAACCGTTACCGAAGGTGTAGAGACACAGGAACAGGTGGATTTTCTGTGTGAAGTAGGATGTACGAGAATGCAGGGATACTACTTCTGCAAACCTGTTCCGATGGAGGAAGTGATACGCAGGCATAAAGAAAACGCTCTGAGCATCGGTTACGAGAAGGCCGATGAGATCACATACCATTCCGTATTGAGTTCTATCAACCTTTATGATCTTGCCTCCAAGTCAGATGAAGAGAACAGGTCGAGCAGGCTTTCCATTGATGCCCAGCCCGTGCTCATACTGGAATCTGACGGTGATAAGCTTAACGTGGTACGGTCAAATAAAGCATATAAAAAAGTTGCGGGTATGTATTCGCTATTCGGTGCAGACAGGAATTCAATACAGGCTGCAGAGCTTTCCGGTGAGCTTAATAACGCTTTATACAGGGCGCTGCTCCAGTGTGAGAAGATAGGACAGAAAGTATTTATCAATGAACTGGCCGATAACGGTGATATCATTCATGCCTTTGCAGTTAAGATCGCAGACAAGGAAGAACATAAAATATCGGCGTACGCTTTTGCCATCGTCGGTATCACACCAAGGAGCGATAAGGGCTTAACATTCACGGGTATAGCCAAGGCACTGTCTGTCGATTATATAGATATTTATCAGGTGGATCTGGATACAGAACATTTTATCGAGTACAGGCCTGACAGTGATAATGTTGATATCGTTGTTGAGAAAGAAGGCGATGATTTCTTTGCTACAAGCCGGAATGATGCTTTGTCTTTCATTCATGAGGATGACAGGGACGGGTTCATCAGAGTCTTTACAAAGGAAAATGTTGTTTCATCCATAGACGAGCATGGCGTATTCACTTATACCTACAGGGCTGATTTTTACGGTGATTCCATCTACGTGAACATGAAGGCTTTAAGGCTTAACGGTGAAGCTAACCAGATCATCATCGGTGTCAATAACGTAGATGCGCAGATGAGAGAGAGGGAAACGCTGGAAAGGCTTAAAGAGGAGAAGGCAACCTATTCCAGGATATCTGTCCTGATGGGCGATTTCATTGCTATCTATACCGTAGATCCGGAAACAGGCGCCTATATGGAATATTCATCGTCGCAGGAATATTCGGAGCAGGGGCTTGATAAGATAGGAACAGACTTCTTTGCAGAAGCGATCGAGAACGGTAAGGGACGCATTCATCCCGATGATTATGACCAGCTTATGAAGAGCCTTACCATGGAGAATGTCCTTGCAATGACACAGGACGGAAAGGTGTTCATCCACAGATACCGTTTGAAGTTCGGAGAGGAATATACCTGGGTCTGCTTAAGAGGAGGACTTGTAAAAGAAAAGGATGGTGCACAGCTTATCATGGGAATAAGTGTTGCATAGGAGGAAGGATGTCAAAGAAAGCCGTTATTTTTCCGGGGATCGGTTATCATGCTGACAGACCGCTTTTATATTTCGCGGCGAAGCTTGCTGTGGCCGCGGGTTATGAAATAATAAAGATAGATTATCCGCACTGTGCTGTCGATCTGCTTAAAGCAGATAAAGAGGTACTGAAGGAGTTTTCGGTATCCTGCTTAAAGACCGCGGTATCGGTATTAAAAGAAAAGGAGATAAACGCAGATGATGAGCTGCTGTTCATCTCGAAGAGTATAGGTACCGCAGTCGCGGCCGCATGTGCCCGGTCTTTTGATACAAAGATAGGGCATATATATTTTACCCCGCTGGAAGATACTTTTGACTTTGTATCTCCAGGCAGCGGCATGGCATTTAACGGTACGAATGACAGCTGGGCAGATCACAAAAAAGTCGCAGGCCTTTGTAAGGCCAAAGATATTCCGCTCACGACGATCGAAGGAGCAAACCATTCTCTGGAAACCGGTGAAGTGATCACCGATATCGGCAATCTGCAGAAGATCATGGAGCAGGTTGCAGCTTACATTAAAAAATGACACGAAGGAGCATATCATGAAAAAGAACAGACTGTTACCGGTCCTGCTGCTTACCGCTTTGACGGCATGCAGTTCCGATACGGCAGGAAATATCAGAGGACAGTATGAAGAACCGGAGGAAACACCTACCCCGACCACTGCGGAAGCTGTTGCTGAAGTAACACCCGAGGCTGCACCTACCGAAGCGCCTGAGGAAACACCCACTCCCACGGAAGCTGAAGAGGATGAAGAAAAGCTGATAGTTGCGATATGGGAGTATACCGGTTACATTGATGAAGCAAGCGAATACCTGCTTCAGGATGAATTCATAAACAGGGATTATGACGGTGACGGTACTACAGACCGTGTATACCGCGAGTGGTATGAAGAAGACCAGACAGCTGTATATACCATTGACTTCGGTAACGGCAGGGAGCTTATCACCCCCACGGGATGGGAGACGGGCTTTCCCCATGTCCAGGCAGCAGATATCACCGGGGACGGAGAAGCGGAGATACTTTTTACTTTGAGCTATGACACATCTACGGATCCCATGAGCTTCGGTGAGATGTGGGTGTTTGAATATGATAAGGCCGATAACAGATATAAAGAAATGAGCCTGCCTTTAAGCAGCTACGGTGACGGTGGCGGCGGCAAATGTCTTGATCTGGAGTATGCTCCTCCCGCAGGGGATAAGGTGGATATCAAAGTTAAGCAGAACGGCTTTACTGCAAGTGTGAAGCTTGATGAGAATTATCTGAACAATTACTGGCTGAGCGATCTTACGTTAAAGGATTACAGCGAGCTGCGCATGGTCTGGTCTGCAGAAATAAAAGATAATGCAATACACTGCAGTGTGCAGCCTTTTTACAGATATGGTGATACCATTGAATTTGATCTGGTATACAACGGTAAGGCATTAGAGATACAGGATATGATATATGTCCCGTAATAACCGGGCAGGGTTTTACAGATCATGAAAACAGAGCAGATAACGATCGAAGGAAGAGAGTGCCGCACAGACAGCTGTGAAAATGCGGAAGTGCTGCTTATACAGGCGGCTGATACCGGCAGTCTTGAACATATGGATAAGCTTACGGCAGAGCTTGATAAAAGGACAGGCAGGCCGTATATGCTGGTATCCTTTGCGGTAAATAAATGGAACGATGAGCTTTCACCATGGGAAGCTCCTGCGGTATTCGGAAAAGACGGTTTCGGCGGCAGGGCAGAGGAAACCCTGGCATTTATCAGACAGAGACTGCTTCCGTATATCCGTGAGAATTATCCGGGCTGTCAGGATATGCCGGTGATCATCGGCGGATATTCACTTGCTGCATTATTCTCTCTGTGGGCGGTATATAAATGTGATCTGTTCAGCGCCTGTGCTGCAGCTTCACCTTCGGTCTGGTTTCCGCACTGGCCGGAATTTATAAAAGATAAAAAGCCTTTTTCGGTATGTATATATTTAAGTCTTGGTGATAAAGAGGAGAAGGTTAAGAATCCGGTCATGTCTGCTGTCGGAAATAATATCCGCTGTCTTTACGATACGCTTGATAATGACGGCATCCGCTGCACGCTTGAGTGGAATGAAGGCAATCATTTTAAGGATGTGAGCATCCGCTGTGCACAGGCATTCGCCTGGTGCATCAATACCCTTATTTTATGATAAAGATATGAAGTTTGCATCTTTTAAAACTATGTGTTAAAATGTCGCCCGTGCCAAAAAGACATCACGAAAACGGGACACACAGGTTTATGGATGAGAAGAAGATCTTAGCGGCTCCGGAAGAAGCGGAAGACGCGGAGAGAGAACGGAAAGATGCGATAAAGAGAAAAGCTGCCAGGCTCTTATTCCTGTTGGCTGTTCTGATCATGCTCATTTCCGTTTTTGTATTTAACGATGCCCATTCCGATGATGATAAGCACAGGGATAAGACCTGGTATACGGAGTATACCCCGGACATGGTGGAACTGTCACTGCCGGAAGAAGAGAATGCTCCGGCTGTTTATGAAACAATGCAGGTCGCGTACGGTAATTCGCGTGAGTACGCAGCCTGCGGCAGTATAGCGGCAGAAGATGAAAAGTATTTTTATCTGGCCGACCCCTCTAAGGAAGGTTTCATCTATTCGGTATCCAAAGCCGACCGTTCAAGAATTAAACTCACTGAGATCCCCGCATCGGAGATAATACTCATAAAAGGAAGATTATATTTTATCAATCCCGCAGCATACGGGGAATACAAAGCAGGACTTTACAGCTGCCTTACAAACGGTGCTTCACTCAGATATATCATCGAAGGCAGCCTCAGATCCCTCAGTTCGGAGGGGAACACTCTTTATTATATAAGGAATAATGACAGCCGTCTGTACAGCTATGACACCTCACGTGAGGAAGATAAATGTATCTGTGATGACAGGTGCATAAACTATCAGGTGTCGGAAAATGCTGTCTTCTATATTTCTTCGGATGAAGGCAGGGCAGCAGGTGCGGACAGGGTTATATGCCGTATGGGATTAAACGGGGAAGACAAGCTTAATCTTACCGAGCATGGCAACTTCGGCGACATCGGTTTTATCGGAGGCAAACTGGCATTTGTAGTATATGATGAAGGATACGGTCTTATCGATCCGGAGAGCGATGTGACGGTTTCATTATCTGATCTCGAAAAGAAACTGGTAAAGATGAAGGGACTGTATTCCCTTCCTGTTGAGTCAGAGGACTCGCTCTGGTATATAGACCGCAGCCGTGAACGGCAGCTGGTCCGCAGGGATATGCAGACCAGAAAAGAAGAGGAAATGGATGCATATAACGTTACATCTTTTTATATAGTGAAGGACAGTGTGATATATGCATATATGGAAGGTGGTACGGAGTATTGTGTTGCTTCGCGCCTTTCTGACGGATGGGAGCCGGCAGCGTTATTTGAGGGGGAATTGCGATGAAGAAGAAAAAAAGAGCGCACATAGCCTTCCCGCTGCTGTTATTCATCATATCCATAGGAATGCTGGTAATGGCAAATGTATATAAATACGGAAGGCCGCAGCAGCTTAAGAAGATAGTTGAAGAAGCGGATGATAAGCTCGCAGCCGGAGATATCGAGGCAGCACGTTCCGTATACGAAGCCGTACTTGATGAGGATCCAAATAATTCCGCAGCCTGTGAGGGTATGATGCAGCTGGCATTCGATACAGGTGACCGTGAACTGCTGGTGGAGAGTTATGACAGATGGCTGGATATACAGATCGCAACGGGCAATACATCTGACAAGCGTATAGATATATTCAGCGGTATCATCAATGATATGGAAAGACGTACTGATCTAAACGGGATAGCCGAGCTGATCGCATCAGGTGATTATGAAGCCGCACAGGGCGCATTGCAGGATCTGGCAGCATCCGGAAACAGCGAGGATGCGGATAAAGCCCAGGCAGCCGTACTGCTTTATCTGGCACGCAAAGACATGGCTTTAAGAAACTATGACAGGGCTGTTGAATATCTTGACAAAGCCGTAAGCCTTGCTGCAGATGATAAGAATGCCCTGCAGCTTTTACAGAAAGCTCAGGAGGAACGTCTTAAGTCTGCCCTTGAGGCACATAATACGGCAGCGGCGGGAGAGATAGCAGCGGCAGCAGCTATAGAGGGATATGCAGACGCCATAAAGGAAGAAGAGAAGAGAGTGGAAAGTTTCCGGGCTGCAGCGGAAAAGATCACGGAAGCATTCGGCAGCGAAGATACCGAAGCGCTCTATCAGATACTAAACGATGAGGAACTGAAGGCAGGTGCCAGGGAGCTCAGGGTGCCCTTCATCATACAGGGACAGGTATCGGGGGCAGGCAGTATGGCATTTTATTCTGTCGGCAGCAGGCTTTATGTATATTACGGAACCATCAAAGACGGAAAAAGAGAGGGCGACGGCCGCTGGGCCTGCATAGCATCCGATGGCAAACTCGTGATCTACAGCTTAAACTGGAAGGCGGATCTGCCTGAGGGTGAAGGCAGCTGTGACAGATACAGTGCGCCTTCCGATCCCGAACAGGAAGAAGCGGATTCCATACATGAACATGATGAGTTCACTACTCACGGCGGTGTTATGGACGGAAAATACAGTATGAAGACTACCGTCACCAACGAGTATCCGTATGATTATTCCGTGGAATATGATATAAAAGACGGATTCTGCAAGCGTATAGAGCCCGGGGAGTATCCTGATCTCATAGACCTGTATACGGCTTATCCGGCACCGCTGGCGGGCTGGACGGAAGCGGAAGTTTATGATGATATATGGAAGAAGGAGTATACCACTACCATATGGTTCAACTGGACGCCGTCACGCTGGGTTGTGGACGGCATAGAAGCGGGAGTGATACCCGCTAACGGCTAGATTAAAAATATTTAAACAATACTTGCAATCAGCTCATACTTGTGTTAATATGTACGGGCTGTAAAAATAATCACCTGCAGATAGTTTCGGTGCGGTCGTAGTGCTTAAACCGTTTGCTGCAGGGAAGAATAACCCAAACGGAGGAAAATAAAATGGGCGTAATTTCAATGAAGCAACTGTTGGAGGCCGGTGTACATTTCGGTCATCAGACCCGCAGATGGAATCCCAAGATGAAGCCGTATATCTTTACGGAGCGTAACGGGATCTACATCATCGACCTGCAGAAGAGCGTAGGCATGGTTGACAGCGCATACAACGCTATCAGCGATATCGCAGCTCAGGGCGGTACCGTACTTTTCGTTGGTACCAAGAAGCAGGCTCAGGAAGCTGTTAAGAGCGAAGCAGAGCGCTGCGGTATGTACTATGTAAATGAGAGATGGCTTGGTGGTATGCTTACCAACTTCAAGACCATCCAGTCACGTATCAAGAGACTTAAAGACATCGAGCGTATGTCTCAGGACGGAACCTTTGATGTGCTTCCCAAGAAGGAAGTTATCAACATCCGCAAGGAGTGGGATCGTCTGGAGAAGAACCTTGGCGGTATCAAGGAGATGACCCGTATTCCCGATGCTATCTTCGTAGTTGATCCCAAGAAGGAGCACATCTGCATCCAGGAAGCTAAGGCACTGGGCATCACACTGTTCGGTATCTGCGATACCAACTGCGATCCTGAAGAGCTGGATTATGTTATCCCCGGTAATGACGATGCTATCCGCGCCGTAAAGCTCATCGTTTCCAAGATGGCAGACGCTATCATCGAAGGAAACCAGGGTGAGGAAAGCGTTACAGCATCCGATATAGCAGCAGAGAGTGCAGCAGCTGAGGAAGAGCAGGCAGCAGAGGGTACTGTATAAGCATTAATCAGGAATGTCGTTTCAGATGCCCCGCTTTATAACGGGGCATTTGTTTAGAAAAATAAACAGGAGGAAAATAAAATGGCAGCAATTACAGCAGCAATGGTAAAAGAACTGCGTGAGGCATCAGGTGCCGGTATGATGGAGTGCAAGAAGGCACTTACCGAGACCGACGGAGATATGGATGCCGCTATAGAAGTACTTAAGAAGAGCGGTGCGATGAAGGCAGCCAAGAAAGCAAGCCGTATCGCAGCTGAAGGTCTTTGCGATGTTGCAAAGTGCGAGTGTGGCAAGAAGGCAGCAGTTGTTGAGGTTAACTCCGAGACAGACTTCGTTGCAAAGAATGAGAAGTTCAAGGAATTCGTTAAGCGTGTGGCTGCACAGGCACTTAAGACCGAAGCAGCTGACATGGACGGCTTCATGGCTGAGAAGTGGATCGACGATGAGTCCAAGACCGTTAAGGATGCTCTTAACGATATGGTACTTACCATCGGTGAGAAGCTTGACATCCGCAGATTCAAGAAGGTTGAGAGCGAGAACGGCCTGGTAGAGAGCTACATCCACGGCGGCGGAAAGATCGCTGTTATCGTAGAGGCAGCCGGCGAGGACAAGCCTGAGGTTCGTGAGGCTATGAAGAACATCGCTATGCAGGTTGCAGCTATGAACCCTTCATACGTTAAGAAGACCGATATCTCCGAGGCAGAGCTTGCAAAGCTCACCGAGATCACTGTTGACAGTTCACTCAATGATCCCGCTACCCTGCCTAAGCCCATGCTTCAGAAGCTGATCGATAAGGCTATCGCAGATAAGAAGTGGAGCGATGAGGATATCGCGATCTATGAAGATAAGAAGAGCAACATGAATTACCTGTTCAACTTCCTTTCTGATGCAGCAGCTCCTGCACTTGCAGAGATGGCTCTTGCTCAGAAGGCTGATTACATGAATGAGAAGATCTTCACCGGTCTGGTAGACGGCCGTGTTAAGAAGCAGCTCAAGGAGATCACCCTTTTCGAGCAGGTTTATGTAAAGGCTGAGGACGGAAAGCAGACCGTAGGCCAGTATGTTGAGTCTGTTGCAAAGGCTACCGGCTGCAGCTTCGATGTACTTTCCGTAATACGTTTCGAGACCGGCGAAGGTATCGAGAAGAAGGAAGAAAACTTTGCAGAAGAAGTTGCAAAGCAGATGCAGTAATATCTGATGTATGATATCAGGCCCCCGTGGTTCGCCCCGGGGGCTTTTTCATAATATGAATAACCTGTCATCCTGAGCGCAGCGAAAAAGTGAGGTAGGAAATCTGTGATTTCCGTGACCGAACTTTCCTACTCGGGGATCTTATAAGGAAGTATAATTGACTGATAAAGAGGATATAAAAAAAATCGAAACCCTGGCCCGAAAGGCTCTTGATCTTTCGAGGGATGAAGTGCTGATGAACCTGCGTTTTTTTGCGCCGGCCTTTGGCAGGCTGGAGTTTGCATCGCGTCCGGGGACCGGGCTTTTTGCAACGGATGGGGTGCATCTTTTTTATGATCCCCTGGTGGTGCTGGAAGCATACAAAAGTGATGAGCCCAGACTTTCCCGTATGCTTTTGCATACCCTGTTACACCTTATGTTCGCGCATACCTTTGATATGGATGCGCAGGATACCGAACTCTGGGATATAGCCTGCGACGGGGCAGTGGAAGCGGTGATAGTGAACCTGAACATAAAGGCCCTGGCTCTTCCCGAGGATGATGAACTTAAACAGCGCTTCAGGGGGCTTAAGCAGGAAGCGGGAATGCTGAGTGCGGGAAGACTTTACCGGTATTTTGTTAATGTGGATCTTCCGGTAAGGAGCAGGGCTGCTTATATCAAAAGCTTCACCCGGGATGATCACCGGTACTGGCATAAGCAGGAAAAGCTTGAGATCACTCAGGAACAGTGGGAACAGTTATCCCGCCGTATACGTACGGAGATAAAAGCCTTCTCGGCAGATAAAGCTCTTGCGGAGGCACTGGAAGAAGGCCTGAACAGTGCCACAAAACGTAAATACGATTATGCAAAGATCCTGCGGCGTTTTATGGTGAGCGGTGAGCACCGGGGGATAAGCCCCGATGAATTTGATTATGTATATTACAGCTACGGACTTAAGCTGTACGGTAACATGCCGCTTATTGAGCCGCTGGAATACAGGGAAGAGAAGCGGGTGCAGGATATGGTCATTGCCATAGACACATCGGCATCGGTATCGGGTAATACGGTCAAGTCCTTCATACGAAGGACCTTCGAGATGTTAAAGACCGAAGAGCATTTTTCGGAAAGGGTTAATATCCATATACTTCAGTGTGATACCGAGATACAGAGCGATACTGTGATAGAGGATATAAACAGGCTTGATGCCTATCTTGAGAATTTCAGCTTAAGAGGCTTCGGCGGTACTGACTTCAGGCCTGTATTTAAATATGTGGAGCAGCTTGTTGACAGCGGGCAGCTCAAAGACATGAAGGGGCTTATATACTTCACTGACGGGTACGGTGTATATCCGGCAAAGAAGCCGCCCTATGAAGTACTGTTTGCTTTTCTTAACGATGATGAATACCGCCCTCCCGTTCCTTTATGGGCCATGAAAGCGGTATTACCCATGTCATCCTGAAGGCCACAGAGTTCCGGCATGTCATCCTGAGGAGCGTAATGCTCCGGCATGTCATCCTGAGCGAAGCGAAAAAGTGAGGCAGGAAATCTGTGATTTCCGTAGCCGAACTTTCCTACTCGGGGATCTTATACAAAACGGAGGTTTATCGAAATGAACATCTCACAGGCAAAACAGAGCATTAAAGATACCATTAAGCTTTATCTGAAAAAAGACGAGCTTGGTGACTATATCCTTCCCATGGTGCGTCAGCGCCCTGTCTTTCTTCTGGGAGCACCGGGTATAGGAAAGACCGCCATAATAGAGCAGATAGCTGCGGAGATGGGACTGGCGCTGGTTTCTTATTCCATGACGCATCACACCAGGCAGTCTGCACTGGGCCTGCCCTTTATCGAAAAGAAGGAGTACGGAGGCAGGGAAGTATCCGTATCCGAATACACCATGAGTGAGATAATCGCTTCGGTATACGATACCATGGAAGAGAGCGGCCTTAAAGAAGGCATACTTTTCCTTGATGAGATCAATTGTGTTTCGGAGACGCTTTATCCTTCCATGCTACAGTTCCTGCAGTATAAGGTGTTTGGCAGACATAAAGTACCGGAGGGATGGATCGTGGTGACCGCGGGTAATCCTCCCGAATACAACCGCATGGTGCGTGAGTTTGACGTTGTGACCATGGACAGATTAAAACTCATGGAGGTTGAAGCGGATAAGAAAGCGTGGCTGGATTATGCGATCAAGCAGCAGGTGCACCCTGCGATCCTGGGATACCTTGAGCTTAAGGATGAGCATTTTTATATAATGGAGCTTACTGAATCCGGCAGGGAATACGTCACCGCCAGAGGATGGGAGGACTTATCGCGCATACTTAAAGCCTGCGAAGAAGAAGGTATAGAAGCGGATGAGATGCTGCTGGCCCAGTACCTGCACCACGATGCGGTGGTAAGGGAGTTCGCGGCATATTACGAGCTGTACCGCAAGTACGAAAAAGATTATTCGCCCGCGCAGATCCTCAAGGGAGAAGCAACGGAGCTTATGAAAGAAAGAGTTGGCAGTGCACCTTTTGACGAGCGCATACTACTTGCGGGAATGCTCTGCGAGCGTGTGGAGTCTGATATGCAGCATGTACTCATGAACGCCGATGCCCTTGGACTTTTGCGTCCCGTGATCGCATCCTGTACAGGTTCGGATGTTGAGGAACATATCAGGAAGGGAACGGAAGGCATACAGAAGCGTCACGCGCAGCTTGAGGCTGCGGGCGCTCTTAAGGATGATGAAAAACGTGCGGGAAGACGTGCGCTTATAACTGCCGAAGAGATGATAAAGGCAGTACGTGCCGATGCCTCAAATGCGTGCGAAGCAGCTAAGGCTGTCTATAATAAAGAGCTGGAGAGCCTCAGGGAAGAGGCGGCTTCTGTCAAGGCCGAGCTTTCTTCCATGTTTGCCTTCTCCGAAGCAGCATTTGGTGAAGATGCCCAGGAACTGCTGCTTCTGGTCACCAGGCTTACGGTGAACGATTCTGCGGCACGTTTTATCGCAGGCTTCGGAAGTGAGGATTATGCCAGGCTTTCGTCGGCGCTCATGGTGCGTGAACGCGGACAGCAGCTTAAGGATGAGATAAAGAAGCTCGGCCTGTGAGTCTTGAAAAAAGCCCTCCTCCGCGTTACAATGTTTTTAACATGCTAAGGAGGGCGGCGGATGAGATTCTCACTCAGGTTAAAATCAATACTCCTTGTCGGGGTGGTTACCCTGATGATCGGCGGCGTGTCGCTTACCATTAGCAGCAGGATAATCTCCAATCTGATAAAAGAAAACTTTATTAATGAAGCAGACGAGATCGCAGCTACCACGGCCCTGGCGGTGGACGGGGATAAGCTGGCGGTTGTCGCGGATGAAGTATCGTCTGTCTACCTGTCTTCAGATGACCGCGTCAGCAGCGAAGAGTGGGGCAGTGACGCATTCTATGATTATGTCGGTCATTTCGATCCGGTCAAAGATATTCCCGAATATACAGATGTATTAAAGCAGTTAAAAGCTATACAGTCGGTAAATGATGTGGACTGTATATATACGATATGGCTGGATACCGAAGGCCGTAACGCGGTCTATCTGATAGATGCCGCTTCAGAGGGGGCATGCCCTCCCGGTAATTTCGATCCGCTGTATGAAATAAACTATGAGACGCTTTCTGATCCTGACAGGGGCTTCCCTGCATACGTGACCGAAAGCGGCTACGGATGGCTTGTCAGTGCCGGCGCTCCGGTATATGACAGCAAGGGCAGTCTGGTAGCTTACGCATTTGTTGATATGAGTATGGATGAGATGCGCAGATCCCAGGAGCATTACATTTTCCTGACCGGAGGTATACTTCTGTTCATGACACTGCTCTGTGTAGCGGGATCGTTTGTGATCGTTGACCGTTTCGTGATCGATCCGATAAGAAAGATATCCGATGCGGCAATGCGCTACCGTGAAGAAGAGGGACGGAGCATAAGGCACAGCTTTACATCCCTTGACATCCGTACAGGGGATGAACTGGAAGTACTCAGCGAATCCATGAAACAGATGGAGCGTGATATGAACGATTACAATACCACGCTGTCTTCGGCCAGACAGGAGCTGGTGTCCACACGTGAGGAAGCGGACAGGATAAGCTCGATAGCTTTTATGGATGCACTGACAGGTGTGAGGAACAAGCGGGCTTATGACAATGAGGTAAAAAGACTGGAGGCTTCCATAGGCAAGCGCACGGAACCTTTCGGTATTGCAGTGGCTGACCTTAACTACCTTAAGCAGATAAATGACAGGTACGGTCATGAGATGGGGGACATAGCCATACAGAAGCTGTGTGCCATTGTCTGCGAGACCTTCGGCCATTCACCTGTATTCCGTTACGGCGGGGATGAGTTTGTACTCATTTTGGAGAACAGGGATCTGGAAAGGATTGAGTCCCTTATGCGTGAGTTTGATGCGACGGTTGAAAACTGTGCTGCCAATGATAAGATCAAACCCTGGGAACGCGTTTCGGCAGCAATGGGATTTGCTATCTATGATGAAAAGACCGACAAGACTGTGGAGGATGTTTTTGTGCGGGCAGATAAGGCTATGTATGCCCGTAAGAAAGAAATGAAGCAGCGCAGAGGTTTTTCGGTATGACGTTTGCGGAGCTTAAAGAGATCGTGCTGCCGGATGGCGGCAGGGTACTTGGGATAGAGAAGAAAGCTATGCTCGGGCAGGGACGGCTTAAAGAGGTTACCGTGCCCGATGAGGCTGAGTTTATTGATGACTGGGCTTTTGCGGGATGCACCGCACTTGAAGAGGTGAGGATGCCGCGCTGCAGACTGGGACGCGGTGTGTTTAAAGACTGCAGGGCATTAAAGCATATTTATGTTGAAGGCGCGGGAAGTGATGTGCCGGCACTTCTGGCAGAGGCTGCCAGACAGGATGTGACTTATCTTCTCGATATCGATAAGGCAGGCAGCGCAGAGTGGTATGAACTCTGGGATGCCTGGCTTCTTCGTTTTGTGAACGCCGACGATGCCGAAGGCTATTCGGGTCAGGTACCCTGCGGGGAAGAAGACTACGGAAGCAGTGATGTGGCTGCTTTTGAGAGCGGGCGCAGGAGAGAAAAAGCCCGCAGATGCCTGCTGCGCCTCATGAATCCGGAGGGGCTTTCGGATGAAATGCGCAGCCTGTGCGAGAATTATATTTCCAGACATACGGCGGGATGCGGTGCAGGAGAAGAGGCATGGCAGCTGCTTCTTGAGCGATACGGCGAAGATGAACAGTGGTATACCGCCTTTGCCGATGCGGGCGGGATAAATTCCGAAAACAGCATGATGATCATCGACAGCATACCTGAGAGTCTGGCCAGGATGAAGTCGTTTTTCATACGCCGTGCCGGTGCCGGCACGGATGATATTCTTTCGGGGCTCGGCCTCTGAAACGCGCTAAATGATTGACTTTTTCTAACGTTATGTAAACGAAACCCCTTAAACGATTGACTTTAATATGATTATGTCAACGAAAAGCCTTTATTTTAGGGCTTTTTCGGCATTTTTTATCTTGTTGCATCATGAAGCGGGTGATATAATCTTAAAGCAATTGTTTGATCGGTAAAAAAAAGGAGAGATCTGATGCCGGAGAATATCTCACCCGAAAGAGTACGGCTCTTGCCCGGGCTTTTCAGGAAAAGGATGGAGATAAACAGGGAATACCTTCTTTCCCTTGACACGCGTGCGCTCCTGCAGAACTATGCGCTGGAAGCGGGCGAACAGCTGGAGGGCTATCAGGCACTTTTTGATCCTGACGGCAGCTGGCTGCATTGGGGCTGGGAATCCCCTACCTGCCAGTTAAGAGGACATTTCCTGGGACACTGGCTGAGTGCTGCGGCTTACATCGTACGCAGCGAGAATGACAGGGTATTAAGAGCCCGGCTCTATGATGTGATAGATAAGCTGAGGGAATACCAGCTCAGGAACGGCGGACGCTGGGTAGGCCCGATTCCGGAGAAGTATTTTGAGATACTGCTGGCGGGCAAGGATATATGGTCTCCGCAGTATACGATGCATAAGCTGTTTATGGGACTGCTGGATGCATATGAATGTACGTCCTATGCGCCGGCGCTTACCATAGTCTCTCATCTGAGTGACTGGTATGTTGAATGGTTTGAGAGGGCAGATGCGATCGATCCCAATGTGGCTTACCGCGGGGAATCCGGCGGCATGCTTGAGATATGGGTAAGGCTTTACCGCTTAAGCGGCGAAGAAAAGTACAGGGGGCTGCTCAAGAGATATGAGTATCCCGAGATGTTCAAAATTCTAAAAGAAGGCGGGGATCCGCTGACGGGAGCCCATACCAATGCATCCATACCCTGGGTGATAGGTGCGGCCAGGATATATGAAGTTAAGCGTAAATCCGACTGGCTGGAGATAATGAAAGCCTTCTGGGATTGTGCGGTAGAACGCAGGGGATATTTCTGCACAGGCGCATCCAATGCCGGGGAGTTCTGGATCCCGCCCAACATGATGGGTGAGTATTCGGGAGACCGGGACCAGGAATTCTGTACCGTATACAATATGGTCCGCCTGGCTGACTGCCTGTTCCGCTTTACCGGTGACAGTGCTTATGCGGATTATATCGAGAGGAATCTGTACAACGGTTTCCTTGCGCAGCAGGATATAAGGAGCGGAATGCCCACATACTTCCTGCCTATGTCTTCCGGAGGAAAGAAGATCTGGGGGAGCAGGACAAGGGATTTCTGGTGCTGTCACGGTACCATGGTACAGGCTCACAGTATGGTAAACAGCCTCATCTATTACAAGGATGAGGACAGCCTTACGATAGCACAGTATATACCCAGCAGGGCTGAGCTTAAGATAAGCGGAACTCCTGTTGTGATAGAACTTAAGAATGATATGAGATATGCCGGAAGCGGCAGTCTGTTTGCGGAATATGAAGGTGCGGAGCATTCCCGCTGGGCATTTTCCGTCACACTGCGTACCGGCAGGCCACAGCGTTTTATGCTGAAGCTGCGCATACCCCGCTGGGTAAAGGGGATGCCTGTTGTCAGCGTTGGCGGGGAGCGCCGTTTTATCACAGAAGATGTGGTGAAGGACGGTTATCTTAAGATAGACAGGGAATGGGACGAGCAGGAGATAAAGATATATTTCCCGGTAGAACTCAGCACAGAGGCGCTGCCTGACAGACCGGAGAAAAAGGCTGTTATGGAAGGACCAATAGCTCTGGCGGCTCTTTCCGATAATGTGGCACTGCCCGACGATCCTAAGAGAGTGCTCCTTAAGCATAGCGAGCACAGCTACGGCGAATGGCCCTGGCTGCAGAGTCATTATGTGCTCTCATATGGCGGCAGGGAGATAGAATTCATACCCCTTTATGAGGTCGGGGATCAGGCTTATACGCTGTATTGCAACGCGCGTTAAGCTTGTGTGAAGATGGTTTTTGTGATATAATTCTGGAGGTTATTTGATGGATCCGGCTAAAGACAACCGGACAACTGAACATAAGCAGCGTATACGCCGGCTTCGGAAGATGATAATAGCGGCAGCGGCATTTCTGCTGATATTGCCGACTGTTTTATCTGTAGTGGCGCTGGTGCGTATCGGCAGCATGAATGCCCGCCTGGACGAGATCACGTCGCTTTTGAATACCATGAACGCCAATATGAACATAAGCGTTCATGAGTCTGATGAACCCAAGAGCCGTGCGGCGGGAGGACCTACGCCCCTTCAGGAGAAGAGCTTAAATGCAGCCGACGGTGAAGCAGAGGCCGTTCAGGATTACAGCGGTATGAAAAAGGTCTACCTGACCTTTGATGACGGACCTTCAAAGTATACGGACGATATACTGGATATACTCGCTGAATATGATGTTAAAGCCACTTTCTTTGTGAACGGACGGGAGGGCTTTGATGCGGAGTATATGCGCATAACGCTGGAGGGACACAGCATAGGCATGCATTCCTACAGCCATGCATATGATAAGGTCTATGCGGATCTGGACAGCTTTGCAGAGGATCTGTATGATATACAGCAGCTTATCAAGGATATAACGGGACAGTACTGCAGGCTCTACCGTTTCCCGGGAGGCAGCAGCAACGCCGTGCACCATATGCCTATGGCAGAGTGTATCGAATACCTGGATGTCAAAGGCATACGTTATTTTGACTGGAACGTATCGGGCGGAGATGCCATGGCAGAGCCTCACAGCGCTACTCAGATAGTTAACGATGTGTGCGCCCAGGTAAGGGCTGTCGGATCCGATACGGTAGTGGTACTTTTGCATGATGCAGCGGGTAAGCGTTCAACGGTTGAAGCGCTACCCGTATTAATAGAAAAGCTTAAGGCAATGGATGACGTGGTATTGCTTCCTATCACCGATGAAACGGAATTGATACAGCACGTCAGACCTTGATTGTCAGGAGGATACATGGGATTTTTTCAAAGCCTGAAAGATGACTTATCAGAGGCTGTGGACGGGATCTTCGACGAAGAAGATACCGATGAGGTTTCCGGAAGCGGAGCATCCGGAGCAGAGGATACTTTTACGGAAACGTCAGGAGAAACAGAGGCTGATGATCTTGATCTGGATGATCTGGCGGCCCTGCTCGATGCAGTAAAGAGTGAGCTTCCTGATGAGGAAAATGCAGGAGATACAGATGAGGATTACACTCCCGCTACCCCCGAAGAGATAGCGGCATTTGAGTCATCTTCCGATGATGATGAAAACGCAGAGGGCGATCTGTTCGATCCTGCGGAGCTGGATAAGCTGATGGCTGACATAGCTTCCATGGAGGAAGCAGGCAGTACGGAGACAGCTGAAGAAGAAAACGCAAAGCCTGCGGCGGAGACCGACAGCGCAGACATTCCGGATCAGGAGAATGCAGAGGCAGCAGCGGAAGCTGACAATGCCGAAGAAAAAGCACCCGGCGAAGAAGATAAAACAGCGGAAGAAACATTTTCAGAAGAAACGCCTTCAGAAGAAACACCTTCAGAAGAAGCACCTGCGGAAGACAAGTCTGCAGAAGAAGCACCTTCAGAAGAAGCATCCGGGGAAGATAAGCCCGCAGAGGAAAAAACTGCAGAGGAAAAGCCCGCAAAAGAAAAGGCTTCAGAAGAAGAGCCCGCAGAAGAAAAGGCTTCAGAAGAAGAGCCTGCGGAAGAAAAAACTTCAGAAGACAAAGCTCCGGAAGAAAAAGCCGCAGAAGAAAAGCCTGCGGATGAGGATAAGGAGACTGCAGATACAGAGAATGTTCCCGATGCGGGGGAACAGATGACTATCTCCCAGATGATGGGGATAGAAGAGGAAAATACGGAAGTTATCAAGCAGGCCGAAGCCATGGCTGAGGCAGCTGCTATTGCAGATATCAAAGAGGCTGAGGAGACTGCCAAAGCAGAGGCGGAAGCAGCGGCGACAGCAGAGCGTGTCGCAGAGTTCGAAGTCGATGCCAAACCCAGAAAGAAAGCCCGCAGGAAAGTCTCAAAGGCGGATAAGGCAGATAAAGCCGATAACAGGGCAAGGATCGAAGCGGGCCCCAGAACAGTATCGGATGAGACTGCTGTATTTGCGGAAGGCATGTCTGTTAAGGGGGATGTTGAATCCGATGGCAGCCTTGAACTCAGCGGTGTTATTGAAGGGAATATAGATATAGCCGGTAAACTCAAGGTTTCCGGTATCATAAAAGGTAATACGACAGCCGGCGAGCTTTATGCGGACGGGGCGGAGATCAACGGAAATATAACATGCAGCGGCAGCGTAAAGGTGGGACAGAGTACCATCATAATCGGTGATATCACCGGAAGCAGTGCCGTGATAGCGGGAGCAGTCAAAGGAAATATCGATGTGCATGGTCCCGTTATACTTGATTCCGTTGCCATAGTAATGGGTGATATCCGTTCACAGTCATTGCAGATAAGCAATGGTGCGGCTGTTGAAGGTATGTGTTCACAGATATATTCACCTGTAACTCCTGCAGATTTCTTCGGCGATAAATAAAATGAGGCCGGAATAACAGAAAGGAATTAAAACATGCGTATCTTACTCAAACTCAGCGGAGAAGCATTATCGGATAAGGAAAGACACTATGATGACGCTGTGATAGGCGGCATAGCGGAGCAGGTTAAAAAGCTTGTATCAGAAGGCAATGAAATAGGCATAGTGATAGGCGGCGGTAATTACTGGCGCGGTCGCAGCAGCATAGGCATCGACCGTACCAAGTCCGACCAGATCGGTATGCTCGCCACTGTCATGAACTGCATCTATGTTTCGGAAGCATTCAGGACCAAAGGACTCAGCACCAGGATATTTACTCCTTTTGCATGTTCCACTTTCACCGAACTGTTTTCCAAGGATGCAGCTGTAGCCGCGATGAAGAGCGGTACCGTTGTATTCTTTGCAGGCGGCACCGGCCATCCTTATTTCTCGACGGATACGGGTGTGCTGCTGCGTGCCATAGAGGTTGATGCGGACGGCATTTATCTTGCCAAGTCCATCGACGGGGTTTATGATTCGGATCCCGCAACAAATCCCGCAGCGGTTAAATACGACGAGATAAACATTAATGATGTGATAGCAAAGAACCTGCAGGTAGTGGATATGACAGCATCCATACTGGCAAGGGATAATAAGATGCCTATGTGGGTATTTGACCTTACGGAAGAGAACAGCATTATCAAAGCTGTAAGCGGCAATTTCAGCGGCACCCGCGTAACGGTATAAATAAACTGTTAATCAAATCAAAAAATATATCAGGAGGTTACACAAATGGACGAGAGGGTAAAAGCATACGAAGAGAAAATGAAGAAGGCTTTTGACTTTCTGACTACCGATCTGTCTACCATCAGGGCAGGACGCGCCAATCCGCATGTTCTGGATAAGATCCGTGTGGATTACTACGGCACGCCTACACCTATCCAGCAGGTAGGTAATGTAACAGTACCCGAGGCACGCATGCTGCAGATAGCACCTTGGGAGAAGAACCTTATTAAGGATATAGAGAAGGCTATACTTGCATCTGATGTAGGTATCACTCCTTCAAACGACGGCAGTGTTATCCGTCTGGTATTCCCCGAGCTTACCGAGGACCGCAGAAAGGAACTGGCAAAGGAAGTTAAGAAGAAGGGTGAGGATGGCAAGGTAGCAGTACGTAACATCCGCCGTGACGGTAACGAAGCATTCAAGAAGCTGGCTAAGACCGAGATCTCCGAAGACGAGATCAAGGACCTTGAGGATCAGCTTCAGAAACTGACCGATAAGTATATCAAGGATATTGATAAGGCTATCGATGAAAAGTCACAGGAAATCATGAAGGTATGAGTGAAAAGTCTGTACCTAAGCATCTGGCGGTGATACTGGACGGTAACGGCAGGTGGGCTAAAAAACGCGGCCTTCCCCGCAGCGCCGGTCATATCCAGGGAGCCAGAAATGTTGAAGATATGTGTGAATGGGCGTGGAACCACGGTATAGAGTATTTTACCGTTTATGCGTTCTCTACAGAGAACTGGGCACGTCCGGCCGATGAAGTCAAGACCCTTATGAAGCTCCTGCGGGATTATATGGTGGGAGCTGTTAAGCGTGCGAACGCTAATAACATGAAGGTCCGTATCATCGGTGACAAGAAGGGACTGGATAAGGACATACAGGAGAGCATAGCTGCACTTGAGGATGCCACAAAGGATAACGACGGCCTCAAGTTTACTATAGCGATCAATTACGGCAGCAGGGATGAGATACGCCGTGCCGTGACCAAGCTGTGTGAAAAGGCTGCAGCCGGCGAGATAAAAGCTGACGAGATCACCGAAGAGATGATAGCATCGCAGCTGGATACCGCACCCTATCCGGATCCGGATCTTCTGGTCAGGACCAGCGGTGAGCAGCGCATATCCAATTATCTCTTATGGCAGTGTGCCTATTCGGAGTTTTATTTTACCGATGTGGCATGGCCGGATTTTAAAGAAGCTGAACTGGAGAAAGCCATCGAGGCCTATGCGGCCAGAGACAGGCGTTATGGTAAGGTATGAGTGATCGCAAAGGCTCTAATATGTTGACACGTGTGATCAGCGGTGTCGCGGTTGCCCTCATCATGCTGGGGATAGTATGGTTCGGAGGGGCCGTTACCACAGTTGGTCTTGCACTCATTAGCTGTATAGCATATTCGGAAATGATCAGCGCCACCGGCGTTCGTATGGATAAGGCCACGGGCCCCTGTATCTTTGAATTTGTCGGAACCGTGGTGATAATCATTTACTATGCAATGATATTTCTGGAAGTACCCACCATGTATCTTATGCTGATGGTGGTGCTTTATGTAGTTGTTCTGATGCTCATATTCGTATTTACTTTCCCCTCTTACAGGGCTTCACAGGTTATGCGCAGCTATTTTTCTTTTGTTTATGCCCCGGTGATGCTCTCCTTTGTTCTGATGACCAGACAGCTTTCCGTCAGTCAGGCGGAGGGGATCTACAATGTGGGATTTTTCTCCGTATGGATGACATTCATATCCGCATGGGGATCCGATACCTGTGCATATTTTACCGGAGTTATCTTCGGCAAGCATAAGATCACACCGCGCTTAAGCCCCAAGAAATCTGTGGAAGGCTGCATAGGCGGTGTTATCGGCGCAGGACTGCTGGGACTTATTTACGGGTTGATCCTTAAGCATCTGGGAAGGATACCTGCAGAGAGCCTGTGGGCATATCCTCTTCTGGGAACCTGCGGTAGTGTGGTGGGGCAGATCGGTGACCTGGCAGCCTCTGCAATAAAGAGAGATTTCGGTATCAAGGATTACGGAAAGGTCATACCGGGACACGGCGGGGTAATGGACAGGTTTGACAGCGTTATTTTTACAGCTCCACTGATCTATATGCTCACACTTGTTGTATTGGGAAGATAAGATTATGAAAAGACTGGTAATACTGGGCTCTACCGGTTCTATCGGTACTCAGAGCCTTGACATAGCAAGGGAATACAGTGGCGAATTCGAGATCGTCGCTCTGGCTGCGGGAAGGAATCATAAACTCATGGAGGAACAGATCCGTGAGTTCAGACCGCGATACGCCGTTATGTGGGATGAGGAGGCGGCAGCTGCGCTTAAGACTGCCGTTGCCGATACGGATGTAAAGATCCTCTCCGGCATGGATGGTCTTATAGAGATAGCATCCCTAAAGGATTACGATATACTGCTCACTGCGGTCGTTGGTATGATAGGCATACGTCCTACCATAGCAGGGATCAGGGCAGGGAAGACCATAGCCCTTGCGAACAAGGAGACTCTGGTCTGTGCAGGACACATAATAATTCCCCTTGCAAAAGAAATGGGCGTTTCCATACTGCCTGTTGATTCGGAGCACAGCGCTATCTTCCAGTCACTGAACGGTGAACCCAAAGATAAGATAGAGCATATCTGGCTTACCTGCTCTGGCGGACCCTTCAGGGGAAAGAAAAGAAACGAGCTTCTTAATGTGACGGCGGCCGATGCACTTAAGCATCCCAACTGGTCTATGGGGAAGAAGATAACCATCGATTCCGCTACCATGGTAAACAAAGGCCTGGAAGTGATGGAAGCAAGATGGCTCTTTAACGTAGATTACGATCAGATCAAAGTCCTGATCCATCCGCAGTCCATCGTGCATTCCATGGTGGAGTATGTTGACGGTGCGGTCATCGCACAATTGGGTGTGCCTGATATGCGTTTGCCTATACAGTATGCGCTCTTTTATCCCGACAGGAAGCATGCGGATGCAGCAAGGCCCAGGGCTGATTTCTACAAGCTTAAGACCCTGGATTTTGATGAGCCAGATACGGATACCTTTACGGCGCTTCCGCTGGCAGTAGAGGTAGGAAAGGCGGGAGGTATACTTCCCACGGTTTATAATGCGGCAAATGAGGAGGCAGTGGCAGCTTTCCTTGCGGGAAAGACAGGCTTCCTGGATATAAGTGAGATGATCAGCGAGGCTGTAGAGTCTTGCAAAAATATAGAAGATCCTGATGTGGAACAGATACTTGAGGCTGAAAGATCGGCACGTGAACTGGTCCGCAGCAAGGTAACCTGAGGTAGATATATGCATTCACCGGTTTTGACAATAGTTTCTTTTATACTGATATTCACGGTCGTCGTGGTCAGTCACGAGTTCGGCCATTATCTCATAGCACGTTTAAACGGCATAAAAGTCAATGAGTTCTCCATAGGCATGGGCCCTGCACTGTTCAAGAAGAAAGGGAAGATGACTACCTTTGTGATACGTCTGCTTCCCATAGGCGGAGCCTGCATCTTTGAAGGGGAGGATGGTGTGGTCGCCATTCCTTCGGAAGAAGAAGGGGAGGATCCGGAAACTGCGGAGATGAAAAAATCCCTGGAAGCAAAGAACTTTAATGATGCACCTGTCTGGAGCCGTATAGCATCGGTCTTTGCGGGACCTATATTTAATATCATACTTGCGTATCTTCTGGCATTGTTCATCGTGTGGTTCTGCGGCGCGGATCTTACCACCGTAGCCAGTGTAATGGAAGGCTATCCTGCCGAGGCGGCTGGTATTCAGGCGGGGGATGTGATCACAAAGATCGACGGACATGCCACGCACCTTTACCGCGAAGTCATGGTGTATTCATACATGAATAGCGGTAAGGAGATGAAGATAGAGTATTCCCGCGACGGACAGAAGTACACCACCTCCCTGACCCCCATGTATTCGGAAGAGGATGGACGGTATTATATAGGATTGAAAGGCGGCGGGGATTATATCAAATGCAATAACTTAAGAGTGTTCAAATACAGCTGGTACGAGGTCAGATACTGGCTGGTGGCCACGGTAGAGAGTCTTAAATACATGGTAACGGGGCACGCAAAGCTCGATGACCTTGCAGGACCTGTAGGTGTAGCCAACATAATCGATGATACCATCGAAGAGACGGCACCCATGGGAGGCTTCACGGTACTGCTGAATATGATGAACATCGCGGTATTGCTTTCGGTGAACCTGGGTGTGCTTAACCTGCTGCCCGTACCTGCGCTGGACGGAGGACGTCTTCTGTTCCTCATCTTCGAAGCCGTGAGCGGACGCAAGCTTCCGCCGGAGAAGGAAGGAATAGTACACCTGATAGGTTTTGTATTGTTAATGATCCTGATGCTGGTAGTATTGTTCAATGATATAGGCAGATTCTTCCGATAACCGGTATCCTGAGGAAGGCAGCGACGAAGGGCCTTGAAAGAGCATATTTAGCCGATACACTTCAGTTATAATAATATGGGGGTATACGTATGGACATCAACAGTATCGTAAGCGAATATGACGGAATGTTCGGTGTAAAAGAACCACGTGAGATCCTCTCATTTCTCATGCAGAAGATCGATATGGCACGTGAAGAGAAGGATGTGGCTTCCGAGATAATACTTCTTAACGAGACCATCGGCTTCTGCCGCGATGCCTTCTTTAAAGAGGAGGGCGTGCGTTATGCCAGAGAACTGGAACGTCTGATGAACGAGCTGGATTTTGACGGCAGGATAGAATATGCCACTACCATGTTAAATCTTGCCAATGCATACAGAGGCTTCGGCATGTATGATGAATCCTCAAAACGCTATGATGTTTGTGAGGAGATGTATTCAAAGATGCTTCCGGAGGGAGACTTCCTTTTTGCCGGGCTTTATAACAACAGGGGACTCCTGCATCAGGAGATGAAGGCCTGGGATGCAGCTATAGACGATTTCAGAAAAGCGCTGGCTATAGCGGATAAATATCCGGATAAAGAGATAGAGCAGGCTACTACCAGGGCTAATCTGGCAACAGCTATGATCGAATCTTCTCCCGAGGCCAGAGCGGAAGCGGAGAACTGGCTGCAGGAAGCCATAGATATTTTTGAACGTGACGGCGGTACCGATTTCCATTACAGTGCGGCTCTTTCTGCCCTCGGTACGCTGTATTTCCACAAGGGTGATTATATTGCAGCTGCGGCCTGCTTTAAGAAGGCTATGGACCAGCTGTATTCGGGAACCGGTGCCAGCGATTCCTATATGCGTGTAAAGGAGAACTATGAGCTGTCCATGCGTTATGCGGGTGAGCAGGCAGAGGCTGCTCCCGATGAACGCAGTTCTTTTGAACGCAGCCGTTTCTTTTATGAGGAATACCTTCTGCCGGCTATAGAGCGGGCTCTGCCGGATGCGGTCAAAAGCATAGCTGTGGGCTATGCGGGTGAGGGAAGTGAGCACTTCGGATTTGACGATGAGTATTCAAAGGATCACGATTATGCCCAGGGCTGCTGTGTGTGGCTGCCTTCCGTACAGGCCGACAAATACATGGAAAAGCTAAGGCAGATATATAAAGAGGCATTCATAGCAGCTTTTGGCGGTGAACCCGATCTTAAGATGGGACGCCAGGGAGTGATGGAGATAGATTCATATTTCGAGCGTCTGACAGGCATACCGCGCATTACCATGCTCTATTATGCAAAGGGACTTGAAGGACGTCTTAAGAACATGGATGACGAGGAACTCGCCGGTGTGGCTGCGGCCGTTAACGGTGAGATGTTCATGGATGCCGACGGTACCATGAGCAGGCTGCGCAGGTACTTTACTGAAGAGATGCCGGAGGAATTCAGGCGTAAGAAACTTGCGAATCTGACTCATCTGTATTCCCAGGCAGGACAGTATAACTACCTGCGTTCGATAAAGCGCGGGGATTATGTGACGGCAGGCTTATACGAAGCGAGAGCGGTACAGACCATGCTGCAGATAGCATTTTATCTTAACCGGAAATTCCCGCCTTATCTTAAGCTGCTGTGCAGAGGTACTTCGCATCTTGAGATACTTCCTGAACTTTCAGATATTGCACGTGCCCTGGCAGATATGCCGTCGGGCAGGGATTCCAGGATAGAGAACGGCACCGATAACAAGGCGCTTACTTTTGATATAGTCGCATCCCTAATACTTGAGGAGATGAAGGCACAGGGGCTTATAGCGGGCTACGACAAGAATGAACCTTTTGCTGACCGCTACATTGCGGAGATAGCGGGACTGGTAAAGCCAAGGCAGATAAGCATTAAACGCGATGATATGATAGAGAGCATCATCAGGCTTGAGTGGGATCAGTTTGACAAGACCGTAAACGAAGGCGGCAGGGCAGACTGTCAGGATAACTGGCAGACCTTCCATATCATGCGTAAGAGCCAGTATATGGCGTGGCCGGATGAGCTGCTCTTATCCTTCTTAAGTGATCTTAAGGAGGCACAGATCAACGGGCGCAATCTAATCACCGAGAAGTACGGGCGTATGATGCAGTCAACGGCACCGGAGCGTTACGAGGAATTAAAGAAACACTTCCCGGTACTGGATGAGGACCGCATAAAGATACAGGAACAGATCATTGCCATCCAGATAGGCTGGATGGAGAGCTTTGCGCAGAAGTATCCCAAGATGGCAGGCAATGCCAGGATAATACATACTTCTGAGGATACCCCTTATGATACATCCTATGAGACATATCTGCGCGGGGAGATAAGCACGTATTCTGCCGGAACGCTGGTAGCTTACGGCCGTTTCATTGCAGGACTTGCAAATGAAGGACGTAACCTGGCAGAGGAGATAATGGGAAATACCGCAGCATTAATGGGATATAAAGATCTGGATGATGCGGAATCACGTATGCAGTAATTTAAGGAGGGCAGGCAGATGGAAAGATCAAAAGTCTACTTTACCGATTTCAGGACCGTATTGGGAGTGAGTCTTCCGGCTAAACTCCAGAAGCTGATCCGCAAGGCAGGTATCGGAACGATCGATATGGACGGAAAATTCGTTGCGATAAAAATGCACTTCGGTGAGCTTGGTAATCTTGCTTATTTAAGACCCAATTATGCTAAAGCTGTTGCCGATGTGATAAAAGAGCAGGGAGGCCTGCCGTTCCTTACTGACTGTAATACCCTCTATCCCGGCAGCCGTAAGCACGCGCTGGAGCATCTGGACTGCGCTAATATCAATGGGTTTAATACGATCACAACGGGATGCCAGATAATAATAGCGGACGGCCTCAGAGGTACTGATGATATTTTAGTGCCGGTTCCCAATGGTGAATACTGCAAGGAAGCGTATATAGGCCGTGCGGTAATGGATGCAGATATAGTCATATCCCTTAATCATTTCAAGGGACACGAGCAGGCAGGTTTTGGCGGCGCGATAAAAAATATAGGTATGGGCTGCGGAAGCCGTGCCGGTAAGATGCAGCAGCACAACAGCGGACAGCCTCATGTTGATGCAGATATGTGCAGTGGATGCCGCAGGTGCGCTAAAGAGTGCGGATCAGATGCTATCTCCTATAACGGCAACAAGGCATGGATAGATCCTGAAAAATGCAAAGGCTGCGGAAGATGTATAGGAGCCTGTGCATTCGATGCAATACATAATAATAACTGGGATGCCCCCCAGCTGCTGGGAAGGAAGATGGCTGAATACACGGCAGCTGTTATAAGCGGCAGGCCGAGTTTTCATATCAGCCTGATAACCGATGTGTCTCCTAACTGTGACTGCCATGGTGAGAATGACGCACCCATCCTTCCCGATATAGGAATGCTGGCATCCTTTGATCCTGTAGCTCTTGACCAGGCATGTGTGGATCTTTGCCAGAAAGCAGAACCCATAAGGAACAGCCAGCTTGGTGATAATATGGCAAAAGAACACTTCCATGATCATGGGGATGTATGGCATAACAGTAATCCCAATGTATCATGGGAGGAAACTCTTGAGCATGCAGAAAAGATCGGTATAGGCTGCCGTGAGTACGAGCTTGTCAGTATGAAATAGAACGGCGGAAAGGCCTGAGAGAATATGGATCAGCGACTTGAGCGTATCAGGGAGAATGAAGAAAGATCCCATACAAGGATCTATTCACCGGATGGGAAGTAATAAAACAGGGCGTTTCCGCACAGACGTATGATATCCCGAGGGATGATATAACGAGCAGATTATCGACAAAGGTCGTAAGCTTCGTGGCAAAAAGATAAGAGAGAAGGGTATGGCGGATGCGGATTTCCGAAAGCTGTGCAAAATGTTTATATGACAGACAGGTAAACAAGACGGATAACCAGGCATATCTGGCAGAGGTTAAGGAACTGCTGGATAAACGCCGGGAGGATGATACCAGCCCGTACATGGTATATCTGTTTAATAAGCTTCATGTAAAATACTTCGGTAAAGGAGCGGATTACAGAGAGGTTAAGAAGCAGTATAACGATCTGATCCTGGGTATGGAAGATGAGCTGCTTAAGGAGATAGAAAATGCGGAAGATCCGCTGGCGAAATCGCTTATCATGGCGCGGATAGGAAATTATATAGATTTCGGCGCCATGAATCATGTGGATCAGAAGGAATTCCTTGAATTATTTAAGGATACAGAAATGCGTGATGCAGACAGTGCAGTTTATGAAGAGTTTTTAAAGGACTGCGCCAAGGCAGGAAACTTTCTTCTGGTATGTGATAACTGCGGTGAGATAGTTCTTGATAAACTGTTTATCATGCAGTTAAAGAAAAGGTTTCCGCAGCTTGATGTTAAGGTACTAGTGCGGGGGGCGGAAGTGCTTAATGATGCTACGGCGGAGGACGCCGCTTATTCGGGAATGGATAAGGTGGCGCAGATCGTATCAAACGGAGAAGCTATAGCAGGTACGGTTTATGCTATGCTGCCCCGGGATGCGAAAGCAGCACTTGATAATGCGGATGTTATTCTGGCAAAGGGACAGGGAAACTATGAATCAATGGCAGGTTTCGGACGCCATGCCTTTTATATGTTCCTTTGCAAGTGCGAACTCTTTACCGGAAGGTTTAAAGTTCCAAGGCTTACGGGAATCTTTATTGAAGAAAAATAAAATACTTGATATACAGGAGCAGGGACATTGAAGAAAAATAGAATGATCCTTCCGGTGCTGATATGTATGCTGACATTTGCCGGATGTACACCGGAAAGTAACAGAGACAGGATAACTGATGACAGGATAGAAGAGCTAAACAACGGTTCAAAGGATGGTGATATCGTGACAGGTCAGCAAACAGAGTATACAGATCCCGGTACACTGGTAGGGATAAAATATGAGTCAAGCGGCGGAAGTATGGAATTTCACAGTGATTTCAGCATAGAAGCCAATGAAAAGGAAATAGTCAGAGCCGAATACTGGAAGGATTATTATTTTTCGGATGAAGAATATGAGATGGATGAGGCGGAGCTTGAAAAGATCGACAGCATCGGCCGTGTTGCCGCAAATATCGGCGGTTATGATGAGGATAAGCGGGTAGTAAAGGAAAATGTCCCGATGGATGCAGAACTCTGGACTGCGCTGACGGAGGAAATGGAGTATCTTAAGCCGCAGCTTAAAGAAGTTGTTCCGGCAGCACATAACAACGATGATGATGAATATATACTGGACGGAGGCGATTACACCAATCTTTATCTTACCTGGGAAAAGGATGGTGAGACATCGACAGCACAATACTATATAATGTCCGGAAAAAGATGGTCGTCTGTCCATCAGATATTTTTGGAAATGGCAAGGCCTGTGGGACGGGACCTGAGGCGTATAGGTGAAACACAGCTTGTGACGGTTTTTCTCAGTACGCCCTCTTATTCATATCAGGCATCACCCGTTGACGGATCGGATGAATACTATTATTTCGTCCATGGGGATAAGGCCGGCAGTGACCGGATAAGCAACGATCAGTGGCAGGTGATACGCAGCTTTTTCGAAGCTTATGATGTGTCAAAATATGAAGAAGGCAGTGAAGATAAAAAACACCAGTATATTCTTGAGTTCCGGTATAACGATGATATATATAAGTATTACAGGCTTGATAAAAAAGATGCAGAAGAGTTAAGAGCATTTTTTAAAGGACTTGGATATTAGGACTGCCGGATGGCAGTCCTTTTTTATCTGAAAGGAGAGTCCGGGGATAACGAGGCAATAAAATGAAGCCTGCCGGAATTAAACATAATATAACGAAAAGAAAGTGAGGAGGAAATAAATATGGCATCATGGATGGTGCATCTGCGCATAGCGGATAAGATGCTTGATAAACTTAAATGTATAGATGAGACGGCTTTTGTGATGGGAAACATAGCTCCGGACAGCGGGGTTCCCAATGAGGACTGGTCGCAGTTTACCCCGCCCAAAGTAATATCACATTTTAAAACAAGACCGGATGATGAGCTTTTCTTTGATATAGAGAAATTCCGCAGGGAATATTTTAACGAAGAGCTGATAAAAACATACGGCAAAAAGCAGTATTCTTTTTTCCTTGGTTATTACATACATCTGTTCTCTGATATCGAGTGGACAAGGGATATCTATTATGAGCTGTTAAAGGCATATCCCGAAGAAGCAAAGGCCGATAAGAATAAACTGGTATGGACAGCCAAAGGTGACTGGTATGACCTTGATTTTTTGTATCTTGAAGAACATCCGGATTTCAGGGCTTTTGCAATATATGAAAAGGCAGTGGATTATGAAAATACCTTTATGGATATGTTCGGTAAGGATGCGTTTGAAAACCGCAGGCAGTATATCTGCGGATTTTATCACAGCAGTCAGCATGGTGACCTGCATAGAAAATATACTTATCTGACACCTGAGCGGGTTGAAGCATTTGTTGAGGATACCATAGCCGCAGTCTTAAAGGAGGGAAATATAAATGATCAGATATACAGATGATATTACCGCAGAAGAATATATGGAATTACGTGACAGAGTGGGATGGATGCAGTTTCCCCTTGAAGAAGCTGAGATCTGTGTCAGGAAAGCGTATATGGTTTTGTGTGTGAGAGATGATGATAAAGCCATTGGTGTGGTTAGGCTTTTATGGGACGGAGGATACATAGCATTCCTGTCGGATGTTATAGTCATTCCAGAGTATCAGGGGCAGGGGATAGGCAGAGCACTTGTGGAGGCCTGTATCCGGAAACTGAATGATGATATGCCTCACGGTTTTAAGGTGAAGCTGACACTGAACTCGGCTAAAGGTAAGGAAGCGTTCTATAAGAAATTCGGATTCAGGGAAAGACCTAATGAAGATGCCGGTCCGGCCATGGACCAGTGGTTTTTTTCGGAAAGCTGATCTGCTTTTGTAATAAAATCTTAAGGATTCATCTACTATTTTCTTAATATGCTCTTTACTATAATACGTTATATCTCTGGGGCAGAGACTTGTTTATATACGCGGCGGAGGAATAACGATGGTCAGACAGAAAACATTAAGCTACAGAAGAAGACCTGTCAGGAAGAACAATATCATGGTCGGAGGAGCTATCTCCGGTTTTTTAATACTAATATGTGCATTCCTGGCATTATGCATAAAGATCGGATTCTACGGGGGATATGCCGATAACGGTACAGCGATCAGCAGGGAGATCAGCAGGGAGACCGCGGTTATCATAACGGATACATTGCCCTGGAATCTGATACTGGTAAATAAATGGAATCCGCTGCCGGAAGAGTTTGAAGTGGAGTTTACACTGCTTTCCAACGGACAGCGTGTAGATAAAAGGATATATCCGGATCTGCAGGCTATGTTTGATGATGCCAGGGCTGAAGGGGTTTTCCCGGTTGTAAGAGAGGGATTCAGGACGCATGACGAGCAGACAAAGATCTTTGATGATAAAGTAAAGGCTTTCATGAAAGAGGGACATCGCAGAAAGAAGGCTGAAGAGCTGGCAGAAAAGTGGGTGGCGGTTCCCGGGAGCAGTGAGCATGAGCTGGGGCTTGCTGTGGATATCAATGCGGATAAAGAGCGCTCAACTAATGAGGAAGTATACAGCTGGCTGGCGGAGAATGCGTGGAGATACGGTTTTATCTTAAGATACCCTTATGGGAGTGAAAGCATAACGGGAATAGACTACGAACCCTGGCATTACAGGTTTGTGGGAAAAGATGCGGCTGCGATAATATATGAAACCGGAGTTACTCTGGAAGAATACGATAAAAGCTTGCAATTATAAGACGGTACATGTAAAATGCTGACAAAATGATTTTACGGAAGGAATAAGCAGCATGTATGACAAAAGGTTGAGACCGGATGAGAGACCGGTATTTCCCAAGCGATGTATCGTAACGGGCGGAATGCCCTATGGCAATAAGGAGCTTCACTTCGGACATGTGGGAGGCATGTTTGTACACGCAGATATCTTTGCAAGATTTATGCGTGACAGGATCGGAAAGGAGAACGTGATCTTCGTTTCGGGTACGGACTGCTACGGTTCTCCCGCATTGGAGAGTTACCGCAAGTTAAAGGAGAACGGATATACCGAATCCATCGCCGACTATGTAAAATCCAATCATGAAAAGCAGAAAGAGACCCTGGGCAAATACAGGATAAGCCTGGATTTCTTCGGAGCCTCCGCACTTGGGGAGGGCGGAAAGATACATACCAGGACTTCTGCAGAGATCTTTAACCGGCTGTATGAGAGGGGGGCGCTTGAGAAACTGTCCACACCGCAGTTTTATGATGAGGAACTGGGTGTGTTCTTAAACGGACGCCAGGTTGTGGGCCGATGCCCGATAGAGGGATGCACCAGTGATAAAGCGTATGCGGATGAGTGTTCCTTGGGACACCAGTATATGCCGGGAGAACTGATAGATCCCATAAGCGTTCTTTCGGGTAAAAAGCCTGTATTCGTAAACGTTACCAACTGGTATTACAAACTGGAAGATGATATAGATTATCTTAAGGAGCTTATCAGGGATCTGCGTGCAAACTCAAACAGGCGCAAATATGAGATGCTGGTCATTGATGAGTTTCTGAACAAGCCTGCTGTACATATTCCCAAGAAATTCCTGGAAGGTATCGATCAGGATGAGCTTCTTGCAAAGTTCCCGGAACATGAGCTGATCGATGAGGAAAAACGCAAATCCCTTCTTTGTGTTTTCAGGACACTGGACGACCGTGATGCTGCCCGTAAAGTAATGGAGGAGGCGGGAGTGCATTACACCGCCGGAAAGACACTGGTGCCTTTCCGGCTTTCCGGAAATGTTGAGTGGGGTGTTCCCGTTCCCGAAAAGGAAGGGGAGAAGGACCTGACCTTCTGGGTATGGCCGGAATCACTCTGGGCACCGATATCCTTTACCAAGGCTTATCTGGCTTCTAAGGGAGCTTCGGAAGATGAATGGCAGAAATGGTGGAACGATGAGGAAGCCATGGTCTATCAGTTCATCGGTGAAGACAATATATACTTCTATTCCATTGCGGAGATGGGGATCTTCAATGCCCTGGGGAACGTGAGACCGCCGCATATCATTCCCAACAGGCATATCCTGTTTATGGATACCAAGGCCAGCAGCAGTTCCGATATCAAGCCGCCCATGGCCGATGAACTGCTGGATCATTATTCGGTAGACCAGCTGAGAATGCATTTTATGAGTCTGGGACTTTCCAATAAGAGTACAGGTTTCAAACCCCAGGTATATATGCCGGAAGATCAGCGTGAAGGTGCGGATATGGTGGTAAAGGAGGGAAATCTCCTGACCAACGTATACAACCGTCTGATACGTTCATGCTTCTATTCGACCCAGGCTGCTTTCGACGGTATCCTTCCGGACGGAGAAGTATCGGAGAATATACGCGCTCTGGCAGAAAAGAATGTTCTTGAGTATGAGAGACATATGTATAACCATGATTTCCACAGGATCTCTTATACTCTGGATGAGTATATACGTGAGGTGAACAAACGCTGGGCGGCAGTCAGCCGGGAAGCAGACAAGACAGGGGATCTGGAGATGAAAAAGCAGCTGCTGATCGATACCTGGTATTCCTGTAAGGTAATGGCTGTCCTGTTTCATCCTATTGCACCGGACGGCTGCGAGATGTTCCGTGAGTATCTGAATCTGGATGAAAAGCTCTGGAGCTGGGATCTGATCCTGGAGCCGCTGACGGCATACATTCCGGATCTTAAGGCTCATAAGATGAAGTTTTTGGAACCCAGGGTAGACTTCTTTAAAAAGCCCGAGTGGCAGTTTGAAGAAGCATAAGAAATAATATGATCATGATCACGGGAGCCGGCATCAGACCGGCCCCGTGATTTTTATTTGACCGGCCGGCGGGATAAAGAAACGCATTGCGGAACGCCGGATGGAATGATATAATTTTATGGAATGTATCTGTGTTTTTACTGCAGGGTAAGGAACGGACAGAACGCAGGTGAGGACTCTCATACGGAGGTGGAGAATGAGTGAATTTGCATATTCAAAAGGACTGAAACGACGCATTCTCATTGTGGATGATGAGGAGATCAACAGAGAGATACTGGGGAATATGCTGAATGACAGCTATGAAGTATCTTATGCGGAAAACGGTGCAGAAGCACTTAAGATGCTCCGGGAAAGTGCTGTGGGTTTTTCACTCATCCTGCTGGATCTGCTTATGCCGGTCATGAGCGGCGAAGCACTGCTGGATACCATAAAGAATGATGAAGCGCTTTCGGGTATGCCCGTGATCGTCATGACGAGTGAAAAACCGGCAGAAGTCAGCAGCATAAGGCATGGAGCTGATGATTTTATCACAAAGCCTTATGACAGTCCGGAGGTTATCATAGCCAGATGCGAAAGGATCATGCAGCTGTATGAAGATAACAGCATCATACGCAGGGCGGAAAAGGATGAACTGACAGATCTCTATACACGTGAGTTCTTTCATGAATATATCAGGCAGACGGACGGCTATGATGAAGCATCATCTGAAGATGCCGTCGTTCTTAATATCGATCATTTCCACATGGTCAATGAGATGTTCGGCCGCGATATGGGGGATGAGATCCTGAGGAAGCTGGCCGATACGCTGGGGCAGATATTCGGAGACGGCCGCTGCATCGGATGCAGGCCGGATGCGGATTATTTCTATCTGTATGTTGACCACCGGGACAGCTATGACGGCGTCTTTACAGAACTGTCGGAGGAGCTGGCAAAGTATTCCCAATTACCTAAGATCCGTATCCGTGCGGGTGTTTACCAGAATGTTGACAAGCACATCCCCGTCGATGAGAGATTTGATCATGCAAAGCTTGCCTGTGACAGGATCCGCGGCGATTATACGAAGCAGGTAAATTATTACAGTAAAGAACTGAATGATGCTGATCTTTTCCATGAAAGACTTATAAATGATATAGACGATGCCATAACAAACGGCGATCTTGTTGTGTTTTACCAGCCTAAGTATGGTATACAGTCAGATCCGCCGGTCCTTCGGAGTGCAGAGGCTCTTATCCGCTGGAAACATCCGGAACTTGGCATGATCAGTCCCGGAGAGTTTATTCCTCTTTTTGAAAGCAACGGCCTTATACAGAAGCTGGATCATTATGTGTGGCGTCAGGCAGCAGCGCAGATCAGAAAATGGAAGGATGAGTATGGCGTGACGGTACCGGTTTCGGTGAATGTATCCAGAGTGGATATCTATGATCCCGAGCTGGAAAACAGCCTGCTTGAGATACTTAAGGAAAACCGGCTTTCGCCGGAGGAACTGATGCTGGAGATCACGGAGTCGGCCTATGCAGATGATGCAAAGGGACTGACGGATGTGGTGGACAGGCTCCGCGGCAGCGGATTTAAGATAGAGATGGATGATTTCGGAACAGGTTATTCGTCTCTTAATATGATCACTACTATTCCCATTGATGTGCTCAAGATCGATATGAGCTTCATCCGGAATATGAACAAGGATGAGAAGAGCCGTAAGCTGGTGGAACTTGTGATGGAGATTGCAGATTTCATTAAAGTTCCGACTGTGGCAGAGGGTGTCGAAGATCTTTCGCAGCTTGAAGCGCTTAAAGGAATGGGCTGCCAGATCGTACAGGGATATTACTTCTCAAAACCTGTTCCGCCGGAGGATTTTACACGTTTTCTGGCAGATGCGAAAGCTGCGGAATAAGTGATCTGTTGAGGAGGGAAAGAGGATGACGATTGAAGATCTGCGTACATACGGAGCGGATGTGGAGGAAGGCCTGACCCGCTGTATAAACAATGAGGCATTCTATCTTAAGCTTGTAGGCAAAGCGGTAGCGGATCCGGCTTTTGAACAGCTTGAAAAAGCTGTCGCAGACAGGGACCTTGACGGGGCCTTTGAGGCGGCTCATAAATTAAAGGGAGCTCTGGGCAATCTGGCACTGACGCCGGTATATGAACCGGTATGCGAGATGGTAGAACTGCTCAGGAAGCGTGAAGATGCAGATTACGGAGCTTACATGGAAAAGGTCTCCCGGAAAAGACAGGAGCTGGAAGAGCTCACAAAATGAGAATAAGGAAATTTACAGAAGGAGCTGATAAATGATGACGGATCTTAATGAGGTTTATAAAAGCATACTCGAAGCGGACAGAGCTGCCGTAGTTGTCTGTGATCCTGAACATAAGATAATATATATGAATCCTGCGGCCATAAGCAGGTACGAAAAATGGGGCGGGAAGAAGCTGATGGGACAGAGTCTTCTTAACTGCCACAACGATAAATCCCGGGAAATGATCATAAAGGTGCTGGATTGGTTCAGGGCCTCTGAGGATAACAATATCGTATACACATCATACAACGAGAAGGAAAACAAAGACGTGTATATGATCGCCCTCAGAAACGAAGCCGGTGAACTGATCGCATACTATGAAAAACATGAGTATCGGAACCGTGAAACGATGAAGATGTACGATATGGCTTGACTGTGAGTTTTATGCACGGACTGTATGAACGTAAGGCCAGTCAAAATAACGTTGCAAATTTGCCCCGGTTAGTACCTTGTTTTAGGGAATACATTATGTGTCTGCATCGATATAGTAACTCGATACTGTCCCAATGCAACGGAATGAAAAAAATATAACCTGCTGGTGATCATTCACCAGCAGGTTTTTTCGTTCGGACTATTCCCGGGTTCTGCACTTTACGGAGTCCCTTATGATCAGCTTTCCGTTGACCACTCTCCGTCCGAAGTGTATGGCGGGATCGCTGATCTTGGCAGAGATCATTTTGTAAGCCTGATGTACCATTTCTTTCATATCGACACGGATCGTTGTAAGCTGCGGCGTGCAGAGACCTGAGTAGAGGTGATCATCATAGCCTACGACCGCGATATCATCCGGAAGTTCGTAACCCAGTTCCTTGAGCTGATTGATCAGAATGCAGGCTATGTTGTCGCAGTTGCAGACAAAGGCATCCGGAGTGTCTTTCGGAATGATCAGGGGTATATACCTTCCGCTTTCTTCCCTGTCTTCGATCAGATATTTCGGGTTGACCGGTATATCGTTTTCAATGAGTGCCCGCAGATAGCCGAGATACCTGTCACATATACTGCTTGTCGCTTTGATGCTGCCAACAAAGGCGATCTTTCTGCAGCCGTTTTTGATCAGATATGAGGTTAAGAGATAACTGCCGTACACATTGTCGGAGACAACGCTGTCTATATCATGGTTTGCGCTGTAGAAGTCCATGAAGATATAGGGAACGGGGCAGGATCTCAGCATTTCTATATAGGCACTGCTTAATTGCCCCAGTATGATCATGCCGTCAACGGAACTGTCGCTGACCATATTGGGCGATATTAGCATGCGCTCGTTTTCTTCACTCAGGATCTCCATGATACAGGTGTCATTGTGCAGATTTGTTTCCTGCAGTATACAGGTGTTCATCTGTGAATAGAAGGCATTTTCGGAGATGTATCTGGAGGCGATAAGGACACCGATATTGTGTTTTGGCTCCGCTGTCTTTTTTGTCTGATTGCGTTTATAAACGTAGCCCAGCTCATCGGCTTTCTGCCTTATGGTTTCACGCATCCGCTCGCTGACGCCTTCTTTATCGGACAGAGCCTTGAATACGGATACCGCGCTGATACCCAGAGCATCGCCTATGGTTTTTAAAGTTACTTTTTTTGCCATGATCGTTCCTTTTAAATTTTTTTACTTAATTTATTGTAGCGGATAGGCATATGTAAGTCAAGTGGAAAATCACGGCTAAATGTGCATTATGCCGAGAAGATGACGTGTGCTTTTTGTAAAACGATACAAAAATCCGCTAAAACGATAAAGTAATATTGACATGAATATTAGCTAATGATATATTAAGAAAACAAAATAATTAAGTAAAACGATATCTTTTTTTTAGCTGTTAACAAGGGAAAGATGGGGGCAGTGAAATGAAAAGAATAATACCGGACAAAAACTGGAAGATGAGAAGAGTGGGCGAAGACCGGTTCTGCGAGGCGTCGGTACCGGGATCGGTCTATCAGGACCTGCTTAACGCGGGACGGATGGAGGATCCGTTCTGGAAAGACAATGAAACAGAAGCCCTTAAACTGATGGATCACGATTATGAATACAGCACGACATTCATATGTGATGACGAAGCGGCGGATATGTCCGAACTGCTGCTTGTTTTTGAAGGACTGGACACTCTGGCTGATATATATATCAACGGCGGACATATAGCTTATGCCAACAATATGCACAGGACGTGGAAGTATCCGATAAAGCCGGTCGTAAAGAAGGGGGAAAATGAACTGAAGGTAGTTTTCCACTCACCTACTGCGTTTATAGAAAAAGCATTTAAGGAGGCGCCGACGCTTGGCACCGATGACGCGATGAACGGCTTTGTTCATATAAGAAAAGCTCATTACATGTTTGGCTGGGACTGGGGTGCACATCTTCCCGATGCAGGTATCTGGCGTCCGGTGTATATAGAAGCGATCGACAGAGCACGGATCGAAAGCGTGGAGATCCGGCAGTATCATGAGAACGGAAGCGTGAGGCTTGAACTGATACCGGAGATCGCAGTCTTTGATACGGCATACTCCGAAGAAGACGGAGTACTCTCTTTTGAAATAAAAGACCCTGACGGGCAGGTGATCAAAGAGGGCATTGTCTGTGAAGAGACAGTGATAGATGAGCCGAAACTCTGGTGGCCTAACGGTCTGGGTGAGCAGTATCTTTATACGGTGTCCGTTACGCTTCGTGACGGCGGCGGAAAAACACTTGATGAATACAGCAGGAGGATAGGCCTTCGTACGCTTACCATGGACAGGACCGTGGACCGCTGGGGTGAGAGATTCGCAAGCTGCGTCAACGGCGTAAACTTCTTCGCGATGGGTGCAGACTATATTCCCGAGGATCATCTTCTTGGCAGGGTAACAGAGGAAACAACGAGAGAGCTTTTGGAAAAGGCTGTGTTCGCAAACTTCAATTCTATAAGAGTATGGGGCGGCGGGCATTATCCGGACGACTGGTTTTATGATCTGTGCGATGAGATGGGACTGGTGGTGTGGCAGGACTTTATGTTCGCCTGCGCTGTATATGATCTGACTCCCGAATTTGAAGAAAACATCACGGCAGAGATCATAGATAATCTTAAGAGGATCAGGCATCATGCATCTCTGGGGCTTATGTGCGGAAACAACGAGATGGAGCAGTTTGTCAAAGAACGGACCTGGGTCAGCAAGGACAGTGAAGTCCGTGATTATATAATCATGTATGAAAGGATCATGCCCGCATTGATGAAGAAGTATGCTCCTCAGGTGTATTACTGGCCTGCCAGCCCTTCGTCGGGCGGATCCTTTGACGATCCCAGAGACGAGAACCGCGGTGATGTCCATTACTGGGATGTATGGCACGGCAATGTTCCTTTTTCGGAATACAGAAAGCATTATTTCCGTTATCTGTCAGAATTCGGATTTCAGTCTTTCCCCGCGAAAAAGACCGTTGAGACATTTACGGATGATGAGAATGACATGAATATCTTTTCGTATATCATGGAAAGGCATCAGAGAAACGGCACCGCAAACGGAAAGATCATGAATTATATGCAGCAGACTTATAAGTATCCGACGAGTTTTGATACTGTGATATATGCTTCACAGCTGCTGCAGGCAGACGCTATCCGTTACGGCGTTGAGCATCTGAGAAGAAACAGGAATGATGACCGGTGCATGGGAGCTGTTTACTGGCAGTTCAATGACTGCTGGCCTGTTGCTTCATGGTCAAGCGTGGATTACTGTCAGCGGCTTAAAGCCCTCCATTATTTTGCAAGAAGATTTTTTGCACCGCTTATGATCTCCTGTGAGGAAGAGGGGATGCTGGGAAGCGGACAGGAACTTGTAAGGCTTCCTTTTGAATTCAGAAAATCCATAAGACTCAATGTTACAAATGAAAGCCGCGATGAAAAACAGGTGAGAGTGGAATGGGAGATAAGAGATGCTTCGGCGCGGGTGCTTCGGAGTGAAGCTGCGGATATTTCCGTACCGTCCTTATCAAGTGTATGGCTGGACAGGGTTGAACTGCCTGATATAGCGATATATGATGAGTATGTAAGTTACAGGGCTGTTATCGAAGGAAAGACAGTATCGGAAGGAACCGTTATCTTCTCATATCCCAAGTATTTCAGATATGAAGATCCGGAATTGAGATATGAGATCGACGGCGATATGATCACGGTATATGCTTCGAAATATGCCAGGGGCGTAGAGATCCGGAATGATAATGAAGATCTGATCCTTGATGATAATTATTTCGATCTGAACGGCGATTCGAAAACAGTCAGGATCCTCAGCGGAAATGCGGATAAGCTGAGACTCAGAAGTGTGTTTGATATCAGATAACGATGGGGGTAAAAAAATGGACAGACGATTTGTGATCGACACCGGAGAGAATAAGGAATACATGAAAGCTTTGGGAATGGAACTGCTTGAGTTTGGAAAGCTGTTTCCCTCGCAGAGCGGAGCGTCATATTACCTTGGCGACGACGGGAAGCCCTGGACTGACAGGCCCAGGGAGACCTGGATCACCTGCAGGATGGCTCATGTGTACAGTATGGCTGCTATGGCCGGATTTCCGGAAGGAAGAGAGCTGGCGGCTGCTGCGATAAGAGGATTATCCGGTGAGCTTAAGGATAAGAATGCAGGCGGATGGTATGCGGGGATTACAGCTGACGGACAGGCGCTGCCGGATAAGCAGTGTTATGCTCACGCATTTGTGATCCTGGCTTCAAGCTCCGCTGTCCTTGCCGGTATTGAAGGCGCTGAAGAACTGCTGGAAGAGGCGCTTAAAGTATATGATGAAAAGTTCTGGGATGAGAACGAGGGACTGGCTGTCGATACCTGGGATACCGGATTTACCGTGCTTGATGACTACCGCGGATTAAATGCCAATATGCATACGGTAGAAGCTTTCCTTGCTGCAGCAGACTGCCTTTCCGATGAGAAGTACAGACAAAGAGCAGGAAGGATCATAGACAGAGTGATATCCTGGGCGGCTGATAATAGGTGGAGGATCCCGGAGCATTTCACCAAAAACTGGGAAGCGGATCTGGACTATAATAAGGATAAGCCCGATGATCCGTTTAAGCCCTACGGTGCAACACCGGGACACGGAATAGAATGGTCCAGACTGATATCACAGTGGGCGATGTCGACGGCTTTGACAAAAGAGCGCCGGGCACATTATACAGATGCGGCGGTGAAGCTTTATGAGCGGGCTGTTGAAGACGCCTGGAATGCAGACGGCGCCTGCGGACTGGTTTATACTACGGACTGGGACGGAAAAGCCGTGGTGCACGACAGAATGCACTGGACGCTTGCGGAAGCGATCAACACTTCGGCGGTGCTGTACAGGATTACAAATGAAAAAAAATATGCAGAGCATTATTCCATGTTTTCAGAGTATCTCGAGGATGTGGTACATGATCATGTTCATGGATCATGGTTCCATCAGCTGGACAGAAATAATAAACTGCTGGGTACGGTATGGCCCGGGAAAAGCGATATCTATCATGCTTTTCAGGCTACACAGATCCCTTATCTGGATGTGGACAGATCCATTGCATATTCTATGAGCAGGAAAGATGTGCTGGCGCTTGGAGAATTATTGATCGATTTTACCTGTAACGGAGAGTCGGAACAGGGAAATATGCTTTTTGAGGCAAACCCCGGCGGAGCGCCGTGCAATGTTCTTGCCATGCTGACCAGGCTTGGAAAAAGAACCGGATTTATAGGTAAAGTCGGCGATGATCAGTTTGGAAGGCTGCTGCGCTCTACCCTGGATGAAGTGGGAATTGACAGCAGATATCTGATGACTGACGAAGACGTGCCGACTACGCTTGCTTTTGTGCATAAGCTGGCGGATGGTGACAGGGAGTTTTCCTTCTACAGAAAACCGGGCGCGGATATGATGCTGGGTGTGGACGATATTAAGGAAAGTATGTTTAATACAAAGATATTCCACTTTGGCACATTGTCGATGACACATGAAAATGTTCGCAGTGCGACTATGAAGGCAGTGGAGATCGCAAAGAAAAAGGGATGCCTGATCTCGCTTGATCCCAATCTGCGTGAGCCTCTCTGGGCAGACCTTGAAGAAGCAAAAACACAGATGCTCAAGGCAATCTCCTGCTGTGACATTTTGAAGATCTCGGATAATGAGATTCAGTTTGTCACAGGAATGGAAGACTATGATCAGGGTATACAGAAACTGAGAGATATGTATGAGATCCCTTTGATCTGTCTGACCATGGGAAAGGATGGCAGCAGAGGTTATTATAAGGATCTGCGGGTAGAAGTGCCGGCTGTACGGCAGAGCCGGATAGTGGATGCCACGGGCGCCGGAGATACTTTCTGCGGTTCGGTGCTCGGTTACATCTGTGATAACGGACTGGATGATCTGACAGAGACGGATCTTAAGGAGATGCTCTCACAGGCGAATGCGGCGGCATCACTCGTCACACAGAAAAAAGGCGCGATCAGATCTATGCCGGATATCGAAGATATCAGGAAACTCCGCACCTCATAACCCAAAAGACCACGGGGACTGA
>JAFYCS010000108.1 GCA_017539565.1 Lachnospiraceae bacterium
GAACAAAAGATACTTTGCTGCGGGCAGCTCGATGATCTCAAATCCTTCAGGGACGCTTCCGTTATAGTCGCTCTCTACTTCCACGCCCTGTACATACTCGTTCGTTACCGGCTTTCTTAAATGTTTCGGCAGCCACATACATACCGGCTCTCCGCTGATCGACTTGATGCTCGTCAGCAGCCCCCATACATCACAGCCCACCTCTTCACAATAACTGAAGTATTCGTTTGCCTTGACGCCCCGTTTGATGATCACCTTTCTCGCCGGTTTCTCGATTACCTGGATAAAGATGTTACGGATATCTTTGTTTTCACTCATTTCGCTCACACTCCTTTCTTGGGTTGACTTGTTTTCGATCAAGGAAGGTGTAAACAGCCAGACAGGAACCGGGCTCGAGGAATATTCCTTTGGATTACATCCGAATTCTCTTCGGAATGCCCTCTGGTAACCATCAACGCTTCCGAATCCCATATCCATGGCGACATCCAGAACAGTCACTTGTTCATCTCTGAGTTTTAATGCGGACTTTGACAGTTTAAGGCGCCTGATATAAACTGCCGGCGTCATATTCAGGTACTTCTGGAACAATCGTCTTGCATGCCATGGTGAAAACGCCGATGCTTCTGCAAGATCCTCGATCGTGATCTCCTCCTGAACATGTTCGCGGATATAGTCCTGCATTTTTCTGACTGCTTCTCTTTGTTCGTCCATCTGCTTAACTCCTTGTGAGCCTATAATACTCTATCACAGGAATTTATCTCTCGACTTTTTTTGCTCTCTTTCTGCCTTTTTCCAATGAACCGGATAAAAAGACGAAAAAAGTCGTAATGGCACAGATGCTGCTTAGCGAAAGCATTACATCTGTCTGATGTCTTATAAGAAAATCAAGCATGATCTTAATTTCCTTTTGGCATTATTGTACTGATTATATCACTCACACAAGCGTCGCATCAAGTATAGCCCAACTGCTCAGTTGCATGTCTCCGGAAGCACGATCCTGACAGAGAGACATTCATTTTCATATGATGCACTGACACTTCCGTGCATGCGTTCAACAAGTGCGCGTACTATCGAAAGGCCGATACCTGTTGAATTATAAGCCGTCTGCACTGTATAGAAACGATCAAAGAGCTGCTCCACCGTAGCGGCAGACAGCCCTTTTGCATGATTTGAGAATACGATCTCACACTCGTCTGTTAGTATGATCTTCAGATCCCCGTCGCTGTACTTAACGGCATTATTTAAAAGGTTTGTAAACACCCTCGTAAGTGCAGCCTTATTTACATTGCGTTCTATACGTTTATCACTTATGCTGATATCGGGAGTGATGCCTTTCTCACTAAGCGCCGGATAAAAACCGCTTATACATTCTGCCAGAAGCTGATTGATATAAACCGTTTCCGTCGTAAGTTCCTCTTCATCCGATATTATCATCGAATATTTAAACAGCTCCTCAGTCAGCTGCTTCATCATCCCGGAACGTTCCTTCATGATCTCAATGTAACGCGCCTGTTTTTCTTTATCATCAGTCTTATCCAGCATATCCAGATATCCGCAGATCGCGGTCAGCGGAGTTCTCAGATCATGCGATATGTTCGTTATCGCCGTCTTTAACTCCGCATTCCCCTGATGATACTGCAGATGCTCCTTTCTAAGTTCCCGCAGTACATGGTTAAGCTTTTCAGCAAGCATTACAATATCCTTATCACCTGTAGAGACATCTATAAGAGTATTGGTATCGGTTTCTATCTTGCCGGCAAACCCATCCGCTATCTCCCGGATCGATCTTTTGATCAGAATGATCTTTATACACAACGCTGCGACGATAAGCATCAGTATACCTGCAATAATATAAACCATATCATAGACTCCTTTACTTTAAGTCACGTTTTTTGAAGATGATCATTCCGGCTGCCAGCAATATAACAAGTTCCGCTGCGGGTATAATTATATTCTTTGCATCTGCATCTTCCGGGACCATTAACAATTGTGACATTGGATTGAGATCGTGAACTATCTCTATCGTATTGCGCCGGCTGCCCCCCACATAGTCCGGATTGATCACCATCGCCGGATCTCCCGGAACTCTTTCATATCCCGGCAGCTCCATCTCTGCGATCTCTTCTACGGGCAGGTATTGCGGTATGCTAAGCAACTGTACCGTTCCCACCGCGCATAACATGATCACAAATGCCGCTATAACGGCTGCTACGGATCCTACGCTCTTACTATGTATGCAAAGCCCCATCATAACAAAGAGAGCAGTCAGGGCTGTAAATGCCAGGAAAGACAGGATCATCAAAGAGATCAATACTTTATTGCTGCTCTTATACCCTCCCAGCATAAGATTTCCCAAAAGCGTTGTCTGCAGCCAGACGAAAACATACATGATCAACACGGCTGCATAGCATACCAGAAAGTTACTGAAATATATGCTGAATCTGTCATATCCCACGGATATCTTATTTCTTAATGTACCGTATTGATGTTCGGATCCAAGAAACGAAGTGATCAATACTGCCGATAATAATACCATAGCCAGAAAACCTGACACCAGATATCCTTCAGGTCCGGGCAGGCTTTTTCCCGGTTCCCTGAACAAAAACTCTTTTATAATGTCAAAACCACCTATAAAAAACAGAACTGCCAGACATATATATATGGTCTTTAACCTGAACATCCTTTTTATTCCTGCACGTATGAGTTTATTCATGGCTGCCACCTCCCACAAGTGAGATATAGTAGCTTTCAAGGCTCTCATCATGTTCGTATGCAGTGATCAGGTCACAGCCGTATTTATCAAGTTTCCGGGTGATCTCTGACAGTACGGGGGATCCATAAACATCCGCATTATTATCATCCGTCACCTTATATTCAATACCCATCTCATCAAGAACCATAGCCAGCGCATTGACATCCGTCACCTTAAGTCTGATACACTTTCTGCATTCCCTTTCCAGTTCTTCCGCACTCATTTCCTTAACGACCTGTCCGTGATCGATAAAGCCATAGTGTGTAGCCAGCTTCGAAAGTTCATCAAGTATATGCGATGAGATAAGGACTGTTATCTTCTTCTCGCGGTTAAGCTTGATTATCAGCTCGCGTATCTCGATAATACCCTGGGGATCAAGACCGTTTATCGGCTCATCAAGTACCAGAAGATCAGGATCGCCGCAAAGCGCTACTGCGATGCCAAGTCTCTGGCGCATACCAAGTGAAAAGTTTTTCGCTTTCTTTTTGCCTGTATCCTTAAGCCCCACAAGGTTTAAAAGCTCGCTTATGCCTTCATAGGCAGGCTTACCCAGCACGTCATACTGCTGCTTAAGATTATCCTCCGCCGTCATATCCAGGTATATCGAAGGAGTCTCAACTATTGCTCCCATCCGGCGTCTGGACTTGAAGATGCCCCTGTCAGTGTTTTTTACGCCAAACAGTTCAAATTCTCCGCTATCCGGCTCCTGCAATCCGCATATCAGACGGATCAATGTGGTCTTTCCGGCACCGTTCTTTCCGACAAAACCGTATACCGCACCTTTCGGAACATTCATCGTAAGTCCCTTAAGCGCCGTAAAGTCCCTATACTTTTTTTCCAGGCAATTTGTTTTCAGAATGTATTCCATAATGTATCACCTTCCTTTCTGAAAACAGGATATCAGATAAGAGTTAAGAAAGCGGTTAAGAAAAAAGTTAAGAATCAGTTAAGAACCATCTACAAGCATAAAGCCTATTCCCCATACAGCTGAAATATGATCTTTCCCCGTAGCAGCCTTAAGTTTACGGCGAAGATTATGGATATGGATCTTGAGCGAATCCTCAGTACAGTCAGGCGTATCGTCACTTATACTCTCAAGAATCGTCAGTTTAGCTACCACCTGGGCCGGCTTTAGCATCAGGAGCCGAAGGATCGCATACTCCGTCCTGGTCAGTCTTATCTCATTACCGTTACATTTAACCAGATGTGTATCCTGATCAAGGGATATATCGTGAAAATTCAGAACATTACTATCCGGGGCAGTCCCCGTTCTTCGAAGCTGCACATCTATACGCGCCAGCAGCTCTTCCATCTCAAAAGGCTTGGTCATGTAATCGGCAGCGCCCCCTCGCAGGAGCCCTACTTTGTCCGCAATATCCGCTTTGGCGCTGAGAACTATAACAGGTATACCCTTTATCTGCTGTATAAGCTCTTCACCGCTTAAGCCTGGCAGCATCAGATCCAACAGTATCAGATCGGGTTTTATTCCTGCCAGAAGCAGCTGAGCTTCCGTTCCCGAATAGGCTGCTATCACCTCATAGCCTTCTTCACTTAATCTTTCATTCAGCATTTCGTTGATATGCCTGTCATCGTCAACGATCATTATTTTTTTCATATCACTCAACTTTCCCATCCTCTGAAAGAACTGCAGTAAATCCATACAGCCCCTGTTTGTGATTATATCATACCATACGGCTTTCCATAAGAAAACATATGTTTCGGCTCTTCTATCCTCCATATGATCCCTGTCTATGACCTTATTTTCGATCTCTTCAAATATATATGCGGGAACGGAGACCATAAGAGGAAGAAGCAGCATGATAAGTATTCATAACGCAAAACTGCCCTGCATACATTTCTGTACGCAAAGCAGTCGTATCTATCACAATAAAAACCTCATATGAAATACAATCCGGAGGTTAGCATTCCAAAACAATAAGGCAGATAACAAAAGGGATGATCATATCACGTATGATCTTTTATTTCAAGAAATCTTTTTTCATCCCCAGACTTCTTCGGCGATCTCCTTAACAAGCTTAAGCTTTGCCCACTGCTCCTCCTCGGTAAGCTTGTTTCCTATCTCACAGGATGCGAAGCCACACTGGGGGCTTAAATACAGACGTTCAAGAGGAATGTATTTAGCTGCTTCATGTATCCTGGCGATCACTTTTTCCTTATCCTCAAGCACAGGCGACTTGGTTGTGATAAGACCAAGTACCACTTTCTTATCATCGGAAATCTTTGAAAGAGGAGCAAAGCCGCCTGATCTCTCATCATCATATTCCAGGAAAAGCGCATTCACATTTTCCCTTGCAAATACATGATCAGCCACCGTATCATAAGCGCCGCTTGTGAAATATGTTGAATGGTAATTTCCGCGGCATATATGTGAATTGATCATCATATCAGCAGGCTTTCCTTCCAGCGCAAGATTGTTTACTCTGAGGAGCTGATCCTTTACTTCCTCAAGATCTATACCAAGAGACTTATACCTCTGCTTTGCGGCATCACCCACCAGTGCTCCCCAGGTGCAGTCATCCAGCTGGAGGTTTCTGCAGCCCGCATCATAAAACTGTCTGATCACATCTTTATATGCCTTTGCGATATCCTGTATCAGTTCCTCATTATCGGGATAAAACTTTCTGGTATTATCGTAATTAAAAGGAACTATCATCTGCTGGAAGGTCTGGGCCGGTGCAGGGATAGTATACTTTGCAACGGTATTCTCATCTTCAAACTGCTTAAGGAATTTAAAATATTCGACAAAAGGATGCGCCTTTGCCCTGATCTTTCCTACAAGATAAGTATCATCAAGTACCGCCAGCTCATCGTTGAACTGTACGCCTTTACCTGTAGCCTTATGATCCACGCCTTCAAATCCCCACATAAAATCAAGGTGCCAGAAGGTCCGTCTGAATTCTCCGTCGGTGATCACATGATAGCCAAGTTCCTTCTGCTTCGCCACCACCCTGGTGATCTCATCATTTACTACCTTATCAAATTCTTCCTTAGCGATCTTCCCTTCCTGATATGCAGCCTTTGCATCCTTAAGTGCCTGAGGTCTTAAAAAGCTTCCCACAAAGTCATAACGAAAAGGTGTCTGTAAATTGCTCATCTCTTTTTCCTCCCTGTTTTCTGTTTTATGAGCGGATTATATGCCTACCGGCCCGGTAGGTAAAATATATCTTTTTAACTGTTGCCCATAGATTATGTCTATGACTTATGATATAATAATGTTCAATTCTATATACGGAGAAAACACATATGACGCTAAAACAGCTGCGATATGCCGTAATGGTGGCAGAAACCGGTAATATGACAGAGGCCGCAAAGAAACTCTTTATAGCGCAGCCCAGCCTTACCTCAGCTATTCATGATCTTGAAAATGAATATGGGATAACACTCTTCTCGCGATCAAATAAAGGGATAGAGCTCACTCCCGAAGGGGACGAGTTCCTTGGCTATGCAAGACAGGTCCTGGAACAGGCTAATCTTATAGACGAACGGTATACCGGAAAGAACAGTACAAAACAGCGCTTCTGCGTATCCTCACAGCATTATTCTTTTGCTGTTGAAGCATTTGTAAAGCTGCTTAAAGAGCAGGGCGGAGATAAATACGAATTTCATATGCGTGAGACCCAGACTTACGATATAATCGATGATGTGGCACATCTCAGAAGCGAGATAGGGATACTTTACTTAAACAGTTTTAACGAAACCGTTATAAGAAAAACCCTCAGGGACAACAATCTTTCATTCAACACGCTGTTTACTGCAAAGCCCCATGTCTTTATAGGCAGAGACAATCCGCTTGCAAAGAAAAAGAAACTGACGCTTAAGGATCTAAAACCTTATCCCAGGCTTTCCTATGAGCAGGGAAGCCACAATTCCTTTTATTTCTCCGAAGAGATTTTAAGCACTGTCGACTGCGATAAGGAGCTGATAGTATGCGACCGCGCATCTCTTTTCAATATGCTGATAGGGCTTAACGGATATACCATATGCAGCGGCGTGATCAGTGAAGAGTTAAACGGTCCTGACATCATAGCAAAGCCGCTGGCCGCAGATGATCACATGGAGATAGGTTACATTCTCCCCGGAACTATACGGCCTTCACATTTAACCCTGAACTATATAGAAATACTTAAGGAGCTGGTAAAGAAATGACCGGTCTTAATCGATATACTCTCCGTTAAAGTAGTGTTCCTCTAAGATATCTCCGGTTTTGGCGTCTATTCGTACCCGGCTGTATTCATTTATATCGAAATAGTAGTACAGTTCATCCTTAAACGCGTCATACTCCGGATGATAGATCACGTATATTTTATCATCCCGCTCCATATACAATTGCGATTTATGCTGCCATGCCATATCATCAACAAGCGGGAATAATTCTTCAGGATCGATCAGGCCGACTGTGTCAAGCGAACGGATAGCAGGGATATCAGATATCATTTCAACAGAAACACCTCCATCCTGCGTCAGCCTGTAAAACACCTCCGGTACCACCACTCCGTCAACATATTGATATGCATTAAACATGAGTCCGTTATCAACAGCCCCTCTGCTCCAGCCTACTATCAGGATATCTTCAGTCAGTTTTTTATCCGCCTGCTCAAGATATTCCTTCATCTCTTTTTCTTCATTCTTCTTCAGTTTCCTGTCTTTAAACACGTTATCAGTGTAATAAATGTGCGATCCCAGATTTCCGGTTACCAGCGGTTTATAACTCCCGTGCAGTTTAAGCTGCGCAATCGGATCAGGCTCTTTTTCCAAAACATTGTCACGGGTACTTTCTTCCGGCTCTGTTTCCGGGCGGTCTATGAGTACTCCTCCCCCATTTGTCTGTTTCTGACCGCTCAGCTTAATGAAAATGATCCCTGCTATAATGGCAAGCAGCACCAGGATTGCGGCCGTCGCTATAAGGATCAGGTTTTTCTTTTTCATTTAAGTCTCTCACCTCGCATAGTAGTTTATAAACCTTATACGATCATGACCGGGCAGTTTTATGGTATTTAATAAAAAACCGTCCCTTCTGTATGTTTTCATGTTTCCAACATACATAATAGAACGGTTGCAGGCTACCAGCTATGGCTTGCAATGTGTCAACCGGTGGTTGACATGTTCCTCAACCTGTCAATTTCGGCCAAAGCACGATCAATGGCAGCTCCTTCATCTGTATTCCATTCATCTTTCAGGTTCATGATGACACGTTCCTGCACTTTGGCAGCTTTATCAAAATCCCCCAGGATCTCATATATAACAGCCTCCGCCTGAAGTGCATCTACATAACGGGGCTTGGTTTCTGCTTCATAGGAGCGTTCAAAAAGCATAAGAGCCTTTTCATAGTTGCATCTGTCCGCATAATAGCCGCCAAGTTCAAACAGAGCCAGATAGTCATCAGAATAGCCTGCAAGTAAAGCTTTCGCACACTCATCTGACTTAGCCGGGTCCCCTTCGCAGAAGCTGATCCTTAACTCATAGATACGGCTCCTTATTTCCGAAGAATCCTTAAGTTTCCGGTATCTGTCCAGAACATCCCATGCCTCCTTTGTGCGATGATCAGCCAAAAGATTATCCATCAGCTCAAGATAGTTACGCGTCACTTCCGGTGCCTGTTCTATGCGTTTCTTATAAAACAATATGGTCTTATTATGATTCCTTACGTTATAATCCGTGCTTGCCGCACCCTCGGCTTTCTGCAACAGCCATTCGGCATTCGATTCCATATCAGAGGGCAGCTTTTCCATGCATTCCCTTGCGTATTTGCTGACTATCTCAGAATCATATTCCATCCTCAGATGATATAAGCGGGCGATAAGACCTTCTATCCGCCCCTTTACCGGATAGCTTTCCAGCTGATCAAACAGGAAAACTTTCGTATCCTGAAATGTCTGATCGGATAAGGCACCTTCCTGCATAAACATGTTTTCTATGCGTTTGAGCTTATCATCCACAGTAAGATCAAACAGTTCATCGATCGTCACACCGAAGATAACAGACAGTTTCGGCAGAGTATAAATGTCCGGCGTACTGGCATTGGTCTCCCATTTTGAGACAGCCTGGCTGCTCACATCCAGCTTTGCGGCCAGCTCCTCCTGAGTCATCTTTGCGGCAAGTCTTAAACTCTTTATCTTATTTCCAAGTTCCATAGTCTATCAACCTTTCTTTATTATTCAGACCGGCCTGTCTATGGGCATTATATCAGCACGGAAGATAATAACACAATGGATGCATATTCGGGACGTGTCAACCGGTGGTTGATTCGTAAAAAGTGATCATCGATGCCTATAACAGGTATCCTGTTTTATACTATCTCAATCCCCATCCCGATCAGTGTTTCGCGTTTTTTCAGCACTGTTTTCATCGGAAACCTGCGGCCGATGCAATCCTTCAGCATCATTACATGGACGCCGGTCCTGACAGCGCCTTTAGCCGTAGCACCTACACAGCCGCACTCATCAAGTCCGCATAGCGCCACCACGGAATAGTTCTGTTTCTTCATGTATTCCCGGAACGCCCCGGCCGTATATGTATCCGAACGGTTCTTCTCAAAACACAGATCCGATACTATATCCAGTCCCTTATACAGCTCCGCCCCCTCCGTACCTTTAATGGAAAACCCTACACCCCACAGTATCCGGGGAAGGATATGCTTGATATATATGATATCGTATCCCTCGTCTTTGAAGTCAGCTATAGCCTTGTTTACCGCGCCCACCAGCCGTTCGGTATCATAATTAAACATCGGCTTTCTTTTATCCCAAAGATAATCGTTCTGCATATCTATTACAAGTAAAGCTTTTTTATCAGACATTTTTATACCCCTGCTCCGTCACCCAGGTTTCTCCCTGAATGCTCATCATTATAATCATAGAACATCTTATCCAGCAGCGCATCCATCCCTGATCTGTCGCCAAGAGCCGCCCGGATCAGGACACCGGCGTTCTCGATCATCAATTTGAAATATAACCAATCGCCCAGATCATCATATTTCCGCGTGGAATTGATCAGATAGTTTTTCCGTAATGTCGTATACTTCTTTCCCTTTTGTTTCCCGTATTTTTTCAGGAGTTTTGCGGTAGCCACATCTTCCATCGCCTTCAGATCCGCAAACCCGCCTATTTCATCAAAGGTCTCCTTCTTTGCCCAGAAGATCCCGCTGTACAGCCCGGTCAATCCAAAAGATATCCTGCATAATATGTCATTGCACCATAAAGGAAAGGAATACCGCTCAAAGCGTATCGGTGCACCTCCTCCGATATACTTTCCGGATCTCAACAGAGCGTATATCTCACGGAGCGTATTTTTAGTCATACGGTTATCAGCATCGATCGTAACTATGATCCTGCCTTTGGCTGCAGTGATCCCGGCATTCCGGACTTTTGCGATGCACCTGTCCTCATTGATCACAACTTCAGCGCCATTCTCTATGGCGATTTCCTGCGTTCTGTCACTGCAGCGATTGCAGACAACGATGATCTCTGTATTTCCCGGAAAGATCTTATCCGCTTCCTTTATAGAATCGATACAACGCTTTATGTATTTTTCTTCATTATGTGCCGGTATAATTACCGATATATGCTTCTTCACAGCTCTATCCCCATCTTTTCCCACTTATCGGCAACGCCACGGTATAATGCTCCTTTTTTACGTACCAAGGGTCTGATCCCTGCATTCAATACTATATAATGTATCAGTTTTTGTATAGGATGATCTGCTTTATCCTGCAATCCATTCATAAACTTACGCACTGCTTTGCTGCACCTTCCGGATAATTTCTCTCTTACAGCATCAATACCGTTAAACGGAGCATTCATCGCAAAACTGTCACATAAAACTCCACCGGAATAGATCACCAGATTATCCAGTACCTTCAGGGCATCTTTGCTTCCGTAATTCTCACCTGTCGCGATAGTAACACAGGCTTTATTATGAAGCAACTGTTCTATCACAAAATGCCCCCTGTCAATAAGATCCTTCATCAGCCCCGATACATTGCTTGCATAAGTCGGCGTTCCAAGGATCACACCATCTGCTTCCGCGATAATCTCCGATATCCGCTCAGCGTCATCCTTAATGCCGCAATGCCCCGTCCTATAGCAAGTACAGCATCCCATACAGTGGGACATGCTTATCTCACCCAGGTTGTAAAACGCGGTTTCCACACCTTTTTCATTTAAGTCAGCTTCTATCATATGCAGCGCTGCCGCCGTTATCCCGCCTTTACGGTAACTTCCGTTTATTAAGATTACTTTCATGAAACGCTCCTCAATTTACACACTTGTGTATCTTTTGAGATTATGATACGCTGTTACTGAATTGCTGTAAACACCGCAGTCAAAAGATACACAATCCTGCAGATATGTGTAACTTATGAGGTATACATATGAATGATTCACAGAACCCTTCGGCGCTGCGTTCCAAAAAACATATTACCGATGCATTATTAAAACTGATGGAAGATCTGCCTTATTCAGAGATTTCCGTGAAACAGATCGTCCTGGAAACAGGACTGGAACGAAAGACCTTCTATAACAATTTCACTTCCAAAGATGATGTGCTGGATTCCATAATAACAGGCACCATAACGGATTACGTTCTGGCTCTCACCCGTTCACCGGAAGGGCCGCTCACCGTGATATTCGACTTCTGCGATAAGAACAGGACCTTTCTTTCACTGCTCCATAAAAACAATCTGTTATATCTCCTGCTGCTAAAGCTTAACATTGTGATACCGGAGATCAACAGCAGTATGGATATCAGTGAAAATCCTTTCTGCAAACTCATCGGCAATCTGGATCCCGATTATCTTATCGCCTTCAACATCGGCGCCATATGGAATGTGATCTTTAAGTGGGTAGACCGCGGCATGACCGATCCTCCCGAAGAGATCAAGGCAACACTGGAGGAATACCTGAAGAGAATATAGGTATCACCATAACCCAGTCAGATAAGGTTGCCTCTTTCTATATGCTTTTTTATGATCTGTTCCGTTATGGCATAGATCGTCTCTGAACCAAGCTTAGTCATTGCATGTCTGCCGTAAACTGCCTTAGCAGAAGTATTATGCTCTCTCCAGTCAGCTCCGTCATTACTGTCATTGAGCATCAATGGCTGCAGATTATCCATTGCATGTGCAAATCTGGATTCCGCCGTCTGCCCCGATTCAAATTCATCAAACAACGCAGTCAGTTCCTGCTTCTGATCATCCGGAAGAATAGAAAAGATCCTTTCTTTTGCTGCATTCTCACGTTCCTTTTGAGTCTTCAGACCTTCCTCATCATATGCATAAGTATCACCGGCATCAATCTCGACTATATCGTGGATCAGACACATCAGCATGGTCTTTGCCACATCGATCTCATCATTCGAGTACTCCCGTAGAAGATACGCCATGATAGCCATATGCCATGCATGTTCTGCATCATTCTCTTTCCTTCCTTTTCCGGAAAGACTTGTCTGACGGAATACATTCTTTTCTTTATCTATCTCCAGAGAAAACTCAAGTTGTTTTTTTATCCGCTCTTCCATTTCTTTTTCCTCCGTTTTTATAAATCCTTTGTTTTCGATACTCTTATCTTTATTCCGGTCACCACTGCAATGAGAACGATCGGGAAAACACACGCGGTGAGCATTCCCACCTTAAGGTCATCATTCTTAAGCTGTGTTACAAAACCAACTACCCCCGGACCGAAAGCTCCGCCCAGATCGCCTGCCATTGCAAGAAGCGCAAACATGGCTGTCCCTCCCCCTGGCAGACGTTTTGACAGTATGCTTATGGTTCCGGGCCACATGATCCCGACAGAAAACCCGCAAAGAATGCATCCTGCCAGGCTTAAGACCGGATTATGAGAAACTGCCGCCACTATATAACAGGCAAGACAAAGCACACCTGATCCCAGCATATATCCTGTCAACTCGATACGGTCTCCGTATTTGCCGTATATAACGCGGCTGATACCCATCGTAACGGCAAACAGACACGGCCCGGCCAGATCGCCTATAGTCTTTGACAATCCCAGGGCTGACTCCACAAA
>JAFYCS010000109.1 GCA_017539565.1 Lachnospiraceae bacterium
ATGGCGTCTGTATGCGGCTCTTATGACCGCATCCGTCTTCTGCAGCTTCTACATGACCATCATCGTATTCATATTCTCCATCATCTACACTGCGGTCTACGACTACAGTGATCTTCCCCATGCCCTGAGGAATATATTGCTCAAGCTGATGAGCGATGTACTGGCCGCAGGCGCCGGGGCGGTGATTATACTGAATTCTGTGGGAGGAAGCTTCTTCCAGAAGGAGATCTCCATCAAATTCCCTTACGGAGGCGTTCGGAATTCATTCTTTGATGTCCTGAAGGCACTTTTTCCAAAGGTTACCCCTTCCTCTACCGAATATTACGGATACGGAATTGACATTTTCTGCGGCATTCTAGCTGTATTCCTGATCATTCTTTATGTTGCCAATCCCAACATTTCCGTCCGGAGAAGAATGAGCCAGTCTTCCATTCTTGTAATTCTGACAACCGGACTTATCTTCTTTACCCCGAATTATATCTTCAACGGATTCTTCTACTCCGATGCTGCCTTTTCCGTATTCGGATTCCTTTTCGTGGTCCAGCTTCTCTCTATGGCCTATGAAGCCCTTTTGAACCTGGAGCACACCCCTGTATGGCAGATCCTTGCTGCCATTGCACTCCTTGCTGCGCTTATTGCCCTGACACCGAAATTCTGCGACGGCTACAGCACCATCCAGCCCGTGATCTATGCCATGGAATTCCTTGCTCTTGGCTCCATCCTGATCCTGCTCTACCGCAGTAACAGTATGACTAAATGGCTTCTTCTTACTCTTCTCCCCCTTTCTCTGATGGCGGAAATCTGCCTTACCTATGTGGATAATCTGAGAAGAGTCGGATCCGAAAGCACGAGATATGAGGAAACCACGGACAGCCGGATGTATGAGATCTCACGACTGATCCACGAAAAAAACGCTAATGCCCGCATATATTATTGCCGTACGGAGGATGATGTTAATACCCCTGTACTCAATACTCTTTTAGGCTATGATTTTATTCTGGCACCTGTCAGTGTGAAAAATGTGGATTCCCTTCTGGAACCCGTGGAAGTATTCAATGAGATTCAGATCTACAAGAACCCGTACTCTGCGAACGCGATCATTGTTCCGGAAGGAGTAAAGGATTGGACCTTTGACAGAACCTATCCTTTCATGTCCTACAATAATCTTATCACGAATATACTTGGCGGCGTCCCGGTATATGATGAGGCTGTAGGTGAATACAACCTCTATGAGACAGTTCCTATGGATGAAGACAACAATGAAGACAAACGAAAGCTGGAATACTACTGCCAGTTTGATGCCGCCGAGTCAGGTGATCTGTATATTTCATTCTTTGGCCTGCGTCATTTAGGTATTGTACAAGGCGGCCGTTCTGCTGACCTGACCCATACAATCACCCAGAAGGATCGTAATTACGGCAGCACCAGTGCCGTATATGCCTTTTTCAATTCAGATTCGTTCCGGCAGTTCTATGGGTTATTGAATCAAGTGGAGCCGCAGGGATCAATTACTTCCAAATTGCAGTATCAGATCAACGCTCCAAAGGGCAGCTATCTGCTCCTCCCTTCCGACAGCAAAAACAGCCTATCCTATACAGTAAATAATGCCTCTGCAAAAGCCGTTGCTTTCAATGATTCGGCATCCCTAATCCCCTTACAGGAAGGCGATAATACTGTCACGGTATCTGTCCGCCCGGTTTTGCTTTACTGGGGATTTGCCATCACCGCTCTATTCCTGATCGTCCTTATCTTCCTGGCTGTCCGAAATCGTATTGTTTCCGTTTCAGGCCCCAGAGCCATCCATGCCGTATCCTCCTTTATCCGGGACAATTATGTCTATATCGTCACCTTCTGCATCGCCACAGCCGTCTTCATCCTGACACAGATGTACACAAGCAGCAGTCCCTTCGGTGATAAAGCGACCCTGGTAAGCGATGGTTATACCCAGGCTTACAACGGATATGTCGGCCGGATAAATGATATTAAAAACGGATCCTATGGTGTTTTAAACTGGAACATCGGAATCTCTATTGATCGTTATAATGACATGGCCAGTTATTTTACTTCACCTTGGAATTATCTACGTGCCCTAATCCTGCCGGAGTCTCTGTATCTTTTTGATCTCACCTTTTCCTACTATATATCTTTCGTTACCGCAGGATTATATATGATCCTCTACCTGACCCACCGACATGGACGCCGCATGGATAAAAAAGATTGTCGTCTGATCGTGATCGGAACCATATATGGGCTTTGCTCATATAATATTTCCTTCTTTATCTATGGTAGTTTTGGGTTCCTAACCAGTGTTCCCCTTATCCTTCTGGCTATGGAACTATTGATATATAAGAAGAAACCTTTCCTATATATCTTCCTTCTTTTCGGAAATATGGGTGATGCTTACTATGCCTTTATGCTATGCGAGTTCATCTTCCTTTACTTCTTTACCATGCATTTTGACAGTATCAAGGATATGTTCTTCAAAGGGATACGCATCCTCATGGCTTCGGTAGCTGCTGCATTGCTCAGTTGTTACCGGTTGATCCCCTACTACCTGCGAACTCTGGAATCCCCATATAAAGTTCTGGATACCGTTACTCCCGTGACAAAGACAAACGGAAGCTATCTCTCCCTTATCTCCGATTCCACGACATTCCATGAGCCTACGATCGTAACTGATAATGACTATAAAGCTAATTTATATATCGGAATCCTGCTCCTATTTCTGATCCCTCTTTATCTGCTGAATAAGCGGGTAAAGCTATCTATCCGTATAAGACGTACTATTCTGGTTGTACTTTATTTCATTGCCTTCGGTAACAGCACACTAAACTTCATATTCCATGGTTTCCACTATCAGTCGAAGGTACCGAATCGTTTTGCAGCCTTCTTCCTGGTGCTTCTGGTGATCATGTTCTATGATGTCCTGCTCTCCATACGAGAATACTCCTCTAAGGCTGTTGGACTCAGTATCGGCGCTGCTTCCCTGGTTCTGATTCCTCTGTGGATTTGGGCTTTTACAGAGGCTTATATATCCGATATCACGCTTACCATGACGCTCTGCTTTGCCGGAGTATACCTCTTCCTTGGAATCCTGCAGCTATGGAAAAAGCACAAAAAAACAGTATATAAAGCAGCCCTTATCATATGTTTGCTGGAAGTTGTGATGAGCGCTCTTTATTCCTTCCGTTATCTCGGCCATAATGCTACAGAGGAAGCATCCACAGGCAATATCCAAACACTGGCAGACCGCCACCCTGATATGACAGCCCCCTTCACATCCACTGAAATCATCGGGGACAGATCTGACAACCGTGCAGAAGGTACTGCGATCCGGTCCATCAGCGCTTTTTCATCCTTTATGACCCAGGATCATATCAAGCAGTTCAACAGATGGAATCTTCTGACAGCGACGAATTACATCTACTATCTGGGAGGAAATCCTCTGGCCGATATGATGCTTCATGTTAAATATCATATCACCAACAATTACGTAGAGAATTCCTGGTCTCATTATGACGTTATCGATCGAATCAATAACCTGACATTACATGAAAATCCATATTACCTGCCTTTAGGTATTTTCTTTACAGATACCGAAGAAATACGGAAATGGAATTCCGGTACCCCGGATAATTATAAGGATGAACATGGTATTAATCCTCTGCTCTATCAAAATGCTTTTATGCACGCAATGGGATATAACGACCTCTATCAGATGATAGAACCGGAAACAGACCCTGCTTCTCTTACGGAAGACTTTAAAGATGATAAAACCTATATTATGACCGATCAGAGTGATTACATGGCCGGTATAAGTAACGAAGTACCGGTATGGGTTTATACAGCCAAGGATGTGGAGGGAGATATCTTCGTCTCCTACAACAATATGATCCTTTATATCGGAACCGCTGAGAAAGGGAAAGCAAACGAGTTTACCTTCACTATGCAGATCGGCGATGAAGGAGCAGAAAACTACTACATCCGTCTGGCAACCGTGAACTACGACGAACTGGATAAGCTTCACAAAGAACTGGAAAGCACCGTTATGACGGATATCCAAACTCATTCCTCTACCATCACGGGGATCATTAATACTCCCGACAACGGCTTCGTCTATCTCTCACTCCCGGATATGCCCGGGTGGCAATGCTATGTGGATGGAGCCCCTGTTGATCATGTAAACTTCCTCAGCGGTATCGGTATCCCGGTAACCGTCGGTGAACATGAACTGCAAATCCGTTATACTCCTCGTGGAATGTGGACGGGTATACTGATTTCTGTCGGGGCATTGATACTGATCATCCTCTATGCTATCTTCCGAAAGAGACTTATCAGAAAACCCGGAAGTAATGTAGATCCGATCCTTACGGAAGAAACCAATGTATGACTCCATCTATCTATAGCCTGATTGACTCTATCAGGAAAAATGAAGCTAATCCTCAGATATATCTGAAAAATCTGCTTGAGAATGTTCCGGAATATTTTGATCTTCCTGCAACCAGCAGCAAACTGGAGGAACTTATGCCTTGGTCATCGAGCTACAAAAAATATGAAGACGACGAAATGATCAAAGCGATGGAGATGATGCAGATCATCAAGCAGGAGAAACCTCCCTACCGACCAAAGAAAAAAACAGCTGCTTAATGAGGTTTTCTGATCCTGCAGTTTTAAAGATACTGTCAATAGTTTTGCGCACATTTGATTTTGCTCTGCCGCTCAGCTGCCGACAACTGCTTAACCTGTAGTGTATTTATTTATGCGATACCCTCGGCCTCAGCGATTAGCATGGATGTCAGATGTTCCATGTTGAGATATCGCTTGGAACCCCATTC
>JAFYCS010000110.1 GCA_017539565.1 Lachnospiraceae bacterium
GACCCAATTTATGCTTTTCATCATTCCAGTATAAGCAACTCTTGTAATGCGGCTGCCTTGACAGACCGCGAACAAATCCTTCATCCATCTCTTTTCCGCAATAAGGACATATCATATTCAGCATCCCCCTTTATTATACTACGCATCTGCACTGTTATAAATATCTTTCATCAGGATTGCATATGATGCCACATGTTATAGTGACATTAGTTCGCACAATCTATTTCCACCACCCATGCCTGTCTTTTATAAGTTACAAATCTGCATCTGTGCCTATACATAGGATATAAATTATAGAACCCTGCTATATGATACCGGTTACCATTATCCGATAGCAAAGTACAGCGCGGTTCAAGCGGCGCTCTAAGCCTTCCTGATAACACACCGGATCTAAAAGCTTTCATTACTGTCGAGATCCTGTTCATCATCACACCAAATCCCGGCAATTCAACAAGCACCAGATTGAAAAAAGCCAATCTCATCCCCGCTTCCAAACTGTTAAATAACGTGACGATAGTAACGGGTATCAGTAACAGGACTGATATGATCACATATAGGATCACGTAAAACCTGATATGATGTTTGAGATCAAATATCTTCATTTTTCCTCCATAAACTTTCGAAGGTAATTATATGCTAAATGCCTGACAGATTCTACCAATTTGAATTGGAACTTTTGCTACCGCAATGTGACCCTTTTCCCATAAATCCGCGTACATTGATACGTATATTAGATGATCCGCTATCCGCAAGCGGCCCCCTCCATCGTGGATACTTCCGTTGTTGATACGTCCGTTGAAGAAACAGAGAATGAAACCTCAGGATAAGAAGATGTTTACCGTTATGACTGCGGAAGGTACTTGAAAACACTACTCCGCCCTATTATCGCCTGTCGAATAATCCAGCACTATCCCCGGCTGGATATTATATACAAATACATGAAAGCACAATGATGCCCCCTTATCCTCAACGGAATATGCCTCCATTTCAACACCACGTGCCAGGAGCTCATCCCCTTTGAATAAAGGCGTCACTCTGTACAGGGCATGGTTATCCGATTCATCAAGATAACGCATCACTTTCTTCTCCCAGTACAGCTGGGTGACCGCATTCATATACCTGGTCCCGGTTATCAGGTTCCTTTCATTGGCATTCTGCCCTGTGAGGGCATATGCGATCAGATGGCTCCTGTTGAAGAGATACGGCGGCTCGGAATCAACTATCCCTTCATATTTGTTCTGCACCCATCCTGTCGGTTTTATCTGCCCGATATCCTCCCGTTCACCGGTAGGCATCATCGATCTGTCGAGTATTGCATAAGCTGCTCCACACCGTCCCAACTGATCCGGTTCACTGTAATGCTCTCCGGTGATATTTTCTATATCCCACTCATTAAAGCAGGGTATACCATCGTTCAGGATGATATAATCCTCACCTGAATGATCAGGTATAACATCCGGATCGGAGTATACCAGACTTACAGAACCGTGAGTTTTTTCCTGCTGCAGTCCTGTGCCGGCATCATTATCACCACGGTCACCAAGCAGCAAAATAATGCCGGCTCCGGCAATGCATAGAACTGAGATCAATGCCAATATGATTATGAGCGTGTTATTCTTTTTCATCATTCTTCCCACTGATCCTCGAGATACCATATCCCGTAATCGATCATTTCTTCCACTTCTTCGTTCGTGAGCTTTCCGCCCTTCTTCCTGTTGCATCTCCAGCACAGGACCTGCAGGTTATCTTCATCTTTTCCTGTCCCTCCCCTGGCTACCGATTCAATATGATCTATCTCCAGCAGCAGATAGTCTCCCAGGCCGGGACACAGATCATCCAGGAACTGCTTTGATATCCCGCATATCTGGCAGGTATAGTCATCACGTTCCAATACATCCTGCTTCATCCCGGGACTTATCCTGCGCCTGCCCGCCACTTCCCTCTGGCTTGCTTTTTCATACTCTATCCTCCGGGAAAAGTTCCTGTATCTCCTGTTCTCCCTTTTGCTCTTGCTCCTGTAATATGCATACAGGATGAAAAGCAGGACAACACACGCCAGCAGCAATATTATAATCAGTGTTTTATTGTCTGTTTCTTCAATACTTAAAAACATATCGCCCTCACTATATATTTATGTGATCGTACCTGTATTATAACAGACCCGCGTTGTTTTATGTGTCCAATAAAATACTCCCCAAAAAGGGGAGTATTCAGCCGGTTTCTGTTCTTTCATGCCTTTATGCCCGCCTGAGCTCTACAAGTATCCAGTCCTGGGAAATAATATCATAGGGATTTCCGCAGTAAGGGCACTTTCTGTTACGGATGGCGTTGAAGCTGCCTCCGCAGGTAGGGCACTGTATCTTAGTCATGGAAAACTGCATATTTATGGGTATATCTGTCCTTCTCTGAAAGACCGCTCTGTATGTCTCCCTCTTGAATTTCACTTTAGATCCTCTCTCATACAGCACGTCGAAAAACGCATCCGTTGCAACGGTCACTATCCCGTTTCCTTCCTTAACGCCTGCCAGGCCCAGAGCTCCGCCGTAGTTAAGGTCGATCACGTCCTTAAACTCCGGATCAAGCACACCGCCTCTGTAGAACAGAAGATCCTGTGCATTTTCGGAATATACCGCTGCTTTGATCAGGGATATGGCCTTGCTCGTAAAATATTCAAAAGAGAACTCGGGAGTGATCATCTGCATCCTCTGCTCGAATTTCTTTCTGGAGCCGATGGTACCGTACTTGCCCGCCGATTGGCTGGAACCCACCACTATAAGCCTGATGGCCATAAAGATTGAGAAAAAAACATAACCGCAAAATGCAGCGAGCGGTATAAGGGGGATCAGGCTCAAAAACGTCCCTATACCTATCGGATCGTGGCTCACGATACGCGCGATCAACGCGATGAGCACCGATACTATATAGGTTATCAGTATCGATAAGCCTATGCCCTTTTTCCCTTCATTGCCGGCAAGCGCCACATCATTGAGGAAGAAATATCCCGTTACCTTCGGGAACAGATCGTCCATCTTATACCGGGTACCGCAGTATTGGCAGCCGTCCTGGATCTGCGCTATGGTGGTCACGTTACCGCAGTTGGGGCAACAGCAGGTCTCATCATCGGGATGGATGCCTGTTGTCACATCCGTTATCGTGGTGTAGAGGATGTTCTTTTTGTCATCTGAATAGATCTTTGATCCGGCCTTACTTATCTTTCTTTTCACACCGTAATAATCATGACATACAAAGCTTTCGTAATGCGCATCTCTCCATTCCGCTCCCACCATTGCATCACGCCTGCTGTCCCTGTCATAGATCTCATAATCCACGGTAAGGCCCTTATTTTTCAGACGTTCATTCTGAAGCTGCAGAACATAGCTGATGTCATTATCTGCAAAGGATATCTTTGTGCCACTTCCGATGGCCGAACCCAGCGTAGCCACAAAGGTATTCAGTTTTTTTCTGAAGGAATCTTTCAGCTCTGTGATCTTAAAGAAATTGTATCCCATGCTTTTTTCCCCCTTTACTCATGATAATATAGTACATATCATAATAGCGTGAATCTCCTTATATCTTCAAGCAATCAAGCATGGAATTTCCGCTACCCGGGGTTGCCTCCTGTCATTCTAATCTCCAGACCTCAATATTATACTCTTCCTGATGGTCCTGGGTCTGATGAATGTCGACGAATCCTTTTAGATTATATATCGTATAAACATCAACCGTGAGGCTGTCAGCCCTGTCATCTTCCGGAACCGTCGCATATTCGGGGTATACCGTCATATCACGGTAATGCTTTTTAAAGTGTTCCAGATCCGTAAAATTATCAGAGCTGAGTATATATACATCATAGACATTTTTATTATCCCTGCAGAATGCCTCATAACTACTGAAGGTAAGCTTATCAAGATCCTCAGAAGTAACTATATAAAAAACCAATCCCCTTCTGTTCCTCGCTGCTCCCAGTATCGTCTGCACATCAGACGGATACATAAAATAATCACGCTCATTAACATAATCATAGCCCACGATATATGATACCTTTGAATTATCCATTCCCAGTCTTGATACAAGAGAGCTCAGAATGCTATCCGTAAAATAATCCGTTTCCAGTGTTTGTGTATCAATATCATATCTGGCGTGATATTGCTTCCCATTATTTTCAATGATCCCGTACAACTCGCGAAGCGCACTGTACTGGGTCATAATATGATAGTCGCTTGCCCAGGAATGGACCGAACCTTCAACTTTTTTCAGTTTGTAATTCTGCCCGAATTCGCTTTCCACAGCCCGGGCAAACTCATCCTTGTACTGCTTCTTATACTCGTTAGCCCTTGTATATGCATCGGTCTTCTGGCAGCCCGTGATGCCGGATATCATTATACATAAGAGGCACAGGGCCGCTGAAAGTGTTCTCTTCTTTTTACATATCATCCGTGTTGTTTTCATATGCATCTGCCTCCGGAGGGCCTACTGTCACGGTGATATTATAACACATAATCAGCGGCCTGTCCGTTTATTCCACTCTGAGCCTGTCTATAACGCTTCTCCTGCTGAGCCTGCTGTGTGCGATCACAGGTATGATGACGATCAGTACCATGATGATGGGCAGACATGCAGCCAGGGGCATAAGGGTAAATCTCCAGACAAACATTCCCAGTTCTCCTGCCAGGAACCGGATAGCCGTAACACTCAGGACAGATGATGCGATCACTGATACCACGGCAGTCCAGACAAAGTATGTAAAGCCTTCCTTCATAAGCTTATGTTTCTGCTGTACCCCTGTCATTCCCACAGCTTCAAGCATGGCCAGTTCCCTGCTCCTGACGATGATGGATGTCACCATTGTATTTGCAAAGTTCATGATGCCTATAAGTCCAAGTATCACTGCAAGTACTATTCCTACCATCCCTATGGTATCACTGAGGGATTTGTATTCCGCGGTCACGCTTTCCTTTGTAGCGTAATCCATGTCGGGATCTTCGGAGTTTTTGTATTCTTTGATCCAGTTCTCAAATGCTGCTTTCTTGTCATCTTCCACATTGACCAGGGTCCTCATGGCCCCTTTTTCGCCTTCCAGTTCAAGATACTCACTCTCCGGAAGTATGTAATGCAGTTCGATAAACTCTGACACCCTGTATCTGATTGCCTCCGGGATATCTACTATGGCGTATACCACGTATTCCTTAACAGGAGCGTTATCATAGCTCTCATATGTTATCATCTTACCGTCTTCTGCAGGTTCTTCTGCTAATTCTGCATATTTCGGATCATGACTTCTGATCTGTATCTTATCCCCGGGTTCAACAATGTTCGTATAATACCAGCCGTCCATTGTCCATCTTGTAGCCAGGACATAGTTTCCGGAATTAAACTTCTCCCAGTCTATTGTCTCCGATCCGTCTATGGTTTCGGCCACATTCAGCTTGCTTACAGCCAGTTCTCCCATTCCGTAAGTATATCCGGATATTGACTTAAACTTTCTGAAATCATTCATGCAGGCGTTAAGATCATAGCCTCCGTCTGTATAAAAGCAGTTCAGGCATTCGGTAACTGCTTCGTTTTCGAAAAATCCTTTCTCCAGCTTCTGCCAGCTCTCATCGGAAAACTCCTGACCGTAGTTGGATATATAAACGTTTCCTGTCTCATATACTCCCGGCTGTGCCTTTATGCTTTCGATCAGGTCCTGACCAACAGCTTCCGTTTCATGGTAAGAAGCAGCCATACTGTCAAGCGAAGCGTCCTGGATACTAAAATCCGCCACAACATCACTCTTTACAAATTCATTTACATCGAATCCGCTTACCAGGCCTATCACGCCGTTAAGGATGATCAGGGCTAATGATAATGAAAGGATGACTACTGTAAGTTTCCTGCCTCTTTTACCGTTGTTACCGGATTCCTCTGTGTACCTGAGCGTCTCGATAGGAGATACCTTTGATGCCTTCCTGCAGGGTCTTCCGGCACTTATGATAACCGTAAGATATGAGAATAGTGCTGCTCCCGCAAGGATCCACACGTTAAGATGTACAAGTCCCTTACCGACAGTCAAGGTACTCATCTGCCCTGAAATATACGGCAGGATCAATCCTCCGACACCGACTCCCAGGAGAAGTCCGATGGGGATACCGACTAAGCAGATGATAGTCGCTCTCTTCATGACGATCTTCTTAAGCTGCTTTCCGGTGGTTCCTATGGTTTTTAAAAGTCCGTACTCCTGCATATCGGAGATTATGTTGATATCGAAGATATTGTAAATGATAAGGTATCCTGCTACGAAGAATGTGACCAGCATCATACCGCATACGACAGCCATGGCCGGATCTATAGCATGTCCTGCATATGCGTAGTTTATACCATAGTCAACATCATTCCTGAGACCTGTTCTTTCGATCAGTGACAGAACATTTTCTTCTATGTTGAAGCCGGTGCTGAAATCAAGATTCACACTCATCCAGCCTGCAAAGCCGTTATCTTTACGCTCCGGATAACTTATCATTCTGACAGGTGCATACTTTTCCTGAAGCTCTTTAGACACGAGAGCTGTCTGGGCCATAGCCACTTTATCGCCGTGAAAATAACCGCTGAGTACAAATTCCTGAGGGATCTCCTCACCGTCTATCATCAGATTGACCGTAAACTTACTTCCTATCTCTGCCGGTACACCCAGCTTTTCAAGGACCAGATCACTGGTTACTATCTCATTTTCCCTGACGGGGAGATTACCTGCTTCGGGATAGCAGAAGCCTTTTTTTGTATCCTTTTCCTCTGAATAATATACCTCTGTAGTAAGGTTCTTAAGATTATCATCCGAAAGATATCCAACCATGATACTGTAAGAGATGTCTTTGAGCTTGGGATCGTTCTTTACCTGCTCATATTCCGGCAGGCTCATGTACTTTAATCCGGCATGACAGGTCGTGCCGATCTTTCTCATGCCGGCGATCTGTGTTTCCTGTATCACGCTTCCGCCGACCGTAAAAAGTGACGAAAAAAGAAGTGTTGTAAGGATCACTGCCCCGACCAGGACCAGATACTTCTTTATGTTTGATCTGATCCCGCTGTGGGCAAGCTTTGATACCGCCTTCTTACTGTTTATTCTGCTCATTTTTCATTCCTCCGTTTGTCAGTTCATATCTCTTTTATGGCTATATACTAACAAACACTTCTTTCCAGATTATTTCTCAAATCTTTTAATCTTGAAAGAATTAAAAAAAGGAGCTATGCTCCTTATTTTCTGAGGTACAGAATAAACTCTCCGCCTTTTCTGTTTTCATTTGATATGACTTTTATATATCCGTCTTCCTTCGACAGGATCTCCCGGGCCAGATAAAGCCCGATGCCGACGCCCTCGTCCTGCTGGACTTCGCTTCCCCTGAAGAATCTTCCGAAGATCCTGGTGGCATCTTCTTCCGAAATACCCTGTCCTTCATCTATAACATGGACAGCTGCATACAGTTCCGTTTCCGACAGTTCTACTGTAACCTTTCCGCCTTCCGGGGAATACTTGACTGCATTATCCAGTACATTTATCAGCGCTTCCAGTGTCCACTTCATATCAAATCCTGCGGTCACTGAAGTATCTCCTTCTGCATCTGTTGTGATAAATGATATCTTCTTCTTATCCGCTTTGGGTTTTACGGCTGCTACACCGGCCTTAACCAGTTCATATACAGAGGAAGGCTTTGCCACCACTTCAAGTGTACCGCTTTCAAGCCTTGAGAGCTTCGTGAGGGAATCGATAAGGAACTCAAGCCGTTCATTCTGTCTACCTATCTCCTCCGTATACTTCCTGATCCTGTTTATCGAAGCCTCATTACCGGCTTCTTTTCCCTGAAGGGTGTTTACTTCTTCACACAGTAGCTCTGTATACATCTTGATATTGGTCATGGGAGTCTTCGTCTGATGTGAAATATCTGATATGAACTGCTCCAGCCTGTGTCTTTCAGCTTCAAGGTTCTGGTTTGAGAGGACCGATGTCCCAAGGAACTCCTTCCACTTGGATTCAAGCCTGGAAAGCTTTGTCTCATCATAGCTGCTTTCCGAGAATGTCCCGTTCAGCGCATCATCAAGCATCCTGTCTAATCTTTCAATTACTTTATTTGTAAACAATTAAATGATCCTCTTTTTCTATTTATTCAAATCTGTATCCCTGTCCGTATACCGTGTTTATATGCTTATTACCTCCGGAGCCTTCTATCTTGCTCCTGAGACGGTTTACGGTTACGGATAAAGCATTTTCCTCCACGTACTCGCCGCTGTCGCCCCATAATCTTTCGATGAGTGTATCCCTGGTAAGCAGCATACCCTTATTATCCAGGAATACCTTCAAAAGCTTCTGCTCGTTCACACTGAGGAACAGTTCTTTATCGCCCTTTCTGAAAGTGAGTTTATCAAAATCAAATGCCATATCATCGATCTCATATACTCCGGACTTTGCATTTTTAGGGCTTTCCGTCTCCTCTTTAGAGCCGGCGTTTCCTGTCATCTGACTGCGGCGCACCAGGGCATTTACCCTGGCCCTGAGGACCGCCAGACTGAAGGGTTTTGTAAGGAAGTCATCGGCTCCCATAGTGAGTCCCGTGACCTCATCCATCTCCAGATCATTTGCCGTAAGGATCAGAACCGGAACAGCACTTCTCTCCCTTACATATTTGAGATAGTCATAGCCTATTCCGTCCGGGAGGTTCAGATCGAGTATAATAAGGCTTATCTCCTCACCATATTTGTCAAAGCCCTTCTTAGCGTTCTCTATCTTATATTCTTTATGAAAACTGTCCGCATAATCACCAAGGGATATGGATATTCCCTCGCTCAGTGATTTATCATCTTCTACTATCTGAATTACCAAATCTGTTCACCTCGTATATTTTAATATCATAAAAGCCAGTTCATTGTATCTTTCCCAAAGAGTTCAGATATTCTTCGACATTCAGATACTGTATATCTCCATCTGTAGTATTTTTGCCACGGTAGATTACATATTTCCCCCGGATATCACCATATCTGTGGGCCGTCATGGCACATTTTTCTTCGTCTGCCAGATGGCGGTATTGTTCCGGAACCGTTTCTTTACTGTATTTTACTTCATAGAGAAAACATGTAAGTTCCTTGGGATCATATACTACCATGTCAAACTCTCCGACAGGAAACTGAAGTTTAAAAACCTTCTTATCCGGATAGGCTATCCTGGTTTCCAGCAGTACAATATCTTCCATCATCCTGCCGCATATCTCGGAGATCAGCCTGTCCAGTATATGTTTTCGCTCTTTGACCGAAAGCTCCTGAAACTCTGTGTCAAGAAGCATGTTCTCAACAATGGCCTCCGCCTGGGCATATCTCAATCCGGGTTGGGTAATGACCGCGATCTTTCCTTTGCGATTCACCTCCGGCAGGGACTCCAGATCAATATCCATGATCAGATCGAGCATAGTCAGATATTCTTTGATCTGTATCATATGATCATCTTCAATATCTATACTCTGGTCTTCCTTGTTCAGGGTCCGCTCTATAACATTCTTTGTGAAACTGTGGTTAATATTTTCAACCACACGATTAATCACATTAGTCAGTTCACCGCGCTCATAGAGATCCAGCAGCAGTCTGAAATGTCCGCCATACTGATATGCCTTAAGTGAATGCTGAATGTTTTTAGCAATTGCAGTATCTATATAGTCCTCTGCGTGTTTAGAGTCAGAAAACGGCGTATCGGCATTATAATTTATGCCACTCAGACTCATGGTCCCGCCATAACGGATGTATTCATCAATCCCGCGGATACCCAATACCTTTTCAAACTCCCGGTAGGGAATAAACGTTGTATGCAGCATGATACATCTGTCATAAAGCTGTTCTTCCCGCGTAAATGCAAATCCCAGAGAATCAGTTCCGGATAATACTATCTTCATTCCGCTGCTGGCATAAATATCAGAGAACAAAGCTGCTCCTTCGACAAAATCCTCCATCAAAGTGACTTCATCGATAAAAACATATTTATAGCCATTCTTTTCCAGGAGTCTTAAGTCTGAATCCAGATCTGAAAGGGTATCGCCTGTTGTCACCTGAATGAATGCCGCCTTATTAAACTCTTCGTGTGGGAGTTCTGTAAGGATCTGTCGGATCATCGTTGTTTTTCCCGTTCTTCGCAGGCCGTATACGATCAGAACTCTATCCTGCCCTGGCCCGAAAACGTATTCCCTGAGCTGACTGATGCATTCTCTTTTTTTGTATTTTCTGACAGGAGCAATCTGCGCCTCGAGCAGTTTTCCCGTTCTCACCATGGTTTTGAAGCCGGGCGCGTTTAAAACCGGCCCCGCCCCCTGTATAACAGCTGACTTGAGTTCTTTCAGTTCCTTCTCAAGTTTTTTTCTCTTATCGATGCCTTCCTTCAATGCAGAAAGCTCTTCAAAGCTTATATAGTTTTCTATCCTCTTGCCGCCACGGGATATCCTGTGATAATAATACTCTTTACCCTTAACAGTCTTCCTGGCAACACTGCCTTCGGGCAGGGATGCTATTTCACGCTCAATATCGGCTATTTTTTCGTATATATCTTCATTCATAACGAAATCCCTCCACGAGTTATACCCATTATACCCCTTTATCATTCATTGTCAAGGGTATAACGGGTATAACTGTTCGGCGGTATTTGCCAACAAACGTTACCTCCTTAACTTCTCCAAATTCCTATAACTAAAATCTCTTGTTGACCTCTTTTGTCAGCTTATTCAGATAGCTTTCCGTGATTCCGAACTGTGTCAGGATCTTTTTCTGTTTTGCAGTAAGTCCATATCTCCTGATATAAAC
>JAFYCS010000111.1 GCA_017539565.1 Lachnospiraceae bacterium
CTGGTTGGCGATAAGGATAAGATGGAGCCCATCGCAAAGGAGCTGGGTATAGATCTTGGCAATTTTGAAGTGGTTGATGTGAAGGATGACATCGAGGCTGCTACCAAGGCTGTTGAGCTGGTACATAACGGTACCGCAGATATGTATATGAAGGGACTCATCGATACCAAGAGTTTCTTAAAGAGCGTATTAAATAAAGAAGTAGGTCTTCGTACAGATAAGGTCCTCTCTCATGTATGCGTTTTCGAGATGAAGGGCAGGGAGGGACTTTTATTCTTAAGTGACGTGGCATTCATTCCTTATCCTACACTTGAGGAGAAGGCAGCCATTATCGAAAACACCGTTGACATCGCACATGCCTGCGGTCTTGAGTGCCCCAAGGTTGCTCCCGTGGCAGCAGTTGAGGTTGTTAACCCCAAGATGCCCGCTACCGTTGAGGCAGACGAGCTCACCAAGATGAATGAAGAAGGAAAGATCACCGGCTGCATCGTAGACGGTCCTCTTTCACTTGACATAGCTATCGATAAGGAAGCTGCAACCCACAAGGGCGCTTCAGGCAGAAAGATCGCCGGCGATGCAGACGTTATCCTTTTCCCGGATATCCATGCCGGAAACCTTGTTTACAAGGCTCTTACTCATTTGGTTGATTGCAAGAACGGTAACATCTTAACAGGTACCAAGGCACCCGTTATCTTAACTTCACGTTCCGATTCAAAGGAAGTAAAGATCAACTCCCTTGTACTGGGAGCTATAGTTGCAGAGCATCTTAAGAATGCCTGAAAGGAGATAAAAATGGCTAAGAAGTTACTTATCATCAATCCCGGTTCAACCTCAACCAAGATAGGTGTATTTGAGGATGAAACACTTTTATTTGAAGAGACCCTGCGTCACTCCACAGAGGAGATATCGCAGTTCCCTACTATAGTGGACCAGAAGGATTTCCGTAAGAAGATCATCATGGATTTCCTTGCATCCAAGGGCGTAGATATAAAGGAACTGGCAGCAGTAGTAGGCCGCGGCGGTATGTTAAAGCCCATCCCCGGCGGTACCTATCCCGTATCCGATGAACTGCTTCATGACCTTGTGATCGGCAAGCAGGGACAGCATGCCTCCAACCTGGGCGGTATCCTGGCAAGAGAGATAGCTGACAGTGTAGGCATCCCTTCATTCATAGTTGATCCCGTGGTAGTTGATGAGCTTCAGCCTCTTGCAAGATATTCGGGTAATCCCAATCTGCCCCGTACCAGCGTTTTCCATGCACTCAACCAGAAGGCAGTGGCAAAGCGTTTTGCAAAGGAGCAGGGCAAGGCATATGATACTCTCCGCCTGATAGTAGTACACATGGGCGGCGGCGTATCCGTAGGTGCGCACTTAAACGGACGTATCGTTGACGTGTTCAACGCTCTTGACGGTGACGGTGCATTCTCACCCGAGCGTGCAGGTGCTGTACCTCCCGGAGCACTTATCAAGCTGTGCTTCTCCGGAAAATATGATGAGAAGACTATCTATAAGATGCTGGTCGGTAACGGCGGATTCAATGCTTATCTTGGCACCAACGATGCCCGCGATGTTGAGAAGATGATAGAGCAGGGCGATGCAAAGGCTAAGGAAGTTTACGATGCATTCATCTATCAGATCTGCAAGAATATCGGTGCCCAGGCGGCAGTGCTTGAAGGTAAGGTTGACCAGATCATCTTTACCGGCGGTATCGCTTATTCAAAATATGTAATAGACGCTTTTAAGGAGAAGGTTGCATGGATCGCACCCATCACCGTATATCCCGGTGAGGATGAGCTGCTGGCTCTGGCACAGGGCGGCCTGCGTGTTCTTAATGGCGAAGAAAAGGCAATGGAGTATTAAAAAATGGGTAATTTGATCGACAAGATCTTCGGTACGCATTCCGAGAGGGAGCTTAAGCGTATCAAACCGATCGTGGATAAGATAGAGAGCTACAGGGATACCATGATGGCTCTCTCAGATGAAGAGCTCAGGGCAAAAACGACCGAATACAAGAAGCGTTTTGCAGAGGGTGAGACTCTTGACCAGCTGCTTCCGGAAGCTTACGCGACAGTAAGAGAGGCCGGCAGACGAGTGCTCAATATGGAGCACTTCCGCGTACAGCTTATAGGTGGTATCGTGCTTCATCAGGGCCGTATCGCTGAGATGCGTACCGGTGAAGGTAAGACCCTGGTATCTACACTTCCCGCATACCTGAATGCACTGGAAGGAAAGGGCGTTTGCGTAGTCACGGTCAACGACTATCTGGCTAAGCGTGATGCCGAGTGGATGGGGCAGATACATGAGTTCCTCGGACTCAAGGTAGGTGTCATCCTTAATGACATGAAGAGTGATGAGCGCCGTGAGGCTTATAACTGCGACATCACATATGTCACCAATAACGAGCTTGGCTTCGATTATCTGCGTGACAACATGGTCATCTATAAAGAACAGCTGGTGCAGCGCGGTCTGCATTATGCCATCATCGATGAGGTCGACTCGGTTCTCATCGACGAAGCCCGTACCCCTCTTATCATTTCCGGACAGAGCGGTAAGGCTACCAAGCTTTACGAGGTCTGCGATGTACTTGCAAAGCAGATGAAGCGCGGCAAGGACGAGGAGATGATCTACAAACTGGATGCAGTCATGGATTCCATGCTGGGTTCGGAGAAAGAGGAAGAAGAAGAGACCGGTGATTTTGTCCTTAACGAAAAGGATAAGAACGTAACCCTTACCTCACGTGGTGTGGACAGGGTAGAAAAGTTCTTCCATATAGAAAATCTTGCCGATCCCGAGAACAGTGAGATACAGCACAACATGATACTTGCCCTTCGTGCAAACTATCTGATGTTCAAGGATCAGGATTATGTTGTTGATGATGATAAGGTCATCATAGTAGATTCCTTTACCGGACGTCTTATGCCCGGCCGCCGTTTCTCCGACGGTCTGCATCAGGCGATAGAGGCGAAGGAGCATGTTAAGATCAAACGTGAGTCCATGACTCTGGCTACCATAACCTTCCAGAACTTCTTCAACAAGTTCGAAAAGAAGGCGGGCATGACAGGTACGGCGCTCACAGAGGAGCAGGAGTTCCGTGATATCTACGGTATGGACGTTATTACCATACCTACCAACAGACCTATCGCCCGTATCGATCAGAACGACTGCGTATACAAGACCCGTAAGGAAAAGCTGCACGAGATCGTTGAGCGTATCAAGGAAGCTCACGAGAAGGGACAGCCTATACTGGTAGGTACCATCAACATCGATGCATCCGAGGAACTGAGCCGCATGCTGGTACGTGAAGGCATCAAGCATAACGTGCTGAATGCAAAGTTCCATGAGCAGGAAGCAGAGATAGTTGCGGATGCAGGTATTCACGGAGCCGTTACCATTGCTACCAACATGGCAGGCCGTGGTACCGATATCAAGCTGGATGAAAAATCCAGAGAGCTTGGAGGCCTTCTGATAATAGGTACCGAGCGTCACGAATCAAGACGTATCGATAACCAGCTGCGTGGTCGTGCCGGACGTCAGGGAGATCCCGGTGAGTCCGTATTCTATATCTCCCTTGAAGACGATCTGATGAGACTCTTCGGTTCGGAGAGACTGATCAATACCTTCAATGCGCTGGGCATACCCGAGAACCAGCGTATCGAACATAAGATGCTTTCCAATGCGATAGAGCGTGCACAGAAGCGTATAGAGAATAACAACTTCTCAAGACGTAAGAACGTGCTGCAGTATGACCAGGTAATGAACGAACAGCGTGAGGTCATCTACGGTGAGAGAAAGCGCGTGCTGGACGGAGAAAGCATGCGTGACGTGGTCTACAAGATGATCACCGATATAGTTGAAGGCGCAGTTGATACGGTTATAGGTGAAGGTGATCCCGAGCAGTGGGATCTGAACGAACTCAATAACCTGTTATTGCCTATCATCCCTCTTGAGCCTGTCAGCTTAAGCAGGATAGATACAAAGAAAAAGAACGCGCTTATCCAGCAGCTTAAGGAAGAGGCTGTCAAGCTTTACGAAGCAAAGGAAGCCGAATTCCCCGAGCCTGAGCAGATACGTGAAGTTGAGCGTGTCATCCTCCTCCGTGTTATCGACCGTAAGTGGATGAGCCACATCGACGATATGGATCAGCTGGAGAAATCTTCAGGTCTTGCAAGTATGGGCCAGAAGGATCCGCTGGCAGAGTTTAAGATCAGCGCCTTTGATATGTTCGGCTCAATGGAGACCGCTATCAAGGAAGATACCGTGCGTCTGCTCTTCGCTGTAAAGGTAGAGCAGAAGGTAGAGCGTGAGCAGGTTGCGAAGGTTACAGGTACCAACAAGGACGAGAGCCTTCAGAAGCAGCCCAAGAAGCGCGATGCCGCAAAGATATATCCCAACGATCCCTGCCCCTGCGGCAGCGGCAAGAAATACAAGAATTGCCATGGGTTGATGGAGTAAGTCACAAGAAGGAGCCCACCTTTTGGTATCAGGAGGGACCCGCAGCGCGGGAGGTACCTGATGCCGCTTAAAAGGTGGGAAGATCGTCTTGTGACCCCTGTGGATTAATAGAAGGACGTAAGTATGGTAGAATTAGACCAGATGAAACTGGAGCTCATGCAGTATAAGGACAGCCTTAAAGAAGTATGTGACTCCTTAGACATCGGCAATAAGAAAAGACGTATAGAAGAACTTGATATGGAGATGGCATCTCCTGATTTCTGGAGTGATCCGGACCGTGCGAACAAGCTCACCAAAGAAGCCAAGAACATGAAGGATACGGTGGAGAAGTGCGACGGGCTCAATCAGGCGTTCGACGATATCCAGACCCTTATCGAGATGGGCAACGAGGAGAATGATGCCTCCATGATAGATGAGGTACGTTCGGAGCTTGATGCCTTCATTGAAGAACTGGAAGTACTGCGTCTCCAGACACTGCTTACCGGTGAGTATGATGCAAACAATGCCATCATGCGTATCAACGCCGGTGCGGGCGGTACGGAGAGCTGCGACTGGGCTTCAATGCTCTTCCGTATGTACAGCCACTGGGCTGATAAAAAAGGTTTTACCATCGATCTGCTGGACCAGCAGGACGGTGACGAAGCAGGCATCAAATCCGTTGACTTCCAGGTGAACGGTGAGAATGCTTACGGATATCTGCGTTCCGAGCAGGGTGTGCACAGACTTGTCAGGATCTCACCTTTTAATGCGCAGGGGAAGAGACAGACGAGCTTTGTGTCCGTTGACGTGGTTCCCGAGCTTGAAGGTGATGCCGGAATAGAGATCAATCCCGACGACCTGCGTATCGATACGTATCGTTCCAGCGGTGCCGGCGGTCAGCATATCAACAAGACTTCATCGGCTATACGTATCACCCATCTGCCTACCGGTATAGTGGTACAGTGCCAGAATGAGCGTTCCCAGTTCCAGAACAAGGACAAGGCTATGGAGATGCTCCGCGGTAAACTGCTGGTGCTCAAGCAGGCAGAGGAAGAGGCTAAGATGAAGGGCATACAGGGCGACCTTAAGTCCATAGCCTGGGGCAGCCAGATACGTTCCTATTTCCTGCAGCCTTATCAGCTGGTCAAGGATCTGCGTACACAGGAAGAGACCGGTAATGCCGATGCCGTATTGGACGGTGACATTGACCGTTTCATAAATGCCTATCTTAAGAAAAAGAGTCAGGGCGCGCTGCTTGATGCGGTTGATGCCGACGACGCAGAATAATGATCTGTCCATAGCTGATTTGGATATGGAAAAAATATGAATATTTTGCTATAATGAGCGAAGAGTATCTAACTCTTCGCTTTTATTTTACTTTCATACACGGACTCTGTACAAAGTGAAGGATCATGAATACAAGGAGGTATCTGATATGAAAGTCAGAAAGATCAGTCTTACCAGTCGTATCCTTATCATTAATCTGATCATACTTCTCATAAGTACGGTAGTACTCGGAATGGTCTGTATCCGGCAGTCCTATTCATCCATCAACGAGCTTATCCGTCAGAGAATGCTTGATATTTCAAACACAGCAGCTTATGAACTGGACGGTGATATCATCGAGACTCTTGGCCCCGACGATGAAGGGACGGAGGTATTTCAACATCAGATGGATTCACTGTGCGTATACCGTGATCATACGGATCTTGAATATATTTACTGCATGCAGCAGACAGGACCGGAAAGTTTCATCTTTACCCTGGATGCAGATCCGGAAGACCCCGCTGACTGGGGAGATGAAGTTGAAGTGACGGATGCTCTTATAGAGGCCGGTAAAGGCACAGCCGCAGTAGACGATGAGCCTTATGAAGATGAATGGGGTATGCATTTATCCGCATATTCCCCCATCTTTAATTCGGCAAATAAGGTGGTAGGTATCGTCGGTGTGGATTTTTCCGCTGACTGGTTCAATCAGAAGGTATCCGAGCATATCAGCACTGTAGTGATCCTTGGTATCGTACTGCTTCTGCTCAGCGCAGGAGCCATCGTTGTCCTTACGTTAAGTATTAAGAGGAGCTTTATGACACTTAACGATAAGATCTGTGATATGGCCGACGGATCCGGAGATATGTCAAAGAAGATAGAGATCAATTCGGGCGATGAATTTGAAGTCATAGCCGGTAATATGAACAGCTTTATCGCCCAGGTACGCGACATAGTATCAGGGGTAAAGGACAGCGTGCGTTCATCCGTAGACTCATCGAAGGAGCTGTCTGTTCTGGCAGAGCAGGCATCTACGACCATGGATGACCTGTCACACGCAATATCGGGCGTATATACCGGTGCCACCAGGCAGGCGGAAGATATGAAGGATGCCTCTGAAAATGTGCGTAATATCGTGGACAGGCTTGACCAGATGAGGGGCACGATAGATGCCGCCGAAGACTGCACGAACAATATGAGCGGGGATTCTGAGAGAGTGGCGGAAAGCTTTGATGAGCTGATAGAAGCTATACACAGTTCGATGCAGGAACTTGAGAAGGTGACTAAAGAAATAAGCAGCGTAGGAGCATCTGTTGAAGAAGTTACAAATGCGGCGGATGCCATAAATGCTATCGCCAATCAGACCAATCTGCTGTCATTAAATGCTTCCATTGAAGCGGCAAGAGCGGGAGAAGCAGGCAGAGGCTTTGCCGTGGTGGCAGAGGAGATAGGCAAGCTTGCCGTGCAGTCCAATGATTCCGCAGCTTCCATCAAGCAGATCATGGATGCCCTTAAGAGCCAGACGGGGAAGGCCATTAAGCTGGTAACGGACTTGAATGCCGTAATGACAAAGCAGGAGAGCACCAGCATGGATTCGAAGGATTCGCTCTTTACGCTTTTTGAGAATATCAACAGTACCAGGGATAACTTTGAGCTTATCAGGACAAATGTAAACGGTATAAAGGATGCCTGTGATACGCTCAATAACACCATCGGCAGCCTCTCCGAGATTTCAAGACAGAATACCGAAGCGGCAGAGCTCACATCAGATGCTTGTAAGGATATCATAGGTGTGATAGGCAATGTTACGGATAAGGCCGATGGCATCAGGCAGCAGTCGGATGAACTGGGTGATATGGTAGGAAGCTATAAAGTCTGAGCATTGTTTTTTCTGCCGTATTGTGGTATAATCACAACATGGAACAGTATCAGCAGGGCGGGATCAATCCTCCGCCGGGACAGTATTATAGTCAGCCGGTAAAGCGGCAGAGCGGAATGGCTGCAGCGGCCGTAATGATGGCCGGACTGGCTGTGATAAGCGTACTTACCTGTCTGGGACCTGTATTTTTCGGCAGTCTGGCAATCCTGTTTGCCGTACTTTCAAAGGGCGGGGACCGGAAGTTAAAAGGTTCGATGATAGGAAGCATACTGGTTTCATTTCTGTCGATGGTGGCAGGCATAGCGATCCTGGCAGTTACGATATATGCCTTAAAGACGGATCCTAAAGTAAAAGCACAGGCAGATCAGAGCTTTGAGCTGATGTACGGTGTGGATTACGATACCTTCATGGACGGCATGAAGAATTATTACGAGACCGGTGAGATGCCGGAATTTATGCAGAATATCCAGCAGGGCAACAGCCCCTATACATATCCGGGAGGGCAGCAGCTTTGACAGGAGCCATCGGGGCAATCGGATACGGTGGAATGTACGGCAGCGTATCTGCTATGCAGTACGCAGGTGCTTTTTCCATGACCGGAAATCCCGAAGCATCCGTTGAGACCGATAAGAACGGCAAGCCTCTTCCCATAGGAATGGATGAGCGCCAGGCGAAACGCCTTGGCAAAGTAGAATGTGAGACCTGCAAGGAACGTAAATATCAGGACGGTTCCGATGAACAGGTGTCGTTTAAGAATGCGACAAGGATAAATCCTGCGGCAGTGGAAGCAAAGGTCCGCGGTCATGAGCAGGAGCATGTGACAAACGCCTATGATAAGGCTGAAGAAAAGGGCGGAAAAGTATTGAGGGCAAGCGTTACACTCAAGTATGCGATCTGTCCCGAATGCGGCCGCAGCTATTGTGCGGGCGGAGTCACGAATACGGCTATCAAATACCCCAAGGATGATCCATACAGCAAAAACAACAATTCCATGGGGCAGGAAGCCTTTAAGGGAAATACACTGGATCTGGCGGTATAAGCAGTTGATAAACGGGATAAGGACTTCCGAAGAACTTAAAAGTGAGTCAAGAGAAAAACTGTTGGGCAGGTACGGAAAGGTCGTACCTGTTCATTTATTATATCTTTTTGTAAGTGCTACCTTTACTTCTCTCAGTGCGAATATTTCTTCAAAAAAGTATGCACTGGCTTTTTTTCTTGCCATAGCGATCCATGTGCTGGGAATGGTGCTTGCGAATGTGCTGCATTCGGGGCTCTGCTGTTTCTACATGAACTTAAGCTGCGGATACTTCAGTTCATTCCTGGATCTGTTTAAAGGCTTTTCTTTCAGGGATGACAGGGCAGTACGCATAGCGCTGAAACTCACGCTGACTCTGCTTGGCTGTGAGCTTCCGGGTACGCTCATGTTCTCGCTGTACCGTTCTACGGGAAATGTATACATACTCCCCATGGCTTCACTTTCGCTGTGCATAGGCCTTACGGCGTATTGTATATATTATCTGGGGCTCAGTCAGTGTTATTACCTTCTGCTGGATTTCCCTGACAAAAGTGTTGATGAGATAGTCATGCTTTCACGATGGCTGATGAGGGGACAACGGTTTAAGCTTTTTTATATCCACTTAAGCTTTGTCCCGTTATATATATTGAGCCTGTTGAGCTGCGGCCTGGGGCTGTTATGGGCCCTGCCTTATGCGGAGGAGACATTCGCATGTTTTCACCTTAACCTGACCAGTGCAGCTGCAGCAGGAGAACGTTGATCAAAACAGAGGAACCATGAAAAAAAACGATAATACACAATTTGATGACGATCTTGAAATGATAGATCTTATGGCGGATCATATCGATGCCGCCAATGCCGGAGAAAAAGAAGCAAAGAAAAAAGCAAAGAAGCGTGGTAAGGAGAAGAGCGGTGCTGCTGTTCCTGTTACTGTGCTGCTCATCCTTTTGCTTACCGCACTGGGCTGCTGCGGTTATCTGGTGGTACAGCTGGAAGGACAGAAGAAGGAACTGGCGGATGAAAAGGCAGCCAGGGCAGAAGAGGGAGCTCTCTATGAGGAAAAGCTGCAGGCGTCGGAAGCCGTGATAAGCGGAATGAATGCAGCTCTGGAGAATATGGAGAATAAGGCTGCCGAGGCGGAACAGGCTCAGAGCGCCGTAACAGGGAGTATTACTACCCCCGGCACGGATGAGACACAGGATCCGGATGAAATAACCGCTGAAACGGATGCGGCGCTGCAGGTGGCTGCGCAGCTGCAGAGCACGGAAGGCGTTGCTGCAACGGCGGGCAATCAGGACATCAGGGATATCATGATGGCGGCGGCGCTTAAGGAAGGCGGCGGCCCCATGACGGCGGTAAGGGCTGTATTTAATGATATGGCATTCTATACCGTGGATAAGGATACCTATGAATTCGCACCTCTGCTGGATAATGTTCCAAGGAATGACATAAGGGAAGACCAGATAGTCAAGGATGAAGACGGCACCATGCACTATATGGTGGACGGTGTTGATAAAGGTATCCCCATGATAGATGTATCGGAATATCAGGGAGTCATCGACTGGAACAAGGTGGCCGCATCGGGGATCCAATATGCCATGATCCGTGCCGGTTACAGAGGATACGGCAGCGGCAAGCTGGTGGAAGATAAGTATGTTGATGATAATATAAGAGGCGCAACAGCGGCAGGTATCAAGATAGGCGTATACTTCTTTTCACAGGCCATTACGGAAGCGGAGGCACGTGAAGAAGCGCAGGTCTGCATAAACCATCTTGCGGGATATAAGGCCGACCTTCCCATTGTCCTGGATGTGGAGCATATCAACTACGACGAGGCCAGGGCTGATGCGCTGGATCAGAAGACCCGTACGGATGTTGCACTTGCATTTATCGATGAGGTCAGACAGGCAGGCTATAAGCCCATGCTCTATACAGGGCTTCTGGTCTATTTCCACTACCTTGACCAGAGCAGGATAAATGATCTGCCCTTATGGTATGCATTTTATTCGGAGTATTTATACTTCCCTTATAAGTTCAAATGCTGGCAGTATACCGACAGCGCAACCGTACCCGGTATAGGCGGCAAATGTGATATGAGCATCTGGGTTACCGATCCTTTAAGCCTGTGACAGGGGGCAGTTATGAGAGTATTGTTGGATAAGCTCACAAAGATATTTCCGAACCGTAATAAAAAAGCCGGCGGAGAAGTGGTGGCTGTCGATCATTTCTGTTTTGAGATACCCGACGGTGAGCTGGTAGGGCTTTTGGGGCCTTCCGGCTGCGGTAAGAGTACGGCGCTTTTTATGATCTGCGGACTGCAGAAGCCTACAGAAGGAAAGATATTTTTCGGGGAGCAGGATGTCACCGGGCTTCCGCCTGAAGAGCGCGGAGTAGGCATAGTATTTCAGAACTATGCACTGTATCCCCATTTAAGTGTTCTGCAGAACATCACTTTTCCCCTCGAAAATCTTAAGGGGGCAGATAAACTCACCAAAGAGCAGATGAAGGAAAAGGCTTACGAGGCTGCAAAGCTCGTGCAGATAGAGGAGCTGATGGAGAGAAAGCCAAACGAGCTTTCCGGCGGACAACAGCAGCGCGTGGCAATTGCAAGGGCGCTGGTCAAGCGGCCTAAGGTTCTACTTCTTGATGAGCCTTTATCAAATCTTGATGCCAGGCTCCGTCTGCAGACAAGGGAGGAGATAAGGCGTATCCAGCAGGAGACGGGGATAACGACGATATTTGTCACCCATGATCAGGAAGAGGCTATGAGCATCACGGACCGTATCGTGGTCATGAAAGACGGTAAGGTGCATCAGATCGGAAAGCCCCAGGAGGTTTATGACGATCCCGTGGATCTGTTCGTGGCAAAGTTTTTGGGAACGCCGCCCATCAATATCTTTGACGGCAGGGTTAAGTCCGGCAGGCTCATTATAGGTGAGGAGGAAGTGCTGGATGTTAAAGGCGCCGGGGACAGGGACGTTACCATTGGGATCAGGCCCGAAGGTTTTATCCTTGATGAGAAGGGGGCGTTATCCTGTAACTTGTCCAGGGTGGAAGTGATGGGACGTGATGTCAGCGTCATCTCCACGCACGAAAACTGCCAGGGCGGGACACTTCGTTCCATTATCCAGGCAGAGAACAAAGTGGACCTTTCGAAAAAGAAGGTGCGCTTTTCACTGAAGAAGAACAAAGTCTTTCTGTTCGATAAAGAATCGGGAGAAAGGATCTGAGCATGGAAAAGGATCAGTATAAAGGCTGGCTCTATCTCCTGCCCGCTGCTTTATTTCTGGCGGTATTTCTTGTCTATCCCCTGGTGGATGTATTCGTATACTCCACGGAGGAAGGTTATAACTTTGCTTCGCAGACGAGCTTCGGTACGGGGCTTTACAATTTCTCTTATGTTCTGCATGATCCCTATTTTTTACAGGCAGTAAAGAATACCTTTATCATGGTGGTGATCACCGTGCCGCTGTCCACGGGTATCGCACTGCTCATATCGGTAGGGCTTTGTTCCATCGAGCCTTTAAGAAAGCTTTTCCAGACCGTATATTTTCTGCCCTATGTTACCAATACCCTGGCGGTAGGTCTGGTATTTATGGTGCTCTTTAAAAAGACCGCTTATTCCGACGGACTTGTGAACCTGCTTATCAATGCTTTCGGCGGTGAGTCTGTGGATTTCATCGACGGACCCCACGCTGCTAAGATGTTCGTTATGTGTCTGTACATAATCTGGGTAGTCATGCCCTTTAAGATACTCCTGCTTACCAGCGCCATATCTTCGGTAAATCCCAATTATTATAATGCGGCCCGGGTGGACGGGACTTCACCTTTCAGGATCTTTTATAAGATCACGCTGCCCATGATATCGCCAACCTTGTTTTACCTGATAATAACCGGCTTTATCGGCGCGTTTAAAGAATACAGCAATGCGGTGGCGCTCTTCGGAACGGACCTGAATGCGGCAGGGATGAACACCATCGTAGGTTATGTCTATGACATGCTCTACGGTGACAGCGGAGGATATCCTTCATATGCATCTGCAGCTGCCATCATACTGTTTACCATCGTGCTTACGATCACCTACCTTAACCTGACCATAAGCAAGAAGCATACATATTACTGATAATTGTGTCATCCTGAGCGAAGCGAATAAGTGAGACAGGAAATCTTTGATTTCCGTAGTCGAACTTATGCCGTAGCTGGATCTTTCAAAAGGAACATAAATGGAAAACACTTTAGAAAAAAATCATAAAGCCTCAGCGGCTGTGCGGAAGATCATTACCTATACCGGACTTGCGGTATGGGCTCTTATGGTGCTGTTCCCGTTCTACTGGATGATACTGACGTCGGTAAAGAGTTACGGTGAGTATAATTCTGAATATGTGCCCAAATTCTATGCAGCGTCACCCACCATGCAGAATTATCTGGATGCTTTTTCCACCGTGCCTCTGGGACGATACCTTCTGAACACATTGGTATTTACCGTGATCACCACGGCTATAATGCTGGTGGTAGTTACACTGGCAGCATATGGGTTTGCGCGGCTGTCATTCCCGGGAAAGGATCTGGTATTTACCTGCTTCCTTGCGCTGATGATGATACCCAATGAGCTGGTCGTGATCACAAACTTTGTGACCATCACCAACTTCCATCTGCGCAATTCCTTCACGGGTCTGATACTGCCGTCGGTAACATCCGTATTCTATATCTATCTGCTTAAGGAGAGCTTCTCACAGGTGCCGGATGCCCTGTATTACGCAGCCAAGGTGGACGGGACTTCGGACCTGCGTTATCTGTGGAAGGTGATGATACCTATCTGCAGGCCTACCCTGATCACCGTCGGGATCCTGAAAGTAATAGAGTGCTGGAACTCCTATATCTGGCCCAGGCTCATCACCGATGAGCAGGCATACTTCCTGGTATCAAACGGTATACAGGAAATAAGGGAGAATGGTTTCGGCCGTGAGAACATCCCTGCGATGATGGCCGCGGTGGTAGTGATATCAGTGCCCCTGCTGGTCCTGTTTCTTTGCTTCAGGGAAAAGATCATGGCAGGAGTATCGAGAGGAGGTACCAAGGGATGAGGGCGGAAATAAAGCGCGCCGTGATCCTTATCGCGGTGCTTCTCACGATGATGTTTTCATTAGCCGGCTGCCATGGCTCTGCAGCCCGTGAGGAGTTTGGCGTTCCGGATGAATTTGATACTTCCCGCAGCTTTGAGATCACCTTCTGGGCGAAGAATGATACCAATAAGAGACAGACGGAGATCTATCAGAATGCGGCAGCACAGTTTGAAAAGGCATATCCGAACATCCATGTTAATATCCGCCTGTATACTAATTACGGCGATATCTATAACGATGTCATTACGAATATCGCAACGGGGACTACCCCCAATGTATGCATAACATATCCCGATCATGTGGCAACGTACCTGACCGGAAGCAATACCGTGGTGCCTCTGGATTCGCTGATCGAAGATAAGCGTTATGGCCTGGGAGGCAGCAAAGTAGCCTTTGACAGCGTGGGCCGTGATGAGATAGTGCCGCAGTTCTTAAACGAATGCACCATAGGGCGGAATATCTATGCCCTTCCTTATATGCGCTCCACGGAAGCCTGCTACGTCAATAAGACATATGTGGAAAAGCTGGGCTATGAGCTGCCGGATATTCTTACCTGGGACTTTGTCTGGGAAGTCTCGGAGGCGGCTATGGAGAAGGATGCTGACGGGAAGTTTATCGTTAACGGCCAGAACGTGATGATACCCTTCATCTACAAATCCACGGATAATATGATGATACAGATGCTGCGTCAGAAGGGATACGGATATTCGGAAGAGAGCGGAAATATCCTTATGTTCAACGACGACACGGCGGAGCTTATAAAGACCATAGCAGAGCACGGAAAGACCAGGTCATTTTCAACCTTTAAGATATCCAGTTATCCCGGTAACTTTTTAAATGCCGGACAGTGTATCTTTGCCATCGATTCCACAGCCGGAGCTACCTGGATGGGGTCAAAAGCACCGCTTATGGATATCAGCGCGGATAAGGTGGTGGATTTTGAGACTGAAGTTAAAATGATACCCCAGTTTGATACACAGGATCCGAAGATGATATCGCAGGGCCCTTCTGTCTGTATATTTAATAAGGACGATCCGCAGGAAGTGCTGGCGTCCTGGCTTTTTGCCCAGTACCTCATAACGGATGATGTACAGATCGCTTATGCGGAGACGGAAGGCTATGTACCCGTGACTACCAAAGCCCGTAACAACCCGCAGTATCAGGATTATCTGGCAAAAGAAGGCACGGATGATAACGAGCATTATGAGATAAAGATCAAAGCCAGCAGGCTGCTTCTTGATAACATACAGTATACCTTTGTGACACCTGTCTTCAACGGCTCAGCGTCCCTGCGTGATGCTGCGGGAGAATTGATAGAAAGCAGCGTAAAGTCTGTCAGGAGAAAGCAGACGGTGGATGATGAGTTCATCAGCAAGCTTTATAAAGATGTTATAAGCCTGTACCGTCTGGATCAGATCGGGGGATCCGAGGAAGGCAGGAAGGATCTGGGACCGCTCCCGGCAGAGGCTAAGCTGCTCCTGGGAAGCCTTGCAGCTGTCTGGGGATGTATTCTGATCATCAATTTATGTAAATTGCTCAAAAAATACAGGCAAAGCTCCGACAAAGTTATACAAAAGTGAAATTGCATCATTTTCCTCATCCCTGTACAATATCAGCGAAAAAGTTTTTCGCTTGGCCCCTGACAGAGGGCGCCGGAAAGGATGGAGGATTATGAAAAAGAAAGTTTTGGCAGTAGTTATGGCAGCAGGCTTAAGCCTTACAATGGCTGCATGTACTTCAGAGCAGCCCGCAGCCCCCGCGGAACCTACCGAGGCAGCAGCACCCGTAGAAGAGACCATTGAGACAGAAGAGCCTACCGAAGCACCCGCAGAGCCTACCGAGGCACCTGAGGAGACTCCCGAAGAGCCCGAAGCTGCAACAGTTATGACCTATGCAGAGTATGCAGCTGCAGAAGTTGATGATCCCGTAGTAGTAGAAGCATATGTTCAGGCAAACCAGAGCTGGTGGGACGGCAAGATCACCGTTTACGCTCAGGATAAGGACGGCGCTTATTTTATCTACAACATGGCATGCGATTCACAGGAAGAGGCTGACAAGCTGACAGAGGGTACCAAGATAAGAGTCAGCGGCTTCAAGGCTGAGTGGTCAGGCGAGATCGAGATCGCCGATGCTACCTATGAGATAATTGATGGCGATACCTATGTTGCAGAAGCGAAGGACGTGACAGACAAGCTGGGTACCGATGAGCTGATCGATTATCAGAACCAGAAGGTGCTCTTCACCGATATGACCGTTGTAAGCGTAGCATATAAGAATGACGAGCCCGGTGATGATATCTATGTAAAGCTTTCAAAGGATGATGCTGAATATGACTTCTGCCTGGAGTACTATCTTAACGGCAGCGATGAGGAGTTCTACAACCTCGTAGGCGGCCTTAAGGCAGGCGATGTAGTAGACGTTGAAGGTTTCCTTTACTGGTATGAGGGTGTAAATACCCACATCACCGCTGTAACCGTAAAGTAAGCTCTTGACATAATCATACGGATGATATATCATTTCCCCGTGATCTTTCGGGGCGGGGTGAGATTCCCCACCGGCGGTAATGGGACTTAGGTCCTTAGCCCGCGAACCGCTTTAAGGCGGCCGATCCGGTGCGATCCCGGAGCCGACGGTATTAAGCGAAAGCTTTGAGTCCGGATGAGAGAAGGAGCGCTTTAGTGTGCTTGTTATGCCCGTGACGAAAGTCGCGGGCTTTTTTCATGCAATGCAAAGGTCACGAAACAATTCACGGGCAGTGTAACTGCCGCGGTCATTCCAAAGGAGGAAAGAAAGATGGAAAAAACTTTACTGCAGAATGTTTCGGAGAATGCAGGCTATGTGGGAGGGATACTTGCGATAATCGCAGGCCTCTTTGTGCTGGCAGTGATCTTTGAAGCGGTAGCAAGAAAGAAGAACGGTGAGACAGGAAAGGTCTTCACAACACGCAAGATCGTTATGTGCGGAATGTTTGCAGCACTCTCGGGTGTGATCATGCTCTTTGAGATCCCCATGCCCTTCGCACCCAGCTTCTACAAGCTCGACTTTTCCGAGCTGCCTGTACTGATCGGCGGATTTGCTTACGGTCCGGCAGCAGCAGTGGTCATGGAGTTCCTTAAGGTGCTTATCAAGCTGGTGCTTAAGAATACCAGTACCGCTTTTGTGGGTGAGTTTGCAAACTTTGCGGTAGGCTGCAGCTTGGTACTTCCCGCAAGCATCATCTATTCCATGAAGAAGACCAAGGGAACCGCTGTTGCAGCCCTTGTGAGCGGAACAGTGATAATGACCGTATTCGGTACAGCGTTCAACGCATTATATCTTCTGCCTGCTTTTGCAGCACTTTACGGCATGCCTCTTGAGGTGATACTTGGCATGGGTGCTGAGGTGAATCCTCTTGCAGGCGGCGGCATTGTAAGCTTTGTTATCGCCTGTGTAGCGCCTCTTAACCTGATCAAGGGAGCAGCAGACTCAGTGATATGCCTTGCCGTATACAAGCGTTTAAGCCCTATATTCAAGAGCGCATCACAGCGTATACCTGCAGCGGAAGCCAAGAACGCAGAATGATCCCCGCGGGCTTTTAAACGGAATGGAGATCATCTGATAATTTGCTTTTTATACTGATTTCTGTTATGATAACTGTCGGAATTATGTTCCGGCAGTTTTTTTGATGCCTGAAAGAAAGGATAAGCATGGCAGAAGAGGCAGAAATTAAAGAAGAAGAGGCTCTCTCACCGGTGGAGGAAGGTGAGACGGAGCTTGAATTTGACGTTAATATGTCATCAGGCATACTTTACGATTATCTGCTGCGCCACAGCTACAGCTCTGCGGTAGGATTACTCGGCAGCTGTTTCGGTGCATTCGGGATAATAGTGTTTGCGATGTCCAAGTCCTGGCTGTATCTGATAATGGGACTCATCGTTCTCTTATATCTTCCGGTCACCCTTTTTAAACGTTCGAAGATAGTGATAATCACTAACCCTTCATTTAAAAAGCCGCTGCATTACTGCTTTTATGAAAAAGGTTTTACGGTAAGCCAGGATGATGCGAAGAGCGTTATGGAATGGGGCGGATGTACCAAAGCGGTATCCACGAAGAAGAGCATTATCATATATACCGGCAAGAACAACGCTTCGATATTTCCGCGGGAGCAGATCCCCGGGGGTGCGGCAGACCTGATAAGCCTGATAGCAAAGCATATGGAACCTAAGAAGGTAAAGATAAGATATTGAGTACTACGGTATACGAAAGTAAAAGTGCAGAAGAGACCAGGGCTATAGGTGAGGAGCTGGGCAGAAAAGCCCTGCCCGGACAGATAATAGCTTTCAGGGCGGAGATGGGCGCAGGAAAGACTGTGTTCTCCCAGGGCTTTGCAAGAGGCCTTGGCATCAGCGGGCCTGTTAACTCACCTACATTCACCCTGCTTCAGATCTATGAGGGAGGGCGTCTGCCCCTGTACCATTTTGACGTATACCGTATTGAGGATCCCGAAGAGATGCAGGAAGTGGGACTGGATGAATACCTCTACGGTGACGGAGTCTGCCTCATCGAATGGTCCGAGCTTATTGATGAGCTGCTGCCCGCAGACTGCATTAAGATCAGCATAGAGAAAGATAAGAGCGATGACTTTGATCACCGGCTCATAAAGGTGGAAACATGAATATACTGGCACTGGATTCATCCGGAGCGGTAGCTTCCGTGGCTATAAGCTGCGACGGCCGTATCCGTGGTGAGTACAGCATCAATCACAAGCTTACACATTCCGAGACACTGATGCCCATGGTGAATGAGCTTATCAGGCGTACGGAATATGAAACAGATAAAACTTCGGTCATAGCAGTGGCTGCAGGACCGGGCTCCTTTACGGGGCTGCGCATAGGGGCTGCTGCTGCCAAGGGGATGGCTTTTGCACTTGGCTGCGATATCGTACCGGTCCCCACGCTGGAGGGGCTGTGTTATCAGCTTACGGAATACCCGGGGCTTATCTGCCCTCTCATGGATGCCAGACGCGCCCAGGTATACAGCGGCGTATACCGCTTTGAAAGCGGAAAGTTAAAGACCGTGTTTGCAGGTGAAGCACTGGCACTTGAAGAGCAGCTTGGGAGACTGAAAGAGCTTGACAGTGACGTGATGTTTCTGGGCGACGGTGTTGACGTGCATATGGAAGCCATTAAAGAACATATGGGTGATCACTGCCTGATGGCACCGGAGCACAGGCGTTACCAGAATGCTGCCTGTGTTGCAAAGAGAGCTGAAGAGATGCTTGCGGAAGGTGTGGCAGCGGTTAAGGCTGAGGATTTCGCACCGGAGTACTTAAGAAGGAGTCAGGCAGAGCGTGAGCGTGATGAGCGCATTGCCGCAGAGAAGGCATGACGGAAGTTACATTCCGCAGAATGGAGCGCGGTGATCTGGATCAGGTGGCGGCTCTGGAAGCGGCAAATTTCTCCAGGCCCTGGCTCAGGGAAGACTTTGAAAAGACGCTTGATATGCAGGAGCGTATATATATTGTAGGCTGCATGGATGGAAAAGTCGTGGCTGTGGCCGGTCTGATATGCAGCATACCGGAGGCGGAACTCATGAACGTTTCCGTTGATGATGACTACAGGCGTCTTGGCATAGCGCAGGGACTGCTTGAGAAGCTTTTTGAGGAAGGCGCGGCAGCAGGTGTTACGGATATAGTCCTTGAAGTACGTGCAGGCAATACGCCGGCAAAGAGCTTATATGAGAAGCTCGGCTTTAAGGAAGAAGGCATTATCAGGAATTGTTATACGCATCCTGTGGAAGACGGCCTGGTATATTGGTTAAGAAAGGACAGCTGATATATGCTGGAAGTGTGTCTTTTGGGAACGGGCGGAATGATGCCCATGCCCCGCAGATACCTTACATCGCTTTTGGCGAGATATAACGGACTGAGCATTTTGATAGATTGCGGCGAAGGAACACAGATGGCCATGCGTCAGGCAGGCTATAGTCCCAATCCTGTGGGTATAATGTGTTTTACACATTATCATGCTGATCATATCAGCGGGCTGCCCGGAATGCTCCTTAATATGGGGAATGCAGAGAGGACTGAGCCGCTTTTGATGATCGGGCCCAAGGGCCTTGAGAGGGTCGTGGGAGCGCTGCGTGTGATAGCACCCGAACTGCCCTTTGAGATAAGGTTTCACGAGCTTAAGGAAGCGTGTGAGGATATAGAATTTGAGGGCGGATACATCCGTGCTTTCAGGGTAAACCATAATGTTGTCTGTTACGGCTATAGTATAGAGATCAAGCGTCAGGGACGTTTTGATGCACAGGCGGCAAAGGAAGCTGCTATACCGCTTAAGTATTGGAACCGTCTGCAGCATGGTGAGACCATTGATGAGGAAGGCATGCATTTTACTCCCGATATGGTGATGGGAGCGGAGCGGCGCGGGCTTAAAGTGGTCTATACCACCGATACCAGGCCGACAAAGAGCATAGAAGAGAATGCAAAGGATGCGGATCTTTTTATCTGTGAAGGCATGTACGGTGAGCAGGACAAGTACGAAAAGGCCCTGGCACATAAACATATGATGTTTAAGGAGGCGGCACAGCTGGCGGCTGCGGCGCAACCCAAAGAAATGTGGCTTACACATTACAGTCCGGCACTTTTTAAGCCGGAGCAGTATATGGATGAAGTAAGGGAGATCTTTCCGGCGGCAATAGCCGGCAAAGACGGCATGAGTGTGGATCTGGTATTTGACGAAGAGTAGATGAAAAAGCATGCAAAGACAATTGTTATGATGCTCTTTATGGTAGTTGTCCTGGTGGGCGTCTACCTTGCTATCACTCGCCGTAATAAAGAGGAGACATCTACCGACCAGGCAGCTTCGCGCAGCATCCAGGATATGACCGATACCCAGAAGCTGATAGCGGAAGCGGCGTATAAGGAATACCCTTCAACGCCGGTACAGGTGCTGAAGTATTACAATGATATCACCACATGTTTCTACAACGATGATTATACCGAAGACGAACTGATGCAGCTGGCACGGATAAGCAGGAGGATGCTGGATGTTGAGCTGGTGGCACAGCAGTCTGATGACAGTTATTTCAGCCAGTTAAAGAAAGACATAGCCAATCTGAAAATGCAGGGTGATTACGGAACGACTATTTACAATATAGATGTGACGCCCTCCATGGATGTTGACTATTTCGAACATGAAGGTTATGAATGTGCCCGTCTGTACGATACCTTTACCTTAAAACAGATGGTGAGCGGTACCATATATTATCCCGTAGTGCGTTACATCTATGTTATGCGAAGGGATGAAGAGGGACACTGGAAGATACTTGGATTCAAAAAGGAAGATGATGAGGCGGAGAGCGCATCGGGCAATCCCCTGCCTAATGTCGGATTATAAAATATGAGTGATATAAAAATACTTGCAATCGAATCATCCTGTGATGAGACGGCGGCATCCGTAGTCGTAAACGGCCGCGATATGCTCTCCAATGTCATCTCTTCACAGATAGACATACATACTTTATACGGAGGAGTGGTGCCGGAGATAGCATCACGCAAACATACCGAGCGTATCAACCGTGTGGTTGACAAGGCACTGAAAGATGCGGGCCTTGCGCTTAAGGATGTGGATGCTGTTGCGGTGACTTACGGCCCCGGCCTTGTAGGTGCTTTACTGGTGGGTGTGTCTTTTGCCAAAGGCCTGGCCTTTGCTGCAGGCAAGCCGCTTATCGGCGTACATCATATTGAGGGACACATCTGTGCTAATTTTATCCAGTTCAAAGAATTGGAACCTCCCTTCCCCTGTCTTATAGTTTCGGGAGGGCATACCACACTGGCACGTGTTAAGGATTACGGAGAATATGAGATACTCGGCCGCAGCTGTGATGATTCCGCAGGAGAGGCTTTTGATAAAGTAGCCCGTGCCATAGGGCTGGGATATCCCGGCGGGCCCAAGATAGATGCTCTTTCAAATGAGGGAGATCCTGAGGCTATACCCTTTCCGAGGGCTAAGGTAGACGGATCGGATTATGATTTTTCTTTCAGCGGTCTCAAATCTGCGGTATTGAATTATCTGAATTCCTGCAATCTTAAAAACGAAGAAGTAAATACGGCAGATGTGGCAGCTTCTTTTCAGAAGGCTGTGGTGGATGTTCTGGTAGAACATTCCATGCTGGCTCTTGAAAAGGGCGGGGAGAAACGCTTTGCGATAGCAGGCGGAGTGGCGGCCAACAGACATCTGCGTGCGGCCTTTGAAGCGGCCTGTGCCGAAAGGGGAGTTGAGTTCTTCTGTCCTGCGCCCGTGCTTTGTACCGATAACGCGGCAATGATAGGAGCTGCGGCATATTTCGAATATATCAAAGGCGTGCGTCACGGACTCGACCTGAATGCCGTGCCGGCTTTGAGACTGGGAGAACGCATGTGAAAACGGCAGCGGTGGTCTTATCGGGAGGAAGCGGAAAGCGCATGGGGACAGACCGGCCCAAACAGTATCTGGATCTGGGCGGTTATCCTGTCATATATTATTCTCTCATGGCATTTGAAGAAAGCTTTATCGATGAGATAGTGCTGGTCTGTGCCGCCGGTGATGAGGAGATGTGCCGTAATGACATAGCGGACAGATACGGATTTAAAAAGATAAAGAGCATAATCTGCGGAGGCAGGGAACGTTATCATTCCGTGATGAACGGAGTGAGCGCAGTGAGTGCCGATGCTGACTATATTTTTATACATGACGGAGCGCGTCCTTTTATCAGCGGGAAAGTACTTGAAGGCGTGCTGGAAGATGTTAAGAAGTACAAAGCTTCTATAGTATCGGTGCCCGCAAAGGATACGGTGAAGCTTGCAGATGAAGGAGCTTTTGTTAAAGCAACACCTCCGCGAAAGAGTGTATGGCAGATGCAGACTCCCCAGGTGTTTGAAGCTGCTCTTATCAGAAGTGCATACGGCAGGCTGAAAGAGGAAGAAGAGAAGCTTCTGGCTCAGGGAGTAGAGATAAGTGATGATGCCATGATAGTCGAGCTTCTCACCGACACAAGGGTACATCTTTATAAAGGTGAATATACGAATATAAAGATCACAACGCCCGAGGATCTGGCATATGCGGAATGGTTTGCCGCGAATAAATATAGCGGTAAATTATTATAATAAAGATATTGACACGCGCTTAAGCATCTGATATTATATCATCTGCGCGATAAAAGCGTGTGATCCGGAGAGGTATCGAAGCGGTCATAACGAGGCGGTCTTGAAAACCGTTTGTCGGCAACGGCACGTGGGTTCGAATCCCACCCTCTCCGCTTCCTGTAAATGGAATAGTGATATGGTTATTCGGAGAAGTACCCAAGCTGGCCGAAGGGGCTCCCCTGGAAAGGGAGTAGGTCGTTAATAGCGGCGCGAGGGTTCAAATCCCTCCTTCTCCGCGACTTTCTTTTTGGGCCAAAAAACTTTTAAAAAAGTGTTGACATCGAAATAAGAAAGTGCTAATATTACTAACTGCACGCGGTAAGAAATAATTAACACGTGCGACAACGAACCTTGATAAATAAACAGCTATCCAACCCCGAAGATTTCTGAAACAAGAGAAATTTTTGGAACAAGAACGATTTAGTAAATCAATGGATTTTTAGCCAGTTTAA
>JAFYCS010000112.1 GCA_017539565.1 Lachnospiraceae bacterium
ATGGTTCCGCCTATCTCGGTTATCACCACATCCGCATTTGTCTTCTTCTCCAGCTGATATACGAATTCCTTTATCTCATTTGTTATATGAGGGATGACCTGTACAGTGCTTCCCAGATACTCTCCTCTTCTTTCCTTATTCAGCACATTCCAGTATACACGCCCGGAGGTGAGATTTGAATACTTGTTGAGGTCCTCATCGATGAATCTTTCGTAATGTCCCAGGTCAAGATCGGTCTCCGCGCCGTCTTCAGTCACATACACTTCCCCATGCTGATATGGGCTCATTGTGCCCGGATCTACATTTATATAGGGATCCAGTTTCTGTGCCGCCACCTTAAGGCCACGGGCCTTTAAAAGCCTTCCCAGACTGGCTGCCGTAATGCCTTTGCCAAGTCCTGATACCACACCACCGGTTACGAATACGAATTTTGACATATGGTTCTCCTTAAAGTATGAAAAGATCCTTCGCTGCGCTCAGGATGACACTGTAATCATACATACAAAAAAAGACACCACGAGCATCTGCTCATGGCGCCTTTGCCTCAACGACAGATAGTATACTACTTTGATTTATTTTGTCAAGGGCGATGACCCCAAGTACGGTACTTTTGGCATCACACTTTTCTTAATGCGTATCGCAGCAGGCATGGTCACGGACACGCTCGATTCCGTCGCTAAGAGACTCCATACGCGGTCCGTGATCCATGCCTGACTGCTATACGCAAATATAACAAGATGCCAAAAGGGCCGTCCCCCGAGTTATCCCCTTGACACTCGGCATACTTCGTGTTACGATGTATTACACATTGGGAGGTATCGGATGGATATTCAGCTCAAACGCGGGCTTTTGGACGTTAGCGTTCTGGCAGCTATCAAAAATGAAGATTCATACGGCTATCAGATCATCAAGGATATGAAGCCCTATGTCACGCTGTCCGAATCCACCCTGTATACCATTTTAAAACGCCTGGAAACAGCACAGATGCTTACGGTGCGCAGCGTGGAACACGACGGCAGATTGCGTAAGTATTACCACATCACCGAAAAAGGCAGGGAGAGGATAAACGAGTTCAGGCGTGATTTTAACGAGATCCTCACTATCTACAGGTATATATCCAGAGAGGAAACCAATAATGGGTAAAGAAGAGTTCCTGTTCAACCTAAGACAAAGACTGAGCGTACTGCCGCCCCAGGATATTGAAGACCGTATCCTGTTCTACAGGGAGATGATAGACGACCGTATCGATGACGGTATGTCTGAAGAAGCTGCCGTAGCGGCTGTCGGTACCATCGATGATATCTCAAAGCAGGTAATGAGCGAGATCCCTCTCTCAAAACTTGTCATGCAGACTGTGCGGCCGAAAAAAGAGCACAATGCAGGGACACTGATACTGCTTATAGCCGGAGCACCTCTGTGGCTGCCTATACTTATCGCGGTCTTTGCAGTACTGCTCTCACTCTACATCGCTCTGTGGGCTGTACAGCTGTCCTTCTGGGCAGTCAACCTGTCGTTCCTGCTGGCGGCCATAGTATCAATACCCGCGGCGGTATTCTTCTTTGTCAGAGCTAATTTTGCCGGAGGTGTTTTCCTGATAGGAGCCGGTATCCTGCTCCTGGGTATAACGATGCTTATGTTCGTCGTATGCCGCCTGCTGACAAAAGCGCTGATATGGCTGACGGAAAAGTTTTTCTACATGATAAAATCCGCATTTGTAAGAAAGGAGGCACACTGATATGAAAAGCATCAAGCTGCTCATAACGGGCATCTTCCTTATCATCATCGGAGGTCTGGTCTGCGGTGCATCGGTTATAATGATGGGATTTAATTTCGGTTCTTTAAATACCGCAACTTACGTATCCAACACTTACGATACGGATCCTGAATTTGAAAACATATCAATAAAAGGCGATGCCGAAAAGATCAGCTTCGCTCCTTCCGATGGTGGAAAATGCTATGTGGTATGCAAAGAACTCGAAAACGATAAACATGATGTAAGGGTAGTTGGTGATACCCTCTGCATCGATAATATATCAGACAATATGTTTTTTTTCGTATTCTTAAACGACAGTCCTGAAATGACTGTATACCTTCCGGAAGATAAGTATTCTTCTCTCAGCATCGACAATGATACGGGTGACGTTTACATTCCTGAAGACTTTTCCTTCTCGGATATGAATGTGAAACTGGATACCGGAGCCCTTGTCTGCTCTGCTTCTGCCACCGGAGATGTAAACGTAAAGACCGATACGGGAAAGATCAACCTTCAGGAAATGACTCCCGCATCACTTACGGTCAATACCGACACGGGATTTATTTCCCTTAATGATATCAACTGCAGCGGTACAGCTGAGATCAACGTACATACGGCAAGAGTCGAAATGAACAATGTAAACTGCGCTGAGTTTAACAGTAAGGGATCCACCGGCAGGCTGCTCATGACAAATGTGGTCACCACCGGAAGCTGGAATATCAAAAGAGAAACCGGAAGCGTAAGCTTTGAATACTGTGATGCGGCACTTATCAATATCACTACTGCCACAGGCAATGTTGCAGGATCTCTCTTAAGTGGTAAAATGTTTAATGTAAATACAGATACAGGAAAAGTAAACGTTCCCGGATCATCTGAAGGCGGAAAATGTGATATCGTCTCGGATACCGGAAATATCGATATCACTATCAACCGGTGACTTTATGGAGCATCTGACTTGATTTACGAAAGGGGTTGTATCAGTTGATACCTGTCATATATGCGGGCATATTTGTTATATCGCTTTTATGCTCGATGATATATATCTACATATGGCATAAGCGTTTTGATGTGAATTTCACATTGATCTTTACACTTGTGCCCATAGCATGTATCGGATATCTTCTTTTCAGTACATCGCGCAGTCTGGGTGAGGCACTGTATGCCCAGAGGATAATCTATTTGGGCGGCTGTTTTTTACAGTTTTTCATTTTGTCCGGCATTTTAAACCTTTGCGGCATACAGGTCACAAAATTCATAAAGCTGCAGATGTTCTTTGTCTGTGCATTAATGTACATACTTGCTCTTTCAATGGGATATACGGATCTGTTCTATAAGAACGTTTCCTTTGATATTGAGAACGGGCATCCCGTACTGATAAAGGAGTACGGCCCGGCACATACGGTTTTCTATGCCCTGATCATAGCCTTCTTCGTTATAGGCATATTCACCATAGGTTATTCATTGATCAGGAAAAGTCAGATCCCCAGAAGGATACTCCATCTTCTGCTGATCCCCGATGTGCTCTGTATAGCCAGTTATTTCGTCGGCAGGAATATATCAAAATATTTCGATCCCGTGCCTGTTGGATACGTTCTGGCGCAGATAATGTTTATCATCATCATCAAGAGGATCAATCTCTATGATGTGGGCAATACAGCCATAGACACTATGCTGCGCGAAAAATCCGTAAGTTACATTTCTTTTGATCTTAAGTACAGATATCTGGGAAGTGATGCATATGCAAAGAAACTCGTACCGGATCTTTCCGCACTGGCTGTGGACGATGTGATAGGCTATTCGGAAAGAGAAAGAAAACTGCGTCATTTCCTTGACAGCTTTAAGGAAGATAATAAGAATAATGCTTTTATTTATACCGTACATGATGATATCGAAGATGATGACCGTATCTACAACGTAAACGTGAACCACATCTACGAAAGTTCCCGTCAGCGCGGATATGTCATTACCTTTACCGATGATACAGCCAACAAGAAATACATACAGCTGCTGGATAATTATAAAGAAAAGCTCCAGCAGGAGGTCGAAGAAAAAACAAAGTCCATCATAGAGATGCACGATAACCTGATAATGAGTCTGGCTATGATGGTTGAAAGCAGGGACAATTCAACCGGCGGACATATCAGACGTACCAGCGACGGAGTACGCATACTTGTGGAGGAGATAAAGAAGGAAGGAAAGATAGAGCTGTCAGATTCCTTCTCCCGTGATGTTATAAAGGCTGCTCCAATGCATGACCTGGGAAAGATCGCCGTAGACGATGCCGTGCTCAGAAAGCCCGGACGTTTTACAGATGAAGAGTTTGAAAAAATGAAGCACCATGCCGCAGAAGGTGCACGCGTTATCCATGAGATACTGCTCCATACCGACGATAACTCTTTTAAGGTAGTTGCCGAGAACGTGGCGCATTACCACCATGAACGCTGGGACGGATCGGGTTATCCTGAAAAACTTAAGGGTGAGCAGATCCCTCTGGAAGCCAGGATAATGGCAATTGCGGATGTATATGATGCGCTGGTCAGCAAGCGTGTATATAAAGAAGCCTTCGATTTTGATAAGGCTAATGCCATTATCACCGAAGGCATGGGTACACAATTTGATCCGGGCCTGGCAAGCGCTTACGAGCACGCCAGACCCAGATTAGAGGAGTATTACAAGAATCAAGGCTGAGGATACAGGGTCACAAGACGATCTTCCCACTTTTTAAGCGGCACGAGGAATCCCCCCACATCCGTGGGTCCCCCCTCATGCCAAAAAGTGGGCTCCTTCTTGTGACTCTAATATCCCATCAATGCTTCATCAACAGCTCTTGCAGCTTCACGTCCTTCATAGATAGCCCATACTACCAGGGACTGTCCGCGGCGTACATCACCTGCAGCGAATACACCGGGTACGGAACTTGCATACCCGCCTGCAGCGGTCTTTATATTGCTGCGTGCATCGGTCTCTACTGCAAAGGCATCCGTAACATACTTCTGGCTTCCAAGGAAACCAGCTGCTATCAATACCAGCTGGCAGGGAACTTTCTCTTCGCTTCCTTCAACGGGTACCATCATCATACGTCCGCTCTTGGGATCCTTCTCTGCTTTAAGCTTTACAAGTACAGCTTCCTTAAGCTTACCCTTCTTATCTTTGATGAATTCCTTTACCGTTGTCTGATAGATACGGGGATCACTGCCGAATACAGCTATGGCTTCTTCCTGACCGTAGTCTGTCTTAAGCACCTTGGGCCATTCGGGCCAGGGATTATTAGCCGCACGCTCTGTGGGCGGGCAGGGCATCATCTCCAGCTGCTTAACGCTCTTTGCCCCAAGTCTTATAACGGTACCTACGCAGTCATTACCGGTATCACCACCGCCGATGACGATGACATCCTTATCCTTTGCCAGCTCTACGGGAGGCTTCTCAAAATCACTGTCAAGAAGTGCCTTAGTTACTTTGCCAAGGAAGTCTACCGCAAAGTAGATGCCCTCTGCATCCCTGCCGGGAGCGTTGATATCCCTGGGGTTGGATGCACCGCAGCATAAAACGACAGCATCATATTTCTTCTTAAGATCCTCTGCGGTGATATCTACGCCGACGTTCACGCCGGTAATAAACTCAACACCTTCCTTTTTCATCAGCTCAACACGTCTGTCGATCACGTTCTTCTCGAGCTTCATGTTGGGGATACCGTATCTTAAGAGTCCGCCTATACGGTCACTTCTCTCATATACGGTCACATTGTGTCCCCTGCGGTTTAACATTACCGCAGCCGCCAGTCCGGAAGGGCCGCTGCCTACCACAGCTACGCTCTTTCCGCTGCGTACCTTGGGAATGATGGGCTGTACCCAGCCTTCCTTAAATGCAGCTTCGATTATGGCTTTTTCATTTTCCTTTGTTGATACGGGATCACCGTTTAAATTGCAGGTACATGCAGCTTCGCAAAGTGCGGGACATACCCTGCAGGTGAACTCCGGTAAGGGATGGGTCTTTGACAGACGTCTGTATGCCTGTTCAAAGTTTCCCATATATACCAGATCGTTGGTCTCCGGTACCAGGTTATGCAGCGGGCATCCGCTGGCCATACCGCTTATCATCTGGCCGTACTGGCAGAAAGGTACGCCGCAGGCCATACATCTTGCAGCCTGCTCACGCTGCTTCTCTATATTTAATCTTCCGTGGAACTCCTTAAAGTTCTTGATCCTTTCCTTCTCGGGAACTACTGCTCCCTGCTCTCTTTCATATTCTAAAAATCCGGTTGCTTTTCCCATTGTCTCAGCCCTCCCCGTGTAATTTCAAAAATGCTTCCATCTGTGCTTCTTCTGCCGATAATCCCTTTTCTTCAAGGGTAGTCGAAAGGCTCATAACCTTCTTGTACTCATGAGGTATCAGCTTTTTAAAATGGGGGAGCATATTGTCAAAGTCATCCAGTACTCTCTTGCCTATAGCAGATCCGGTAGCATTAACATGCGCCTCTATCAGGCTCTTGAGCTCCTGTATATCATACTTGTTCTCAACCTTTTCAAGAGAGATCATTTCTTTGTTAAGGTTCTTATACAATACGTTTTCTTCGTCCAGAACATAAGCAACACCGCCGCTCATACCTGCTGCGAAGTTCTTGCCTGTGTGTCCCAGTACTACCACACGTCCGCCTGTCATATACTCACAGCCGTGCTCGCCTACGCCTTCAACTACTGCGTATGCACCGGAGTTACGTACTGCAAAACGCTCACCTGCAACACCGTTAATGAATGCATATCCGCTGGTAGCACCGTAGAGTGCAACATTACCTACTATCACGTTTTCTTCAGGCTTATACTTCGCACCGGGTGCAACTTTCGCGATAAGCTTACCGCCTGATAAGCCCTTACCGAAGTAGTCATTGGAATCACCCGTAAGCTCCAGGGTAAGTCCCTTGGGAATGAATGCACCGAAGCTCTGTCCGCCGGCACCGTTGCAGTGTACCAGGATGCTGTCTTCTTCCAGACCATCCTTATGCTGTCTGCTTATCTCACTTCCCAGTATGGTACCGAATGCTCTGTCTGTATTTGATACATTAACATTTATCTCCAGCTTCTCTCCGCCTTCTACAGCTTTCTTGCACTTCTTGAGAAGCTCCTTCATATCCTTTGTCTCTTCAAGCTTGAAGTCATATACATCCTTGGGATCAAAGGTTGCGCTCTCACATCCGTGCAGCACTGCACTAAGGTCTACACCGCCTTCGTGAGGGCAGCTTACTTCGTTGTTTCTTACGAGCAGATCGGTCCTGCCCACCAGCTCGTTTACGCTTCTTACGCCCAGTTTAGCCATGTATTCACGCATCTCCTGTGCGATAAAGCGCATGAAATTCTCAACATATTCGGGCTTGCCTTTGAATCTCTCACGCAGCTTGGGATTCTGTGTAGCCACACCTACGGGGCAGGTATCCAGGTTACATACACGCATCATCACGCAGCCCATTGTTACAAGGGGTGCTGTTGCGAAACCGAATTCCTCCGCACCAAGCAGAGCCGCTACAACCACGTCACGGCCGCTCATGAGCTTACCGTCCGTCTCTATACGTACGCGGCTGCGCAGTCCGTTCTGTATCAGTGTCTGATGTGTCTCTGCAAGTCCCAGCTCCCAGGGAAGTCCTGCATGATGTATGGATGAACGGGGTGCCGCACCGGTACCTCCGTCATAACCTGAGATAAGTATTACCTGTGCTCCGGCCTTTGCAACACCGGCAGCTATGGTACCGACACCAGCTTCGGAAACCAGCTTTACGGATATATCCGCATAACGGTTAGCGCACTTCAGATCATAGATCAGCTGTGCAAGGTCCTCGATCGAATAGATATCGTGATGAGGCGGGGGAGATATAAGGCTTACGCCGGGCGTTGAATGTCTTGTCTTTGCGATCCAGGGATAAACTTTCTTTCCGGGAAGATGTCCGCCTTCGCCGGGCTTTGCTCCCTGTGCCATCTTTATCTGTATCTCTTTTGCGGATACCAGATAAGAACTGGTAACACCGAATCGTCCGCTGGCCACCTGCTTGATAGCCGAGCAGCGGTCGTTGTCGGATCCTGCGGAAGCGATACGCTCGTCACTCTCACCGCCTTCACCGGTATTTGACTTACCGTGCAGATGGTTCATTGCTATAGCCAGAGTCTCATGTGCTTCCTGTGAAATGGAACCGTAGCTCATAGCACCTGTCTTGAAGCGCTTTACGATCTCATCTACAGACTCTACCTCATCGATACTGATGGGAGTATCCGCATATTTGAAATCCAGGAGTCCGCGGAGGTTTCCGTGATTCTCCGCATCAACCTTTTCGGTATATTCCTTAAACTTATTATAATCACCGGTCCTGGTGGAATACTGCAGCAGATGTATCGTTGCAGGATTATATCTGTGCTGCTCTCCCTGACTGCGCATCTTATGTGCACCGATGGAATCCAGGGTAAGATCCGTATAAAGTCCCAGGGGATCGAATGCTTCCGAATGCAGACGGTCTACGGATCTTTCCAGATCCTGAAGTGTGATACCGCCCACACGGCTTATGGTACCGCTGAAGTATTTATCTATGACTTCCTTCGAAACACCGACTGCTTCGAAGATCTTTGAGCCCTGATAAGACTGTATCGTGGAGATACCCATCTTTGATGCGATCTTTACGATACCGGAAAGCACTGCATGATTATAATCATCAACTGCAGCATAGTAGTCCTTATTGAGCATGTTGTTATCGATCAGCTCATGGATGGTATCCAGTGCCAGATAAGGGTTGATGGCACTTGCACCGAAACCTAAAAGCGTTGCAAAATGATGTACTTCTCTGGGCTCGCCGCTCTCAAGGATGATGGCAAGTGATGTACGTCTCTTGGTCTGTACCAGATGCTGGTGTACTGCGGAAACAGCCAGCAGTGAAGGTATAGCCAGGTGGTTCTCATCAACACCGCGGTCTGATAATATCAGGAGATTCACTCCGTCACGGTATGCCTTATCAACATCTACAAAGAGTCTGTCGATAGCACGTTCAAGCTTTGTTGACTTATAATACAGAGTTGAAACCACACCTGCCTTAAAGCCTTCATGATCGATATGCTTGATCTTTAAAAGATCGGTATTGGTAAGTATGGGATTGTTTATCTTAAGTACATGACAGTTCTCCGGAGCAGGCTCAAGAAGGTTTCCGTCACGTCCGACATAAACTGTCGTTGCGGTAACTATCTCCTCACGTATAGCATCAATGGGGGGATTGGTAACCTGTGCGAACATCTGCTTGAAGTAATCAAACAGCGGCCTGTCTTCTTTTGAAAGCACTGCAAGGGGAGTGTCACAGCCCATTGCCGCGATCCCTTCTCCGCCGTTAAGTGCCATGTTAAGGATCGAGGTACGGTACTGCTCAAAGGTATAACCGAATGCCTTCTGCAGTCTGGCTCTCTCCTCCGGCTGGTATTCAATAGTCCTTACATTGGGGATATGGATGTCCTTAAGACTTAACATGTTACTGTCGATCCACTCACCGTAAGGATGTGCATGCGCATAACGCTCTTTCAGTTCATGATCGTCTATAACCCTGCCCTGCAGTGTATCTACCAGCAGCAGCTTTCCGGGATGCAGACGTTCCTTAAGTACTATATGCTCCTCTTCAACGGGAAGCACGCCAACCTCTGATGAAAGGATCAGCTTGTCATCATCGGTAATATAATATCTGGAAGGACGCAGTCCGTTTCTGTCCAATATAGCACCCACAATGTCACCGTCGGAAAACAGTATGGATGCAGGTCCGTCCCAGGGCTCCATCATCGTTGCATAATACTGGTAGAAATCCCTTATCTCCTGGGAGATCGTATCATTGTTAGCCCAGGGCTCGGGGATACAGATCATAGCAGCAAGGGGCAGTTCCATTCCGCTCATTACCAGGAATTCCAGTGTATTATCGAGCATTGATGAATCGGAACCGTCACGGTTGACAACGGGCAGCACCTTGTGCAGGTCTTCCTTAAGGAATTCGCTGTCCATGTTCTCTTCTCTTGCCAGCATCTTATCGGCATTGCCGTGGATGGTATTGATCTCACCGTTATGTACTATGAAACGGTTGGGATGTGCTCTCTCCCAGCTGGGATTTGTATTGGTTGAAAAACGTGAATGTACGACTGCGATTGCAGATTCGTAATCCTTGTCCTGAAGATCCTTAAAGAATGTACGCAGCTGGCCTACCAGGAACATACCCTTGTATACTATGGTCCTGCTGCTCATCGATACTACATATGTATTATCGTTACTCTGTTCAAATTCTCTTCTTGCTATGTAAAGCTTCCTGTCAAAGGCTAAACCTCTCTCAACATCTTCAGGTCTCTCGATGAAAGCCTGCATGATGAAAGGCATGCAATCAAGTGCTCTCTGTCCCAGTACTTCGGGGCAGGAGGGCACTTCTCTCCAGCCTATTAACTTAAGCCCTTCTTTCTCGATTATGACTTCGAACATCTTTTTAGCCTGGGCGCGCTTAAGCTCCGTCTGAGGCATAAAAAGCTGTGCGATACCGTAGTCTCTCTCTTCACCCAGTTCAAGACCGCTGTGCTTTTTGAAGAACTTGTGGGATATCTGTAAAAGTATACCTACGCCGTCTCCGGTCTTTCCTTCCGCATCTTTACCTGCGCGGTGCTCGAGATTCTCTACTATCCCAAGTGCATTTTCTACTGTAGCATGGCTCTTTTTTCCTTTGATATCAACTACGGCACCTATACCGCAGTTGTCATGCTCAAATTCTTTTCTGTATAAACCCTGCTGACTTTCCTCCATTTTCGTAAAGCTCCTCTCTTCATTTCTTTTTTGTGTGTGTAGTTTTGTACTCACAAAAACAAAGACGTCAAAAAGAGTTCCTCTCCTTTTGACGTCTTTGTCAAAATTTACTCTATGTAAGGATTCTTCTTCGCTACGCTCCTCAGAATGACACCTTACTGCATGTCATTCTGAGCGAAGCGAAGGATCTTTTTATACCTCGAACAACATATCCCCGTAAGTAGGAATAGGCCATACGTTCTTGTCTACCATCATCTCCAGTGCATCTGCGGGAGCTCTGAGAGCGCTCATATCTGCAAAGATCGTATCCTTATAGAAGAACGCAAGCTTCTTTTCATCAGAGATGGTTGCTGCCTTTGCCAGGTCTTTCTCAAGCTTATCCAGAGCTGCTTTCATCTCAGCAAGCTTCTCTGTTACGTTCTTTAAGCTTTCCTTGACAACGCTTACGTCTCCGCCGGCTTCCTTAACCTTGAGTACTGTCTCAGCAAGTGTTCCGCTGTAAGACATAACTGCGGGAATGATCTGCTTCTTGGACATATCGATCATGGTAAGTGCTTCGATATTGATGGTCTTTGCATAGGTCTCATAAGTAACCTCTGCACGTGACTGAAGCTCTGCCTTGGTGAAGATCTTGAACTTCTCAAACATCTTAACACTCTTCTTTGAAAGCAGTGCATCAACAGCTTCTACCATTGAACGGATGTTGGGCAGTCCTCTGCGTGCAGCTTCCTCAACCCACTCCTGTGAGTATCCGTCACCGTTGAAGATGATCCTCTGGTGATCGGTCATGTACTCTTTGATTATGTCATGTACTTCCTTATCAAAGTTCTTTGATTTCTCAAGTCTGTCGGCAGCTTCGCAGAATGCTTCTGCTGCAATGGCATTCAGTACGGTGTTGGGGCCTGCTACGGAATCGTTTGAACCTACCATACGGAACTCAAACTTGTTACCGGTGAATGCAAAAGGTGAAGTACGGTTACGGTCTGTTGCATCCTTATCCAGATCGGGCAGAGTGGATACGCCTGTTTCAAGCTTTCCGCTCTTCTTTGACTTCTTAGCGGTTCCGGTGGATACCAGCTGCTCTACAACGTCCTGAAGCTGATCGCCAAGGAACATTGATATGATAGCGGGGGGTGCCTCGTTAGCTCCCAGACGGTGATCGTTACCTACATCTGCAGCAGACTGGCGGAGCAGATCTGC
>JAFYCS010000113.1 GCA_017539565.1 Lachnospiraceae bacterium
ACACAGGCCTGCAAGGCACTGCGCAAGCTGGGTTACAGGATCATCCTGGTCAACTCAAATCCCGCCACCATCATGACGGATCCCGAAATGGCAGATGTTACTTATATCGAGCCTCTGAACGCAGAGAGACTTGAGCAGATCATCGAGAAGGAAAGACCCGATGCACTGCTTCCCAACCTGGGCGGACAGTCCGGACTTAACCTCTGCGCAGAGCTTAACAAGAAAGGCATACTCGATAAGTACGGCGTAAAGGTAATCGGTGTTCAGGTAGATGCCATAGAGCGCGGCGAAGACCGTATAGAGTTTAAGGAGACAATGGAGAGCCTTGGCATAGGCATGGCACGCAGCGAAGTAAGCTACAGTGTCGATGAGGCTCTTAAGATAGCAGACGAGCTGGGATACCCCGTAGTTCTGCGTCCCGCATACACCATGGGCGGTACCGGCGGCGGTCTGGTATATAACAAAGAAGAGCTCAAGACCGTTTGTGCAAGAGGTCTTCAGGCAAGCCCTGTAGGACAGGTACTGGTAGAAGAGTGCGTGGCAGGCTGGGAAGAGCTGGAGCTTGAGGTTGTCCGTGATAAGGACGGCAACATGATCACCGTCTGCTTCATAGAGAACGTAGATCCCATGGGCGTACACACAGGTGATTCCTTCTGTACCGCACCCATGCTGACCATATCCGAAGACCTGCAGAAGAGACTGCAGGAGCAGGCTTACAAGATCGTAGACCGTATCCAGGTCATCGGCGGTACCAACGTACAGTTCGCACACGATCCCGTAAGCGACCGTATCATAGTTATAGAGATCAATCCCCGTACTTCACGTTCTTCGGCACTTGCATCCAAGGCTACAGGCTTCCCCATAGCGCTTGTATCGGCCATGCTTGCAACGGGCCTTACGCTTAAGGATATACCCTGTGGTAAGTACGGCACTCTTGATAAGTACGTTCCGGACGGTGACTATGTGGTGATTAAGTTTGCCAGATGGGCATTTGAGAAATTCAAAGGCGTAGAAGATAAACTCGGTACTCAGATGCGCGCCGTAGGCGAAGTAATGAGCACCGGTAAGAACTACAAGGAAGCTTTCCAGAAGGCAGTACGTTCGCTGGAGAAGGGACGTTACGGTCTGGGACATGTAAAGAACTTCTATGAGCTGAGCAAGGAAGAGCTTCTGCAGAAGCTGATCACTCCCAATTCGGAGCGTCACTTCCAGATGTATGAAGCATTAAGAAAGGGTGCTACCGTAGACGAGATCCACGATATCACAAAGGTTAAAAAGTACTTCATCGAGCAGATGAAGGAACTGGTAGATGAGGAAGAGGCTCTGGTTGCTGAATTCAAGGGCAAGGTACCTTCTGATGACAAGCTGGTTCAGGCAAAGAAGGACGGCTTCTCCGATAAGTACTTAAGCGAGATCCTTGAGGTATCCGAGGACGATATCCGCAACGCACGCCTTAAGGCAGGCTGCGAAGAGCACTGGGATAAGGTACACGTTTCCGGTACCCAGGACAGCTGCTACTACTACTCAAGCTACAACTGCGCAGGAGCCAATGAGGCTCTGAAGGCAAGTGGATCGGAGGCTGTATCTCTGTCCGGAGCCGAAAGCGTTTTAGCGAGTCGGGACGGACAGAGTACAGCCGACGAGGCAGGAAGTTCAAAGCCGAAGATAATGATACTTGGCGGCGGTCCCAACCGTATAGGCCAGGGCATAGAGTTTGACTACTGCTGCGTACATGCGGCTATGAGTCTTAAGAAGCTGGGCTTCGAGACCATCATCGTTAACTGCAATCCGGAGACCGTGTCTACCGACTACGATACTTCCGATAAGCTCTACTTCGAGCCTCTTACCCTTGAGGATGTGCTGAGCATCTACCACAAGGAGAAGCCCGTGGGCGTTATCGCACAGTTCGGCGGCCAGACCCCTCTTAACCTGGCAGCAGACCTTAAGAAGAACGGCGTGAACATCTTAGGTACCAGCCCTGAAGTCATTGACCTGGCTGAGGATCGTGACCTGTTCCGTGCTATGATGGATAAGCTGGGCATCCCGATGCCCGAGAGCGGCATGGCTACCACCGTTGATGAGGCGAAGGCCATAGCAGAGCGCATCGGCTATCCCGTAATGGTTCGTCCTTCCTACGTGCTGGGCGGCCGCGGAATGGAAGTAGTTTACGACGAAGAGAGCATCACAGATTATATGAAGGCCGCTGTTGGCGTAACACCCGACAGGCCCATACTTATAGACAGATTCCTGCATCATGCACTTGAGTGCGAAGCAGACGCCATCAGCGATGGTACCCACGCATTCGTACCCGCTGTTATGGAGCATATCGAGCTTGCAGGTATCCACTCAGGTGACAGTGCCTGCATGATACCTTCAAAGCACATCCCTGCAGAGAATCTGGAGACCATCAAGGAGTACACCAGAAAGATCGCTGAGGAGATGCATGTCGTAGGTCTTATGAACATGCAGTACGCTATCGAGGACGGAAAGGTATTCGTGCTGGAGGCTAATCCCCGCGCATCACGTACCGTGCCTCTGGTATCCAAGGTCTGCGGCATCCGCATGGTGCCCCTGGCTACCGATATCATCACCGGTTCACTGACCGGCAGGCCTTCACCCGTGCCTGAGCTTAAGGAGAGGGAGATCCCTTACTACGGCGTTAAGGAAGCGGTATTCCCCTTCAATATGTTCCAGGAAGTGGATCCCATACTTGGGCCCGAGATGCGCTCCACCGGTGAGGTTCTGGGCATCAGCAAGTCCCTGGCAGGCGCATTCTACAAGGCAGAAGAAGCAGCAAACGCAGGTCTTCCTCTTGAAGGAACCGTGCTCATCTCCGTTAACCGCAAGGATAAGCCCGAGATAGCAGCAGTTGCAAAGAGCTTCCACGAAGCAGGGTTCAAGATCCTGGCAACAGGCACCACCTGCGACCTGATCGCAGAATCAGGCATCCCCGTAGAGAAGGTTAAGAAGCTCTACGAAGGCAGACCCAATATCTTAGACCTTATCACCAACGGTGATATCCAGCTTATCGTCAACACACCTGCCGGCAAGGACAGCGTAAACGACGACAGCTACTTAAGAAAGGCAGCCATCAAGGCACGCATACCTTACATCACCACCGTTGCAGCAGCCGCTGCAGCAGCCGACGGTATCCGCCACGTACGCAAGCACGGCAGGAGCGATGTGAAGTCCCTGCAGAACTGGCATGAATCGATAAAATAACAGTTAACAAAAGGAGAGAATTATGAAAAAGAAGATCATCGCAACAGTACTGACAGCCGTTATGGCCTTTGGCGCACTCGCAGGCTGCACTAACGGCAGCAGCGGGGAGGACGGCCCTGCACCCGATAAGGTTACCGCAAAGGTTATCGATATCGACCTGACCGAAGAGGAGTATGCATTTGCTATCGATCAGAACCAGCCCGAGCTGCTGGAGTCAGTAAACAGCTATATCGCACAGATCAAGTCAGACGGCACCTTTGATGCCATCTGCGAGAAGTATTTCGGAAACGGCACCCCTACACCCGTAGTCAGCGCAGCCCAGGATGACAGCAAGGAGCAGCTGCTGGTAGCTACCAATGCAGCATTCGCACCTTTTGAGTACATGGAGGGTGACAATTACTACGGCGTTGACATGGAGATAGCTGCAGGTCTTGCCAATTACCTTGGCAAGGAGCTGGTGATCCAGAACATGGATTTCGATGCAGTGCTGCTTTCCGTAAACCAGGGCAAGTCAGACATGTCCATGAGCGGTCTTACCGTTACCGACGAGCGTAAAGAGATCGTTAACTTTACTACTTCATACTACACCGCTTCCCAGAGACTTATCGTTCCTTCAAACAATGATGAGTTCTCTTCCTGCACAAGCGCAGCAGATATCGAGGCTATACTCAAGGCTAAGGGTTCTGACGTTAAGGTAGGCGTACAGAACGGTACCACAGGCCAGTTCTATTGCGAAGGCGATGAGGAGTGGGGCTTTGACGGATACAACATGACTACAGTAGGCTACAAGAACGGCTCACTTGCAGTACAGGATCTTTTAAACGGTAACCTGACTTACGTGATCATCGATGCTGCACCTGCAAAGTTCATCGTTGAATCCATCAACAATCTGCAGTAATATTACTAAATGGGTGACTTTTCTCAAAAATGGAACAGATTCCTTAAGTACTTTATAGAGTACGGAGGATACAAAAGAGTTCAGGAGGGGCTTAAGAACACGCTTATCATAGCGGTTCTTGGGCTCCTTTTCGGCACGCTTATCGGAACGCTCATCGCAGCGATCAGGGTTATGCCCAAGTATAAGCGCCTGCCCCGCATACTTAACGGCATCTGCTCTTTCTATGTGGGCTTCTTCCGCGGAACCCCCATGGTGGTGCAGCTGCTGCTTTTCTATTACGTACTGCTGCCCATACTGGGCATCAAGATAGACAGTGTACAGGTATCGGTGCTGGTATTCTCATTAAACAGCGGTGCCTATATTTCCGAGATGATGCGCGCCGGCATACAGTCTGTGGATCCGGGCCAGATGGAAGCCGGCAGGGCTGTGGGCCTCAGTTTTTCCGCGACGATGATGATGATAGTCATCCCCCAGGCCATAAAGAACATACTGCCCACGCTGGGTAACGAGTTCATCGCCCTGATCAAGGAGACATCCGTCGTAAGCTTCGTAGGCGCATCCGATCTGTATGTGGCCTTCAATTACATAGGCAGTAACAGCTACGAGTTCATGGTACCTTATATAGTCATGGCTTTGATATACATAGTGATGGTGGTTATCATCAGTATACTGATCAAGCTCATGGAGCATTATTTCGCAAAGAGTGACAGAAGAAAATGAGTGAAAACAAAGCAGCTGCAACAGAAGACGAAGTGATACTTAAAGTCGAAGGCCTTAAGAAGGACTTTGACGATAAGCACGTGTTAAACGGTATAGACCTTACCGTAAAACGCGGCGATATCATCTGCGTTATCGGGCCCTCCGGCTCCGGTAAGAGTACCTTCCTGCGCTGTCTGAACTGCATGGAGGATCCTACTGCCGGACACATCATGTTCGACGGTGAGGACCTGGCTGATATGTCCGTGGATATCAATGTCCACAGGCAGAATATGGGCATGGTGTTCCAGCATTTCAACCTCTTCAATAACAAGACGGTCATCCAGAATATCATGCTGGCTCCCGTACATACGGGAAAGAAGGCTTTCCGCAAGCTCAAGGAACAGAGCGGCTACAAATCTGTTGCGGAGATAAAGGAAAAGGCAAAGAAGGAAGCCATGGAGCTCCTTAAACGTATAGGCCTTGAGGATAAGGCAGATGTATATCCTTCCACCTTATCAGGCGGACAGAAGCAGCGTGTGGCCATAGTACGCGCCCTGGCCATGAAGCCCAAGGTAATACTTTTTGACGAGCCCACCAGCGCCCTGGATCCCGAGATGGTCGGTGAAGTTTTAGACCTTATGCGGGAGGTGGCAAAGGAAGGCATGACCATGATAATAGTCACCCACGAGATGGGCTTCGCCCGCGAAGTAGCCAACAGGGTGCTCTTTATAGACGAAGGCAAGGTGTTGGAAAGCGCCGAACCTGCGGAGTTCTTCGGTAATCCCAAGCATCCGAGACTTAAGGATTTTCTTTCAAAGGTACTTTGATCCATGATCAGCAGATTTAAAACGTCTTTTGAAAGTCTGTTTAAGGACAACGGCGGCAGGCCGATATCGGTCACGGCTGCCCTGACCTGTTTTTTCTGTTATTTTTATCTGGCTATATACGGGCATGGCGGACCTGACTCCGTAGCGGAGGGCGTGCATTTTTACAGGAACGCCGACTGGGCTACGGAATGCGCCAGGTGGATGATCAGATATCTCGATATTTTCTTCGGTAAAAATGTGATAATCCCCTTTATCGTTGTTACGGTCTACTGTGCCATGATAGCGGTAAGCTGCGTGCTGCTGGTCGATATGCTCAAGCTGAAGTCGACTGTATACCGGGTGCTTTTGTCTGCGGTTTTTATAAGTTTTCCCGTGATAACAGACCAGTTTGCCTATCTTTATATGGCGCTTTCATATTCATTTTCTTTCCTTATCGTGGTGCTGGGGATATGGCTGATAAGAGACCTGAAGCCTTTAAAGATAGCCTTTTCGGTCCCCTGTTTTCTGCTGATGCTGGGTTCATATCAGGCCTATATAGCGGAGATAGCGGCCCTGGGTCTTATAATGTTCATCATGGATGTCATAAAGGAAGACGGGCTTAAAAAGGCGTGGCTGCGCCTTGGGGCGGCAGCAGGATCTGCACTGGCCGCCTGCCTTATAAACTTTCCCGTTACGTCATTTATGATAGACCACTATCATGTATCTGCTTCGGACAGGGTGAACGGCTTTTCAGTGGGCAGCATAATAGAGAATCTTGGCTTTACACTTAAGTATTCCTATATCTGGTTTTTCACGCCCTTTATGGAACAGGTGCGGCTGTTCAAGAACAAGCTGTATGTGCTGGTATTTGTGGTGCTCGCAGCTGCAATGATAGCAGGTATCTTAATCTGCATCAAAAAGAAAAAGCTTTTACATGCGGTCATGGCGGCTGCTGCCTTCCTGCTTCTGCCCCTGGCTATGAATGTATGCGTGGTGCTCTTCCCTTCGAACGGCATAAACAATGTAATGCGTCATCAGTATGTGCTGATATTTGCACTTGCTTTTGCACTGATAGAACTGATGAGTGAAGGATGGATACGGAAGATCACGGCAGCGGCTTTGTCTGCAGCTGTCTTTGTGCTGGTATGTACCTATGTGCTCAGCGCCAACTGTACCTGGATGCTCAATAAGATGATCTATGATCACTGTATAGACCAGGCAGTGCTGATGGTGGGACAGGCATACGAACTGGATGATTTCAATTACGGCGAGACCCCCATAGTGCTGGGAGGTCCGATAGATTACAGTGACCTGCGCGGGATATATGCGCAGATGTTTGAATATTCAAGGATAGGAGCAGGTCCCATACTCTGGGAAGACTGCTACGGCATGACCCAGGGCAGATATCATTTCTTCCGCGAATATATGGGGATCGAAGCCAGCTGGATCGATGTTGAAAGCTATCTGAATATCGTGAACAGCGATGAATTTGCAGCCATGCCCGTATGGCCCGATAAAGGATCGGTGGCCATGATAAACGGCTGCGCTGTGATAAAGAACAGCGAAACACCTCCCCAATAAACCATGGGTCACAAGACGATCTTCCCACCTTTTTTTCTATATAGTCAAATCCCACATTTTATGCTACAATATATAGTTATGAAACTATGTCTGGGGGAAAACACATGTGCGGCATAGCAGGCTTTATTGACGGCAGTGTAGACAGAACTGCAGTGATAAAGTCCATGACTGACGCGATCATCCACAGGGGACCGGATGCCGAAGGGCACTGGCTCGATGAGGAGAGTGGCGTGAGTCTGGGTCATCGACGTCTGTCCATAAGGGATCTAAGCCCTGCAGGCGCGCAGCCCATGTTAAGTGCTTCCGGACGTTATGTCATGGTCTATAACGGCGAGATATATAATGTCGAAGAGCTTAAGGAAAAGATGTACGGACTTAAGCTAAGGGGTACTTCCGATACGGAGGTGCTGCTGGAAGCCTTTGAGAAGCTGGGGGCAGAGAAGACCCTGGCGTGTATAAAAGGCATGTTCGCCATCGCACTCTTTGACCGCTGGGAGCGTAACCTGACCCTGATGCGTGACCGTATAGGGGAGAAGCCCCTGTACTACGGCCGCGTGAACGGAAGCTTCGTGTTTGCGTCGGAGCTGGGAGCCATCACGCGTTTCCCGGGATTTGATGCGCAGATAAACAGGGGAGTGCTCAGTGCGTATATGCTCTACGGCTATATACCCGCGCCCTTAACGATATACGAGAATATATATAAATTAAAGCCCGGCGGGATACTGCGTATCTCCGAACCCTACAGTGACGGCGATATCAAGCAGGGCAAGTATTACAATATCAGGAAAGTCGCGCAGCGCATGCAGGATGAGCCTTTTAAGGGCAGCTTTGAAGAAGCGGCTGATGAGCTGGACCGCCTGCTTACCGAAGCGGTAAGGGGGCAGCTGGCCTCTGATGTGCCTCTGGGTGCGTATCTCTCCGGCGGTATAGATTCCGCAACGGTAGTGGCCCTCATGAGCAAGATAAGGCCCGGCGACGTAAAGACCTTCTCCATAGGCTTTGACGATAAGAAGTACGATGAGGTGCCGGAAGCCGCTGCCATAGCAGAGCATCTGGGCACGGACCATACGCAGCAGTACGTGACGGAGAAGGACTTAAAGGATGTTATACCCCGCATATCCTCTATCTACGGGGAACCTTATGCGGATTCTTCACAGATACCTACCTATCTGGTAAGTGCCCTGGCAAAGAGCAAGGTCACGGTGTGCCTAAGCGGCGACGCCGGAGACGAGCTCTTCTGCGGATACAGGACCTATCCTCAGATGCTGGATCTGTGGAATAAGATAAAGTACGTACCGGTACCGTTAAGAAAGATGGCGGGCGGTGCGGCATCGGGTGTCATAGGCGGCATACCTAAGGCATACCGTGCAGGCATGTGCCTTAAGGCCGGCAATATACTTGAGTTCAAAGAGGCGGTGGATCATTACGATCCCTATATAGACAGACTGACAGACGGTCCCATGTCCTTATCAATGTCAAAGCTTCCGGGAGACGAGCTGCAGCAGATGATGCTTGACGATATGCTGCGTTACCATCCGGATGACATACTGGTAAAGGTGGACAGGGCCGGTATGGCCGTATCCCTGGAAAACAGGATACCCATGCTGGACAGGGATGTGGTGGAGTTTGCGCTGAGCCTTCCTTCGGAATACAAGTACGACGGCACCACGGCAAAGAAGGTACTTAAGGAAGTACTTTACCGCTATGTGCCCAAAGAGCTTATGGACAGGCCCAAGAAGGGCTTTGCCGTGCCTCTTGAGCGCTGGCTTAAGGAAGGAGATACAAAAGAATGGGCAGACGAGCTGATCAGCAATTCAAAGGCTGCAGCAGACGGGCTCATCAACAAAAAGGAAATGCTGAAACTGTGGGCGGAATTTTCAAAGAACGGCCGCTCACCAAGGCTTATATGGAATGTACTTATGCTTGAACAGTGGTACAGAGGGGGTAACAATAAGTGAAGATAGCGATGATACTGCCGCATTTTTACCCTTATGTGGGTGGCGCAGAGACCATGTTTTATGAGCTCGCCAAGGGTATGGTGGAACGCGGTCACGAAGTGCATGTGGTAGCAGAGAAGGTAGATGATGAACACAACGGGGCGATGAACATCGACGGGATCGATATATGGTACTGCAAATGGAAGAGTGCCTTCGGACATCCCTTCCCCAAGAAAAAGGATATCGAGCCGCAGATAGAGTGGTGTGATGTGGTGCATACTTCCATATTCACTACGGCACCTGTTGTCAGCGAGCTTGCAAAAAAGTATAAAAAACCCGCGCTGCTTACGGTATTTGAGGTGCGCGGACACAAGTGGTTCTGGTCGGATTCATTCCACCGTGCGGTCATATATGACGTTGTGGAGCAGTATTGCTGCCGCAAAAAGTTCGATGTATACCATGCGATATCCGACGCCACCAAAAACGATTATCAGAAATACTGCGGAAAGAAGAAAGACGTGCGCCGTGTATACCTTGCCAACGAAATGGGCAAGGAAGAGCAGCCGGTGAGCAAGAGCTTTAATATCAGGGAATACTTCAAGGTGAAGGATCAGTTCATCTTCCTATACTATGGACGTCCCGGAAAGACCAAGGGCGTATATGTATACGAAAAGGCTATCTGCACGCTGGTGCAGAGAGGAGTGGACTTAAGCAACGTGCGTTTCTGTTTCCTGCTGGGTAAGGAGCCTGTAAAGCCCAGACGCCAGTTTTTAGAGCGCATGCGTAACGATCATCTGCGCGGACAGGTGAGGGTGCGCCCTTCACTTCCCAGAGATGAGCTGGCTGCCTGCATCAGACAGGCTGATTGCGTTGTGGTGCCTTCTCTTACGGAAGGCTTCGGCTTCTCCGCACTGGAGACCTGCCAGAGCGGAACGCCTCTTATCTACAGCGACGGAGGATCACTTCCCGAGGTCGCATTCGGCAAGTGCCGTTCATTCAAAAACAGGGATGCCGCCGATCTGGCCGATAAGCTGCAGGCGGTGATAGAAGGGAAAGAAGATGCCTTTGAGGAAGTGCCGGAGAAGACCTTCCCCATGGAAGATATGCTGGGTGGCATAGAGGCTATCTATAATGAAATGGTGACAAAATGTTAATGTTTGTATTCCTGGCGGGGCTGCTGCTGAGTATGGGTGTTGCGGCCCTTGCCCACAGGAAAGTGGATGCCGCCAAGGTACTGATACTGGGCTGCGGCGGATATCTGGCCGCATATGCTTTTGTGAGCGGCATGCTCTTCCTGCTGGAGATATTCATGGTGGGGCGCAGCGCCGTTATCACCATGGCACTCCTGCTGGTCATATTGATAATTCAGCTGGTGGTAAAGCGCTTCGAGCTGCCGGTAATACGCTACCACTGGAAGGAATACCTTCCGCTTGCAATAATACTGGTGGCTGCAACATTCATATCTCGTGGGAACATTACCGGATATTACGGTACGGGTCAGGACGAGGGCCTATATCAGATCCGCGCCATGTACTACTACATGGACCAGACCGATACCGATGTTTACTTCCGTGAATACGAGAACATAACCGAGAGCAAGTACGAAAGGGAGCTGTACGGGGAAAAGATACTGGACCTTTTAGGTTACCACCCCGATCTGGATTTCCATGAGAAGTACGGCACC
>JAFYCS010000114.1 GCA_017539565.1 Lachnospiraceae bacterium
AAAGGAGAAGAGAAATGGGTATTAAAAAGTATAATCCCTATACACCGTCAAGAAGAAACATGACCGGTTCTGATTTCTCAGAGATCACTAAGAAATCACCCGAGAAATCACTTCTTGCGAAGAAGGACAAGACAGCCGGCCGCAACAATCAGGGTAAGATCACTGTAAGACATCACGGCGGCGGCAACAGACAGAAATACAGGATCGTTGATTTCAAGCGTCTTAAGGACGACGTACCTGCAAAGGTAATCGGTATAGAGTACGATCCTAACCGTACCGCAAACATCGCTCTTATCTGCTACGCAGATGGCGAGAAGGCCTACATCCTGGCTCCCGAGGGACTTAAGGACGGCATGAAGATCATGAACGGCGTTAACGCCGAGATCCGTCCCGGCAACTGCCTGCCCCTGTCAGAGATCCCTGTAGGTACCATGGTACACAATATAGAGCTGCTTCCCGGCAAGGGAGGCCAGATGGTAAGGGCTGCCGGCAATGCCGCACAGCTTATGGCTAAGGAAGGAAAGTTCGCAACACTGCGTCTTCCCTCCGGCGAGATGAGAATGGTTCCCATCGCATGCCGCGCATCAATCGGTGTTATCGGCAACGGCGATCACAACCTGATCAACATCGGTAAGGCAGGCCGTAAGCGCCACATGGGTATCCGTCCTACCGTTCGCGGTTCCGTAATGAACCCCAACGACCATCCTCATGGCGGTGGTGAAGGTAAGACCGGTATCGGCCGTCCCGGACCCTCAACTCCCTGGGGTAAGCCTGCACTTGGCTTAAAGACCAGAGCAAAGAAGAAACATTCCAACAAGCTGATCGTGAGAAGACGCGACGGCAGAGCGATAAAGTAAGGGGAGGAGGATAAGACAATGGCAAGATCATTAAAGAAAGGCCCTTTTGCAGATGCCAGCCTTTTGAAGGCAGTTGAGGCCATGAACGCGTCAGGCAAGAAGACAGCGATCAAGACCTGGTCCAGACGCTCCACGATCTTCCCCTCATTTGTGGGAAACACGATCGCGGTACACGACGGACGCAAGCATGTGCCTGTATATGTTACTGAGGATATGGTAGGACACAAGCTTGGAGAATTTGTTGCAACTCGTACTTTCCGTGGACACGGCAAGGACGATAAGAAATCCAAGGTGAAGTAAGGAGGAGAGTTACAATGGCTAAGGGACACAGATCGCAGATAAAGCGAGTTAGAAACGAAGAAAACAGAGAAAAAAGACCCTCCACTAAGCTTTCTTACGCCAGGGTTTCTGTACAGAAAGCATGCTTCGTTCTGGACGCTATCCGGGGCAAGGATGTGACCACAGCAAGGGCAATACTCAAGTACAATCCCAGATATGCTTCCGCTCTTATAGGCAAGCTTCTGGATTCTGCAGTAGCCAATGCTGAGAACAACAACGGTATGAATGCTGACAACCTGTATGTAGCTGAGTGCTTCGCTAACAAGGGGCCCACGATGAAGAGGATCCACCCCAGAGCACAGGGACGCGCATATCGCATTGAGAAGAGAGTAAGTCACATCACTATCGTTCTGGACGAGAAAGGAGCAGAATAAGTATGGGTCAGAAAGTTAATCCGCACGGCTTAAGAGTCGGTGTAATAAAGGATTGGGATTCCAAGTGGTACTCAGAGGATAAGTTCGCTGATTACCTCGTTGAGGATTATAACATCAGAAAGTTCCTGAAGAAGAGGCTGTATGCAGCCGGCATCTCCAAGATCGATATCGCAAGAAAGGGTGACAAGGTAGAAGTTGTTGTTTATACCCAGAAGCCCGGTGTTGTGATCGGTAAGGGCGGCACAGGTATTGAGACCACCAAGAAGGCTCTGATGAAAGAGATCGGCCGTAAGGATCTTAACCTGGATGTTCAGGAAGTTAAGAAGCCCGATGCAGACGCTCAGCTGGTAGCTGAGAACATCGCACAGCAGCTGGAGAACCGTATCTCCTTCCGCCGCGCAGTAAAGAGCTGCATGAGCCGCACCATGAAGAAGGATAACCGCGGTAATTCACTTACAGGCGCCATGGGAATCAAGGCTGCAGTAAGCGGACGTTTGGGCGGTGCCGATATGGCAAGAACGGAATTCTACAGTGAGGGAACCATCCCCCTGCAGACACTCCGTGCAGATATTGACTACGGCTTTGCCGAGGCAGATACAACCTACGGAAAGATCGGTGTAAAGGTTTGGATCTATCGCGGTGAAGTGCTTCCCACAAAGGGAAACAGTGAAGACAAGGCCCGCAAGGATGCCTAAGGAAGGAGCGTAAGAAATCATGTTAATGCCTAAGAGAGTAAAGCGCCGTAAGCAGTTCCGCGGTACCATGTCAGGCAAGGCCAGCCGCGGTAATGTGATCACCTACGGTGAGTTTGGTATCATAGCAACCGAGCCCGCCTGGATCAAGTCAAACCAGATAGAGGCAGCCCGTGTGGCAATGACCCGTTACATCAAGCGTGGTGGTCGTGTATGGATAAAGATCTTCCCCGACAAGCCCGTAACCACAAAGCCTGCTGAGACCCGAATGGGTTCAGGAAAGGGTACACTGGAGTACTGGGTAGCAGTTGTTAAGCCGGGACGCGTGATGTTCGAGATCGCAGGTGTATCTGAGGAAATAGCAAGAGAAGCACTTCGTCTTGCAACTCACAAACTTCCCTGCAAGTGCAAGATAGTTTCCAAGGCTGAACTGGAAGCTGATCAGGAAGGCGGTGTTGTAAATGGCGACTAAGAAGAATAAGAAATATACAGACAGCCTGAGAGAGAAATCTCCGGCAGAATTAAATCAGGCACTGGTAGACGCTAAGAAGGAGTTATTCAATTTAAGATTCCAGAACGCCACCAACCAGCTTGATAATACGGCCAGAATTGGCGAGGTCAAGAAGAACATAGCCCGCATTCAGACAGTTCTGAGTGCAAGCACCAGAGCATAAGGCCGGGAGGGATAAAAAGTGGAAGAGAGAAATTTAAGAAAAACACGTACCGGAAAGGTTATAAGTGACAAGATGGATAAGACCATCACCGTGGCTGTTGAGGATCACGTACGTCACCCTCTTTACAACAAGATCGTAAAGAAGACCTACAAGCTTAAGGCTCATGATGAGACAAATGATGCAAGAAACGGTGATACCGTAAAGGTTATGGAAACCCGCCCTCTGTCCAAGGATAAGAGATGGAGACTTGTGGAAGTCGTTGAAAGAGCTAAGTAAGCGGATGAAAGGAGATAGATCATGATACAGCAGGAAAGCAGACTTAAAGTCGCTGACAATACAGGTGCTAAAGAGATCCTGTGCATCCGCGTATCAGGCGGCTCCACCAGGAGATATGCCAATATCGGGGATGTGATCGTTGCTACGGTCAAGGATGCAACACCCGGCGGCGTTGTCAAGAAAGGTGATGTAGTAAAGGCTGTTGTAGTTCGTTCCGTAAAGGGCGCACACAGAAAAGACGGCTCATACATCAAGTTTGATGAGAATGCAGCAGTTATCATCAAGGATGACAAGACACCCAGAGGAACCCGTATCTTCGGGCCTGTGGCGAGAGAGCTGAGAGAGAAGCAGTTTATGAAGATCGTTTCTCTGGCTCCCGAAGTATTATAAGGAGGGTGCTTAAGATGACAAAGATCAAGACAGGTGATACCGTCAGAGTAATGAGCGGAAGCACCAATAAAGGCAAAGGAAAAGAAGGTAAGGTCCTGAAGGTTGACAACAAGAAGGGCAAAGTTCTGGTAGAAGGCATCAATCTCGTTAAGCGTCATTCAAAGCCTTCAGCTCAGAATCAGACCGGCGGCATTATCGAGAAGGAAGCTCCTATCGATATCTCCAACGTGATGTATGTTCACAAGGGAAAGCCCACCAGGATCGGTTTTAAGGTAACGGAGGACGGCAAGAAGGTTCGTGTTGCCAAGTCCACCGGTGATGTGATCGATTAAGGAGGTTCTGAATAGTGAGCAGATTAAAAGATACATATACAAACGAAATCGTAGCTGCACTTACTAAGAAGTTCGGTTACAAGAACATAATGGAAGTTCCCAAGATCGACAAGATCGTTATCAACATGGGTGTTGGTGAGGCAAAGGATAATGCAAAGCTTCTTGAGAGCGCTGTATCCGATATGGAGACCATCACCGGCCAGAAGGCAGTTATCACCCGTGCGAAGAACTCCATAGCAAACTTCAAGATCAGGGAGAATCAGGCAATCGGCTGCAAGACCACTCTTCGCGGCGACAAGATGTACGAATTCCTTGATCGTCTGATCAACCTGGCACTGCCCCGTGTGCGTGACTTCCGCGGTGTTAACCCCAATGCATTCGACGGCAGAGGCAACTACGCTCTGGGCATCAAGGAGCAGCTGATCTTCCCCGAGATCGAGTATGACAAGATCGACAAGGTTCGCGGTATGGACGTTATCATCGTTACCACCGCTAAGACCGATGAGGAAGCAAGAGAGCTTTTGACACTGTTTAACATGCCCTTTGCAAAGGCTTCAGCCTGAATAAACGGAGGATAAAGAATCATGGCAAAAACAGCAATGAAGATCAAGCAGGCACGCAAACCCAAATTCTCCACACGGGCATATACCCGTTGCAGAATCTGCGGACGCCCCCACTCAGTTCTGAGAAAATACGGCATCTGCCGCGTTTGCTTCAGAGAACTGGCTTACAAGGGCCAGATCCCGGGCGTAAAGAAATCCAGTTGGTAGAATAAAGGAGGAGGAAAAAGGAAATGACTATGAGCGATCCTATCGCAGATATGCTTACGAGAATCCGTAATGCAAATACTGCAAAGCATGATACGGTTGACGTTCCCTCATCCAAGATGAAGCTGGCTATCGCCCAGATACTGCAGGATGAAGGTTACATCAGAAAATATGAAGTGGTAGACGACGGGGCTTTCAAGTCCATTCACATCACTTTAAAGTACGGCGCAGATAAGACTGAGAAGATCATCACAGGTATTAAGAGGATCTCAAAGCCCGGTCTTCGTGTGTACGCAGGCAAGGACGAACTTCCCAGAGTTTTAGGCGGACTGGGAATCGCTATCATCTCTACTAACCAGGGCATCATCACTGATAAGGAAGCCCGCAAGCAGGGAGTTGGCGGCGAAGTATTAGCATTTGTATGGTAAAATTTTAAAGGAGGGTACGGGCATGTCACGAATCGGAAGAATGCCAATCGCGGTACCTGCCGGAGTCACGGTAGATATTGCAGAAAATAATAAAGTGACTGTAAAGGGTCCTAAGGGTACACTTGAGAGAGTGCTCCCTGCAGAGATGGAGATCAAGCTCGAAGGAGCTGAGCTCACAGTTTCAAGACCTAATGACTTAAAGAGAATGAAGTCTCTTCATGGTCTTACAAGAACACTGATCAACAATATGGTCGTAGGTGTTACAAACGGCTATGAGAAGAAGCTTGAAGTTAACGGTGTAGGTTACAGGGCTGCAAAGCAGGGTAAGAAGCTTGTGCTTTCACTTGGATATTCACATCCCGTAGAGATGGAAGATCCCGAAGGCATCGAGACTGTTGTAGACGGCCAGAACATCATCATCGTTAAGGGTATCGATAAAGAAAAAGTCGGTCAGTTTGCCGCTGAGATCCGCGATAAGAGAAGACCTGAACCTTATAAGGGCAAGGGTATCAAGTATGCGGATGAGACCATCAGGCGTAAAGTCGGCAAGACCGGTAAGAAGTAAGGAGGGCCTTAGGAAATGGTAAGCAAAGAATCAAGACAGAAAGTGCGTGAGAAGAAGCATTTAAAGATCCGCAACCGTTTCAGCGGCACAGCCACCAGGCCCCGCCTTGCGGTATACAGAAGCAACAACCATATGTATGCTCAGGTCATCGATGATGAGGCGGGCAATACACTGGTAGCAGCTTCAACAGTGGAGAAAGATGTTAAAGCGCAGCTTCAGAAGACCAACGACGTGGAGGCAGCAAAGGTGCTTGGCGGCATCATTGCAAAGCGCGCACTGGACAAGGGCATCGAGACCGTCGTTTTCGACAGAGGCGGTTACATTTATCACGGTAAGGTAGCAGCATTAGCTGAGGCGGCAAGAGAAGCCGGCTTACAGTTCTAGGAGGAGATTAGAATATGAGACGTGAAAGAATAGATGCCAGTCAGTTAGGTGAATTAAACGATAAGGTTGTTACCATCAAGCGAGTTACCAAGGTTGTTAAGGGTGGTCGTAATTTCCGCTTCACAGCTCTGGTAGTCGTAGGTGACGGCAACGGTCATGTGGGTGCAGGCCTTGGTAAGGCAAGCGAAATTCCCGAAGCCATCCGTAAGGGCAAGGAAGATGCAGCTAAGCATCTTGTAAGCGTTGCACGTGATGACAACGAGAGTATCACACACGATCAGATAGGAGCTTTCGGATCCGCCAGCGTGCTTCTTAAGCGTGCTCCCGGCGGTACAGGTGTCATAGCAGGCGGTCCCGCACGTATCGTCTGCGATATGGCAGGTATCAAGAATATCCGTACAAAGTCTTTGGGATCCAACAACAAGCAGAACGTCGTACTGGCTACCATCGCAGGCCTTGCAGCACTCAAGAGCCCCGAAGAAGTGGCTATCGCCAGAGGCAAGTCTGTGGATGAGATCCGCGCGTAAGTAAGGAGGAGAATATCATGGCAGAGAAAACTTTAAAGATCACTTTGGTAAGATCCCCCATTGGTGCCGTACCTAAGCACAGAAGGACCGTTGAGGCTATGGGTCTTACAAAGATGCACAAGACCGTGACTCTTCCGGACAACGCGGCAACAAGAGGACAGATTCAGCAGGTCGGTTACATGCTGAAGGTAGAAGAGTAAGCCGGGATTAGGAGGATAATACAAATGGATTTATCTAATTTAAGACCCGCGGACGGGTCCAAGCACAGCGATAACTTCAGACGTGGCCGCGGCCATGGATCCGGAAACGGCAAGACCGCAGGTAAGGGTCATAAGGGTCAGAAGGCAAGAAGCGGTGCACCCAGAATAGGTTTCGAAGGTGGTCAGATGCCTCTGTACCGCCGTATCCCCAAGAGGGGCTTCAAGAATCGTAATACTCTTGAGATCGTGGCTATCAATGTAAGCCGCCTTGAGGTTTTCGAGAACGGTGATACCGTAGATATCGAGAGCCTGCTCGAGAAGGGTGTGATCAGCAATCCCAAGGATGGAGTTAAGCTCCTGGGCAATGGCGAGATCACCAAGAAACTTACCGTTAAAGTCAGCGCATTTTCTGCTACGGCTAAGGAAAAAATTGAAGCTGCAGGCGGCAGCATAGAAGTCGAGTAAGACTTAAGCTGCCAGATCTTTCGGAGGACACGATATGTTTCGGACTTTGGTTAACGCATTTAAGATCAAGGATATCCGTAAGAGGCTTTTCTACACAATACTGGCGCTGCTCATCGTAAGATTGGGCAGCCAGTTGCCTGTGCCCGGCACGGATCCTTCGTACTTTAAGGAATGGTTCGCTCAGCAGAGCGGAGATGCATTTAATTTCTTTGATGCATTCACGGGTGGTTCCTTTACCAGCATGTCCGTGTTTGCATTGGGTATCACGCCTTACATTATGGCATCCATTATCGTTCAGATGCTTACACTCTCTATCCCCAAGCTGGAAGAGATGAGCAGGGAAGAAGACGGTCATGCCAAGTTAAATGAGGCTACACGTTATGCTACCATCGGTCTGGCTGTATTTGAAGCCATCGGTATGGCAGTAGGTTTCGGACAGAAGGGTCTGCTCCGCGAATTCAATGCTCTTAATGTAATAGCTACCGTAGCAGCACTTACTGCAGGCGCAGCATTCGTTATGTGGCTTGGCGAGCAGGTCACTGAAAAAGGTATCGGCAACGGTTCATCCATCATACTGGTGTTCAACATAGCATCACGTATACCTGCAGATATCAGCGGTCTGTTTACACAGTTCGTTACATCAGCAAGCAACGTTGGACGTGCCATACTTGCAGCCATCATCATCATCGCCGTGATCCTTATCACTATAATCCTCACGGTTCTTTTGAATGACGGTGTGCGCAAGATCCCCGTACATTACAACGGCCGCAGCAATAACAGCCGTATAGCTGCAATGGGAAATACCAATCATATTCCCTTAAGGGTGAACACATCAGGCGTTATGCCCGTCATCTTTGCTTCATCCATTATGCAGTTCCCCGTGATCATCTGGAGTATGTTCAATCTTGATCCCGGTACGGGCGCTTGGAGTCATATCCTTAAGGCTCTTCAGTCAAGCTACTGGTTTAAGGCTGAGACACCTTATTACACTTTAGGTCTGTTGCTGTATGTAGTATTGGTTGTATTCTTTGCATACTTCTACACAGCAATAACCTTCAATCCGGTTCTTATATCGGATAACTTAAAGAAGAGAGGCGGCTTTGTTCCCGGTGTTCGTCCCGGCAGGCCCACTACAGAATACCTTAACAATATTCTGCAGTACATCATCTTCATCGGTGCCGTAGGTCTGTTCATAGTGGTTACCATTCCCATTGTGTTCAACGGTATCTTCGGTGCAAGCGTAACATTTGCGGGAACTTCCCTCATAATCATCGTAAGCGTTGTACTTGATTCTATGCGTCAGGTAGAGACCATGATGGTTGAGCGTAACTACAAGGGATTCCTCAATTCATAATGCAAGATCTGAGTATGACCGCGGGGCTTGTTTAAGCCTCGCGGGTTTTATAGTTAAAAACAAAGGTATTTAAGAGAAAGGGGTTAGATAATGAAGATCGTTATGTTAGGCGCTCCCGGCGCCGGAAAAGGCACACAGGCCAAGATGATAGCAGCCGGATACGGACTGCCTCATGTTTCTACCGGAGATATCTTCCGTGCCAATGTTAAGGGCGGTACGCCTCTTGGTATGGAAGCTAAAGCATATATGGATAAGGGTGAGCTGGTTCCCGACGAGCTTACCGTACGTATCCTTCTTGACAGAGTGGCACAGGATGACTGCAAGAACGGTTATGTTCTGGACGGTTTCCCCCGTACCATTCCCCAGGCAGAAGTCCTGGATGCAGAGCTTTCCAAGATGGGAGAGCAGATAGATTTCGCCATCGATGTGGAAGTTCCCGACGAGAATATCGTTAAGCGTATGAGCGGACGCCGTGCCTGTGTAAACTGCGGCGCTACCTATCATATAGTTCACATTCCTCCCAAGAAAGAGGGTATATGTGATGCCTGCGGAAGCGAGCTGATACTGCGTGACGATGATAAAGAAGAGACAGTCAAGAACCGTCTTGCGATCTATCATCAGCAGACACAGCCTCTTATCGACTTCTACAGCAAAAAGGGTGTATTGAAAGAGGTGGACGGAACAAAGGATTCCGCTGCCGTTTATGAGGATATTAAAAATATACTGGGATGAGGTTGAGGCTTAAATAAAATGTCTATTTCAATAAAGTCACCAAGAGAGATTGAACTGATGCGCATATCGAACCACATGCTCTGCGATATGCACAGGGAGCTGGAGAAGATAATCTGCCCCGGACTTCCCACCATAGAGCTTGATAATCTGGCAGCAAAGTTTATAAAGGACAGGGGTGTAAAGTCTAACTTTCTTGATTATGAAGGGTATCCCGCATCCATATGTGTATCCGTTAATGATGAGGTGGTACACGGAATACCCAGCAAGGAAAAGATCCTGCACGAAGGTGATATAGTTTCCATAGATGCAGGTATAATTTACAAGGGTTATCATTCGGATGCTGCACGTACCTACGGTGTAGGAAAGATATCAGCAGAGAAGCAGCAGCTTATCGATGAGACCAGGAACAGTTTCTTTGAAGGGATCAAGATGGCACGTGCCGGTAACAGGCTCTTTGATATTTCAAATGCCATCGACGATTATATATCAAAATTCGGTTACGGCATAGTACGCGATCTGGTAGGACACGGAGTCGGAACAGAGCTTCATGAGGAGCCCCAGATCCCTAATTTCCGCCAGGACAGAAGGGGACCCAGGCTTCAGGCCGGTATGACCCTTGCCATCGAGCCTATGATAAACTTAGGACGCGGTGACGTGGTCTGGGAGGAAGACGAGTGGACGGTCGTAAGCGAGGACGGTTCGCCTTCGGCACACTACGAGAATACCATACTTATAACCGACGGCGATCCCGAGATATTAAGCCTGTATTGAGGTCTTGCCCATGAACAGGGATGAGTTTACAGGCTGCCTTGTAAGAAGCAGGGCAGGTCACGACATCGGGGAAATATACCTGGTGACCGGAGAGGAAGGCGGTAAACTGCTGTTATGCGACGGTAAGGCACGCAGCACTGCATCGCCTAAAAAGAAAAACAAAAAGCATCTGGCATTGCTGGTGAACGGATATGAAAAATGTGATATAAAAGAAGCAATGCCGGATGATATAATGATCAGAAAAATGATCAGGGAGTATAAAAAAGTTTTGCAAAATACCAAGGAGGAGGATAATGTCTAAAGCAGATGTTATTGAGATCGAAGGAACCGTTACCGAAAAGCTGCCTAACACCATGTTCAAGGTGCAGCTGGAGAACGGACATGAAGTTCTTGCGCATATCAGCGGCAAGTTAAGACAGAACTTCATTAAGATCCTTCCGGGGGATAAGGTGACTATGGAACTTTCCCCGTATGATCTTTCTAAGGGACGTATCACCTGGAGAGATAAATAAGCATCACCTGATCCGGGGATGTTTAAAACAGAATATATGGCAGACGGTGCCGGAGTTTTGAAGGAGTAAACTTCATTACGAGGGTTAAAAGGGAAACAGGTGTGAGGCCTGTGCGAACTCGTCACTGTGTAAGCGGAGTGCATGACCAGGTCGTATCATAAAGATGCGGCAGTCACTGGGTAACCGGGAAGGCGGTCATGTGTGATGATGCTAAAGCCAGGAGACCTGCCGTAAAAA
>JAFYCS010000115.1 GCA_017539565.1 Lachnospiraceae bacterium
GACTCTATAATAGTCGGACGGATCGTAGGTCCCGATGCTCTGGCAGCGGTAGGTGCCACCTCTTCCATTACTTTTTTATTCTTTGCCCTCTGCAACGGCATAGGAAACGGCGGCGGTATCATCGCTTCCCAGTATTACGGATCACATGATGATGATAAAGTAAAGAACTGCATCGTGAACACCGGACTTATCATGCTGATCGTTCCCCTTCTGTTCGGTATCACCGGATTTATCCTGGCTCCGACACTGCTCAATGTACTGGGAACCCCTGCAGAGGTTTTTGCAGACGCAACCATGTACGTACGCTATATGTGTGTCGGACTCCTGTTCGTTTCCCTCTATAACTATATGTCCGCCATGTTAAGGGCGCTGGGTGATTCAAAATCTCCTTTATATTTCCTGATCGTTTCCACATTGGTAAATGTGGTCCTGGATATTGTTTTTGTCTACAGCTTCAGGATGGGTATCCGTGGTGCGGCACTGGCAACTGTCATATCACAGTTCATATCGGCTGTAAGCTGCGGTATCTATGCATGGAAGGTTAATCCGTACTTTAAGCTTAAGAAGAAAGATTTTGTGATAAACGCGGAAATGTCCTTCAAGGTCGTACGACTGGGCGTTCCCATGTCACTCCAGTTCGCACTCATTGCCATATCAGCCATGGCTGTACAGCGTATAGTTAATTCCTACGGTGCTACCGTTATGGCTGCATTTACCGCTACCAACAGGATCGAGCAGCTCATCCACCAGCCCTATATGACTCTTGGTGCATCGCTCTCAACATTCTGCGGCCAGAATTTCGGTGCCAAAAAGCATGACCGTGTATACGAAGGCTACAGAAAAGGCAGCATGATCATGGTTTCCATTACTATAGTAATGATGCTTGTCATGCAGCTGTTCGGCAGAAATATCACCGCACTCTTTGTTACAGAGCCCGAAGTAATAGAGCTTGGTGCACTGGGACTGCGCATCAACAGTATGTTCTATATAACCCTGGGTATGATATATGTAGTACGCGGAGTCCTTACCGGCGTAGGCGATGCGTTTTTTGCCCTGTTCAACGGTGTAGTAGAAGTTATCGGCAGATTTACCATTCCCATCCTTATGTGCAGATATATGGGATTCGGTGAAACAGGCATATGGTTATCTACAGGTGCGGTATGGGCCCTCAGTGCTGCAGGTGCGCTGTTCCGTTACTATACACATCTGAACACTAAGACCGGCATCATGGCCGAAGGACTTAAGAGTCTTGACCATGATCTGGAAATGGCTGCATCAAAGCTTATGGATGCACCTATGGTACAGAGTTACAAAACCCAGGGTACCAGAGCTTAAGTCACTGACTGAATACCGGCACGGAAATACGGGTAACTGCCGTATCTTCCATCCCGCCGTATACCGCATTCACAAGGCTGCGTGACAGCTGGCAGCTGCCGGCACCGCAGCGCTGCAGACACAGGGTAATACCTGTCCTGTTATCCGGATCTATCAGATAATAAGGCCCTGTCCATCCGTCCCAGCCGAATGCTCCGACGGGAGCAAAACTTCCGGAGATATTGCGGTTCTCATGGATCCTTAAAAGATTCCCGTATCCGTAGCCTTTACAGGAATCCCAGTTATATGCAATACGCTGCTTTTCATCAAGACCGTTGGTCCTCATGAAATCTGTCATGTGCTTATTGACTATACCTGCATTTCCGGATGAGAGTTCTCCCGCAAACTTTGCCATATCCTCCGGTGTAGAGAATAACCCGGCACCACCTGACTGAAAGGCCGGACGCTCTTCAAAATCATATATGCAGAGATTAACCCAGTCGGGAGTCTTAGGATCCTCACCTGCATTTTCATATAATACTGACAGCCTGTCTCTTTTATCCGCAGGTACGTAAAAATCCGTATCCGTCATTCCCAGCGGATCAAAGATCTCCTTCTTCATAAAGTCCGCCAGTTCCATATCCGTGATCTTTTCTATAACCGCTCCCAGTACATCTGCAGATGAACCGTACATCCATTCTGTACCCGGCTCGAACATAAGAGGCACTTTACCAAGCTCACGTGCAAACTCCTGGGTGCTCATACACTTCTTATTCTTTATGCTCTCATCAAGCCTGCCCCACACTTCAGTGGTCTGCATCGAACCCTCATGTGCATCTCCGGGATATGCAAGACCGGATGTCATATTGAGCAGATCCCTTATCATAACCTGTCTGCATCCTGTCTTTTTCCAGTTTCTCATGTAATATGCATCTGCATATTCGGGAAAGAAACGTGATACTTCCCAGAATGTATCCAGCTTGCCCCTGCTCATAAGTATCATGCTGCACAGGGATGTGAACACCTTGGTACAGGAATAGATACGGCATATGGTATCGTTTGTGAAAGGGATCTTCTTTTTCACATCCGCATATCCCGCAGACTGTTCAAGGATCTTCTTTCCGTCCTTATACAATATGAATACTCCGCCGTTTTCTTCACCGGCTTTAACGGAGTTTTCCATTATATCCCTTATGATTCTGTTAAGATCGTATGCCAAACCTTTTACCCTCCTTAAAACTTGCCGCTGTTGATTCTTTCTATCCTCTTGCGATCGTTTTCCTCAGTCATGTGTATCACTATCCTGCCTTCCAGATCGGAATTCTGGTGTTGTCCTTTTTGAAGTGTCTCTTCTATTACCTGAACACATGAAGTGGCAATCTCACGCTGGGGATGATTCTTATCGATCTCGTCATGATCAAGATCAAATGAGTCTTTAAGATTTTTATAATGAAAATCCTGCAGACCGATAGTATAGATACGTTCATCATCCACAGCCTCTCCTTCAAATTCAAGTTTAAGAAGTGTGTGGCTTATCTCATCATATTCATACGCCAGTCCGTGGGATACCTGATAAAACTCCGTATGCTCTCCGGATAATGTCTCATCACGCAGCATTCGCAGCAGTGCATGTCTTAACTGCGCTCCCGTCCAGAAGACCATGTGTGCACTGTCATCAAAGGGGAAACACTCATCAAAATCCGCTTTTGTTACCACCGGTCCCAGCTCATGAACACGGACAGACCCTGATGCCAGAAGGAAAATATCCACTCCCAGAGCATCCTTTAAGATATCGGCAAACAGATCCCCTATCTCTGTCTCTTCTATATGTGAAGGTGCTGTAAGCTTCTTCACAAACTTGGTTATGATACGTCCGTATTTTTCATCTGTCGTATCCTTATATGTTCGTATCACTTCTTCTATAGACTTATCCCTTGGACAGGTGCTGTCATTTATGGGCACAGGAGTCCAGGTGTAACTGTCTATACGGTTCTTATCGGTATCTATCATAAGGTCGAAACGTCCTATCTGATCTGTACCTGTTCCGGCCTGGACTATCGGTATACCGTTTACTATCTCCGGTGCATCCATAAAGTCATGGGAATGTCCGCCTATTATCATATCCACACCCCATGCGGGATCCAGCATTGCTGCCAGTTTCTTATCCTCTTCCAGGCCTATATGGGTAAGCAGGACGGTCATGTCAACATCAGTTGCATTATATGTGTTGCAGATCTTTCCCACTTCTTCCGCCGCAGCCTCCAGCGTTACAAACGTTCCTATCAGCTTATCCATCTTGCACTTCATCAGCGTTATCTCTGTCAGCACACCGATAAAGAGTATCTTCATACCGTCTATCTCTATCACACGGTACGGATCAAAGAGTCTGGTATGATTGGTCTTAATATACAGATTGGCATTGATTATCGGAAACTCCGCACACTTTTCCAGAAACAGCAGATGCGCTATTCCGTAATCAACCTCATGATTACCTATAGTCACGATATCGGGGGAAAGCATATTCATTATCTGTATAGTCGACAGCCCGTGGAATTCCGAATCTATCACCGAACCGCAGAACATATCTCCGGCTATGGCATACAGGACATTCTTTTCTTCCTGTCTTACCTTACTGATATAACCCGACAGAAGAGATACACCGCCTACCAGATCGTCATCTATCTGTTCGGCCAGAAAATCACCGTGCATATCGTTGGAATGAAGTAATGTCAGTTTTTTCAGATGTTTCATCATGTATTCTCCTTGAAGACTTTTCTGGAAAAGAATTATATCCGATTCCCTATTAATAAGCAACCGTGATACGTTCATCACTCCCGTGCTGTATCCCGCGCGCTTGAAACAAAAGCCTCTCCGTGGTATAATTCTACAATGTATGTAACTATGACATAAGCGTAGTTTTATTTGCTGTACTTTTTAACAGCGAAGCAGGGAGAATATATATGACCATTTATCTGATAGATTTTGAAAACGTAAGTATCGGCGGACTTAAAGGTGCCGACACACTGGGCCAGAATGACCTGGTCTTTCTGTTCTCGTCTAAGAACGCAGCCAGACTGACTACCGCTACACTGGCTACCTTTAACAGTACTACTCTCAAATTCGTGGAAGTACCTGTTAAGAAACAGTCCCTGGATATGCATCTTGTTTCCTATCTGGGTTATCTTATAGGAACCACCGATGCCGAACACTTTATCATAATAAGCAATGATCACGATTATGATAATATCATGGCTTTCTGGAGAGCCAACGGCCGCAACGTCACCATTGAGCGCCGCGGAAGCATAGTTCCCGCTGCCCTTAATGAAAAACCTGCAGCAGGCAACAGAAACAGACGTCAGAACAACAGGAAAGACAACATGGCTGCAGCTGCTGCCGATAACACAAAAGCAGATACTCCTGTTGAAAAGACTTCTTCCGATAATAAACGTCATAATAATAAAGATGTCAAACCCCGGCAGGAAAAAGAAGCTGCACCTGCTGCAGCTGATGAGGACAAGTCTGCAGCAATAAAGGAAGCTCTGGGCAAGGTCTATGATGAATCTGTATGTGAAGATGTACTGCGTATCGTAGCATCACACTCCGATGAGCATAATCCTTTAACTTCGATACATAACGATCTGAGGGATACTTATGAGGATCCCGATTATCTCGATATATATAAGCTTATCAAGTCCGTATTGTCTGACGGCAGCACAAGACGTACTTCCGGAAACAGACGCCGCAACAAAAATACAGCGGTGCAGACGGAAGCAGCCCCGGAACAGACTAATACGGAAAACACTGCACAGAAAAAAGAAGGCGAAAAAACATCAAAGCCCCGTACCCAGAAGAACCAGCCCAACTCAGATGTTACCCGTATAAATAATGAAGTGCAGAAGATCCTGAGCAAGGCAAAGTACGAGACAGAGATAATAAGCCATGTAGCCGGACTGGCTGCAAAGAGCCACGGTGTAAAGAACGGCAAAATGGCCATATACCGCGGTATAATCTCCAAATACGGCAGGGAAAAGGGCCTGGAGATCTATGATCATCTCAAAAGCCTTTTATCAGATCCCGATCTGTGGAAATAAAACTGCCGTGCATAGGTTTAGACAATAATGAATGTTATAAAAAAACTCAGAATAGTATTAAACAGAAGGCAGAAACACAGAGTTGTCCTGCTCTGCATACTTATAGCTTTCAGTGCACTTCTGGAAACCTTAAGTGTTACTGTGATCATTCCTCTCATATCGGCAGTAGTAAGTCCCGATACCATACTTGGCGATGAAAGAGTTGTAAACATCCTTTCAGCCGTGGGGATAGTGGATCCGGATCCCGGTACTTTTGTCCGTATCCTTCTTCTGGTCACCATGGGCATATTTGTCTTTAAAAACGTCTATCTCTTCTTTCTGACAGTGGTGCAAAGCCGTTTCATTTCCAATGCGCGCTGCTTTACTTCCATACGTCTGATGGGAGATTATCTTAACAAACCTTATGAATTCTATCTCAATGCGGATGTCAACATGATGCTCCAGACTGTCAACAAAGATATCCCGCATATATTTGAACTGCTCCAGGAGTCCATGCTGCTGGTAACCGAAGTGGCGGTCTCCGCATGTATATGCATAGTTCTGCTGATCTTCGATCCCGTAATGACCTTAAGCCTTGCGGTGCTCCTGGGTCTTATGATGCTTCTGGTGTTACGTGTATTAAAACCCAGACTGGGAAGGATCGGCAACAAAAGAGTCGATGAACAGAATAATATGATGAAGTGGATGCAGCAGAGCATCTTCGGTATAAAGGATGTAAAGGTAGCCGCAAAGGAGAAGTATTTTCTGGCAAGATTTGATGAAGGCAGCCGCGCCCAGTCCGATGCCCTCAGAAAATACACCATTTTCAGCCAGTTCCCCCGTCTCATGATAGAGACAGTCTTCATTGTAGGCCTGCTGCTCTATATGTTCATTGCAGTGCTGATGGGACGTGACCTTCAGATGATGCTGCCTCAGCTCATGGCTTTCGGTATGGCAGCCGTACGTCTTATGCCTTCCGTAAACCGTATCTCTTCACATTTATCGGCAATAGCTTATTTTGAGCCTTCACTTGATGTGGTATGTGCTAACCTTGATCTGGACCTGGCAGGTCTTAAGGATGCAAAGATAGAAGAAAAACAGAATACCGGACTTACATTTGAAAAAGACATCAGGCTGGAAGGTATCTCCTATCATTATCCCAATACAGAAAAAGAGATCTTCGATAACGCAGATATGGATATACCTGTTGGAGCTTCCGTAGGTGTTATCGGTCCTTCCGGTGCCGGCAAGACCACCATCGTAGACATACTGCTGGGACTGCTGCTGCCGCAGAAAGGAAAGATACTGGTAGACGGTAAGGAAGTATCTGCCGGCGATGCGGCATGGCTTTCAAACATAGGTTATATCGCACAGAACATCTATATGCTGGATACGACCATACGTGAGAATGTGGCCTTCGGCCTTACTGCTGAAGAGGCTGATGAAGAAAGGATATGGCAGGTGCTTGATGAAGCACAGATGGGCGATTTTGTAAGGAATCTTCCCGACGGTCTTGATACCTCGATCGGTGACCGCGGAGTGCGTATCTCCGGCGGACAGAGACAGCGTATCGGTATAGCCCGGGCCCTTTATAATGATCCCGGCCTGCTGGTGTTTGATGAAGCAACTTCTGCTCTAGATAATGAAACAGAGGCTGCGATCATGGATGCGATCAACAGCCTCAAAGGTCGTAAAACTATGGTCATCATTGCTCATCGTCTTAAGACGATAGAGAATTGCGATATCGTATACCGTGTGGAGAACGGACGTATAGAAAAGACTGCTTAAGTCCCGGCTTACATCTCCTTCTCCATGCGATCGATCTCTTCCTGAAGAGTCTTAACCTGCTCCTCATTCTCAGCGATCCAGCCTTCTATCTGCTGGCGCTTCTCATCACTTGCGGTAGTTTCCAGACGCTCTTTAAGCTTGGTGATGTTAGCATTGATATTCTCGATACGCTGCTTACGGCGCTCGATCGCACCCTTTGTATTCTCAAGCCACTGCTCATGACGCTGTGAATCACTGCTGCGCTTACCATCCCAGAAAGCATCCTGTGCTTCCCTGAGCTGCTTCCACAGAGTCTCCTCAAAACGCTTTCCTGCAGATCCGATCTTCTTCCATTCTTCGTTGATGGCTTTCATACGGTCTGCCGCAGTCCTGCTGTAATCACCTGATTCAGCATACTTCTTTGCTTCTTCTATCAGATCCTTCTTTGCTTCCCTGCGTGCGGTATATTCAACATCACGCTCTTTGCGCAGCTCATTACGCTTTGCATAAAAATCATTACGTATCTGCTGGAATGCCTGCCAGAGTCTCTCATCATCCGCATGCCCTGCGGTACCGCTCTTCTTCCACTCTTCAAGCAGTTCCTCAAGTCCCTTATGAACACTCTCCCAGTCTGTAACTTCTTTGGTAAGCTCAGCTGCACGGGAAATGATGTTTTCCTTTACGCTGATACGCTCAGTCCTCTGAGCCTCAAAATGCTCATGCTTCTTATCGTAGAATACCTGCTGTGCGGAATGGAATTCTTCCCAGAGAGCATCGTTATCAGCGCCTGCTCTTCCGGTCTTCTTCCACAGTTCCATCAGTTCCTTCATACGATCGGTAGCCTTATCCCAATCCTCGGGAGCGTTAAGGCTCTTTGCCTCTTCGATCAGAGCCTTCTTAGCCTCTGTGTTTTTCTTTACAGATTCTTTTCTGTCCTTATCAGCCTTGTTACGGCCGGAAAGACTGTTGCAGCGCCCTGCCAGATCCTGCTCCTTGGGAGTCTTAAAATCAGGCAGCTGCGCAAACTTCGCCAGTACGGCATCAACAGCTGCATTATCATATTCGTCGCCCTTCATCAGCTCCCTGGCTTCATCCAGAACGGCGTCTTTTTTCTTTATATTTTCCTCCAGCAGTGCAAGAGGGTCCCCGCTTAAGCCATCTCCGTATTCAACGGCTGCGCCTTCTTCGGCGCTGTGCTTCCAACATAACAGACGGTACTCGCCGTCAGAGAGCATGGCAAGAAAGCTTCCGTGACCATCCTCTGCATCTGCAGCGGGTGCGACTGCTTTCCCTTCTGGATCCTTTGCTCCGTACAATACTTCGATCACTCTGCTTCCCGAAGGATAATGCATTCTCTCACGGGTAACAGAAAGCTCATCTTTAAAATCCGGTAAACTGCTGAATGTGCTGCTCATGTTCTTGTCTCCTCTTTACGTTAAATTGTAGATTTTTGTTAGATGTTTTGTTTGTACTGCAATATTAATTTTATTTAATGCCCTGATATTTGTCAATCGACTTTTGTCGCTGCATCCTCTGCTTCTTTTTCCTCTTCGGCAGCTTTGGCTTCTTCAGCTGCCCTTGCTTCCATCTCTTCCATATTTCTTCTCATACGGTCTTCGTATTCACTGCCGGGCATGGGTTTCGCAAAGTAGAATCCCTGTATCATATCGCATCCCTGCTTTGCAAGGAACTCTACCTGATCCTTTTCTTCAACACCCTCAGCCACGGTGCGCATGTTCAGGCTCTTTGCCAGACGTATCGCTTCGGCAACCACGATCTCCTTCCTTTCGGAATCCGAATCGCCGCGGAAGAATTCCGCATCCAGCTTGAGCACATCCAGTGCCATGTCCTTAAGAGAGTTAAGCGATGAGTATCCTGCACCAAAATCATCCATTGATACCGAAAAGCCGTAACTCTTCAATCTGTCTATGGTACTGATCAGCGCGTTCTTATCATCAAAGAAAGCACTCTCTGTAAGCTCTATCTCTATCATATCACGGGGAGCTCCGGCCTCATCGACCATATCCCTTATCTGCTCTGCCAGGTCATTTTCGATAAAATGGGCACGTGATACATTAACCGATATCGGAACACATTTATATCCTGCTTTGATCCACTCCCTCTGGTCACGCGCTACATGAGTGATCATATAGTGATCTATCTCTGTAATAAAACCGTTCTTTTCAAAGATAGGGATTATCCTTCCCGGACTCACAAAACCGAACTCCGGACTCTGCCAGCGTATGAGTGCCTCTGCACCGCGCAGTTCGTTCGTATCGGGTGAATACTTGGGCTGGTAATATACAACGAACTCTTCATTCTTAAGTGCTTTTTCCTGAAGCTCGGTTACTGTATCTACCCATTTCTGCTCTTCCATCAGTCTGTCATCGTAAATGACTATACCTGATTCCTCACTGGGTTCCAGAGTCTCCCTTGCCGAACATGCATCATTGTATTCCTTCTCCAGGTCGACGCTCTTTCTCTTTCTTATCCTGCCTCTTTTTAATGATACATCTATTACCGCCACACCGGCCTGGAAACTGAATTTATGTCCCATACCGGTCTTTTCAAGTTCGCTTATCAGATCCGAAAGCCTTGCTTTAAGCCCCTCTTCCTCCTGGAACTCCATAAGCAGTGCAAAACTCGAAGATGTTACATGCGCTACCATGGCACTGGATCCTAAGTATCCTCCCAGTGTATGATATACTCTCTTAAGGATCCTTTTACCTGCCTCAAGGGAATGTATCATACAATAATTCCTGTATTTGACAAAGTACAGATTGACTAAAGCATATTTCCTGCCTGCATTACGCTTCTTGCAGAGCAGCTTCTCGGCAAATACCAGGAACCACATCCAGTTGTTTCCGTCCGTATCATCGTCAATAAACAGCAGATTTGTGATCTCTTTCTGGCGGCGTATACTCCTGATAACGCTGAATACCAGGATAACAAATACCAGGAGGTTTATCAGTATGAATGCTTCCACCAGGGCAACGATCAGCTCGATATCATCAACATCCATACCCAGCGTAACCTTTGCCACCATGGTATAGCCCCTGCTGCCCATCCTGACAGGCATCCAGACCGGAATGGAATCAGCCATATCTTCCATGCTGAACAGGCCGAAGCCCGGTTCGGTTATGGAGATATCACGCAATATCTCTTCGCTGTTCCTTCCGCTTTCTTCGGCTGCTGCTTCTTCCTCAACTCTTTCCTGGAATTCTTCCATGGCCTTTTCAAAACCTGCAGATGAACTGTTTATTTCCTCCACAGTCTCGCCCTGGATTATCCCGTTACCCAGCAGTTTGAATATGCCTTTATCAAAGTAGTTTTTTTCCGTATCCTTATATACAAATATCCTGCGACCCATTAACGGCATTGAAAGATCTACACCTTCATTACTGCAGGTTATATCACCCTTCTGGTAGACAATGTTACCTTTGATATCCTTTACGAAGAACGGCCTGTCATCTTCATCCAGGATCCTTAAGGTATTCTCATCACCCAGTCTGTCTGCTGCTTCATAGATCTGTGCCATGTATTCGATGGAGCTGTATTCCGCATTGAGCCTCGAAAACAGCATATTGTAAAAGACTATCGAGAGGACCGCTATCAGCATTGCCGTAACGATATGATAAGCAATAAAATAGAATACTATGGACAGCCATGCATGTCCCTTAGTAAGCCTGCTTATCTTTTTCTCTCGTTCACGAGCCATTTACTATGCGTTTTCTCCCAGTTCAAAAGCCTTCTTGTTCATCTCAAGAAACTTTGCGGGTACCATTGCTTCCATAGCCTGCATCCACGAATCGCGGGGCATATCGAAATAATGTGAAAGACGTCCCATGAGGACGATATTTACAGCCTTTGCTGATCCTGCCTCTTCTGCCAGCTTGAGGCAGTCAAGAGCATCAACCTTAACTCCGGCATCTGTCATCTTCTTTACCAGATCTTCGGGATAGCTCATGGCACCTGTGATAACGGGCATGGGATCGATCTGCTGTATATTGGTCACTATCTGTCCGCCGGGCTTTAAATACTCCATCCAGCGTGCAGCTTCCAGAAGTTCAAAGCTGACGATAACATCTGCTTCACCCTTATCTATAACAGGAGAATAAACCTTCTCTCCGTAACGTACATATGTGACCACGCTTCCTCCGCGCTGGCTCATACCATGCACTTCGGATACCTTTACATCATATCCGGCATCCAGCAGAAGCTTTCCAAGCAGCTTGCTGGCAAGGAGTGATCCCTGTCCGCCGACACCTACTATCATAACATTCTTAGTTTCCATGATCGTCTGTCCTTTCCTTTATTCGAATGCGCCCACGGGGCAGAGCTGGCTGCATACTCCACAGCCCACGCAGAGAGTATTGTCTACATGTGCCTTGCCTCCCTTGATGCTTATAGCAGGGCAGCCTATACGCATGCATGACTTACAGCCTATGCACTTGTCGTTGTTGACCTTAAGAGGAGCATTGTGCTTAACATACTTAAGCAGGGCACAGGGTCTGCGGGAGATGATAACGGAAGGTTCCTCAGCCGCAAGCTCTTCCTTAACTGCTTCGTCACACTGCTTCAAGTCATAAGGATCGACTACGCGCACTCTGTTAAAGCCCATGGCTTTGCAAAGAGCTTCCAGATCGATCTTTCCGGCGGGATCGCCCTTGATATTGTATCCGGTGGTGGGATTCTGCTGATGTCCCGTCATACCGGTTATGGAATTGTCCAATATGATAACAGTTGAATTTGACTGATTGTATGCGATGTTCGCAAGACCTGTCATACCGCTGTGCATAAAGGTGGAATCACCGATAACGGCAACGGTCTTCTTTTCGTTTTCGCCTTCACCCGCGATATTGAAACCGTGTACTGCGGAAAGAGATGCACCCATACAAAGTGTCATATCTATAGATGAAAGAGGTGCTACAGCGCCCAGGGTATAACATCCTATATCTCCAAGTACCGTGCACTTGTTCTTGCTGAGGGTATAGAACAGGCCTCTGTGAGGACAGCCTGCACACATAACGGGAGGACGCATGGGGATCTGATCCTCTATAGCCTTGCCTGCGGGAACATCCTGTCCAAGAGCTTTTCTTAAAAGGTTCTGGGAGAACTCACCCTCAAGAGGGAATACATCCTTGCCTTCAACCTTAAGGCCCAGTGCCCTGCAGTGATTCTCAATGATGGGATCCAGCTCCTCAACAACCACAAGGCGGTCTACAGATGCTGCAAAATCCTTTATCAGCTGTACGGGAAGCGGGTTTACCATACCCAGCTTAAGGACGCTGACTTTATCTCCGAAGATCTCCTTCACATACTGATAGCTGGTGGAGGAAGTGATTATGCCCAGTTCCTTACCGCCTTTTTCCACGCGGTTTATCTTTGAGCTCTCCGCCCATGCGGTAAGTTTTCTGGTACGCTCCTCAACAAAAGGATGACGCCTGATGGCATTGCCGGGCATCATGACGTACTTGGGAATGTTCTTCTCGTATGCCTTTCTCTCAGGAACAACACGGTCGGATGTCTCTACCACTGACTGAGAATGCGCCACTCTGGTGCACATCTTTATGATAACGGGAGTATCGTACTCCTCGGATATCTCATATGCTATCTTAACAAATTCAAGGCTCTCTGCAGAATCGGAGGGCTCCAGCATGGGTACCTTTGCTGCTATGGCGTGATGCCTGGAATCCTGCTCATTCTGGGATGAATGCATTCCGGGGTCGTCAGCAACGCCGATGATCACACCGCCGTTAACACCGGTATATGCCATTGTATAAAGAGGATCCGCAGCCACGTTAAGACCTACGTGCTTCATGCCGCAGAATACTCTCCTGCCTGCTAAGGATGCTCCGAATGCAGCCTCCATGGCTACCTTCTCATTGGGCGCCCATTCGCAATAGATATCATCGTACTTTACTGCTTCTTCCGTTATCTCGGTACTGGGTGTTCCGGGATAGCTGGATACAAAGCAGCATCCCGCTTCATAAAGCCCGCGGGCAAAAGCCTTGTTGCCTAACATCAGTTCTTTCATTATGTGTGCTTCCTTTCGTCAGATTTAAAAGCTATTTTATCACAGGGGCATAGGTTTCACAAAACTAACTCTATTTTTCCCAGACAATATGTAAAAAGCGTCCTATCTCCTTCCAGGCTTCCGTCGCTTCCGGATAAAGATTAAAGCCCATCTGGAAGATATGCCACATCCCGGGATATACATGAACCTTCACACGGCCTCCGGCATGACGCGCCTTTGCACCTACGGAAAGAGTATCATCTAAAAGCATCTCCATCTCGCCTACCTGCATGAGCAGAGGCGGAAAACCGCGGAAATTACCGTTAACAGGGGAAATATACGGATCCATGGGATCATGATCCGCATAATAGCCTTCCTTATAGACCAGGCTCTTGCGGGTGCCGCCGAAGACCGGATCGGCATCGTATTTTTCCTGATAGGAATCACCGCTCTTTGTCAGATCGGTCCAGGCGCTCATAGTAATAATGCCTGCCGGCATTGGCATGCCGTGATCTCGCAGATACAGCCCCAGTGCCAGTGACAAGCCTCCGCCCGCACTGTCTCCCGCCACAACTATGTGTTCGGGATTATAATCATGTTCAAGAAGCCAGCGGTAGGATTCCACCGCATCTTCAAGCGCTGCGGGATATGGATTTGCGGGAGCCACCCTGTAATCCGGTGACAGTACATCTGCTCCGCCGCTGATATCGATATACATTGCGGCCGCTTCCCTGTATGTATTATGGATGCGTCCGTAATATCCTCCGCCGTGAAGCTGAAGTATCACATATCGGTCACACATCAGGTCATACTGATCCACGGGACTGATCATCTCCATGGTGTAATCTTCCATATCGATGATGGTACGCCGCAGATTTTCAGGGCATCTCCATTCAGGCTCAAGACCGCTCTTAATATTCTGCAGGTCGCCGTTCATACGGAGCTGCCCGATCACGGGGAGGTGATTGGCTGCATTAACTATACGTCTGGCTGTCTGGCCGCGAAGGCTGATAGTCTCGTCCATATTAATCCCCTATAACTGTGAAAAGATTCTTCGTCGCTGCGCATGGGTCACAAGACAATCTTCCCACCTTTTAAACGGCATCAGGTACCTCCCGCGCTGCGGGTCCCTCCTGATGCCAAAAGGCGGGCCCCTTCTTGTGACTTACACGTGAAAACGCCGCTTTAACTCCCTCTTAACCGACCTCTCTCCCAGGAACAGGGTTCCAAGGAAATAAAGGCCCGTTACAATGACGCAGATTATCGGCAGGATCAGACTGCTCTTCTTCGTGGCTATATCCCAGCTGATTATTATCACGCTGCATACACCCAGGAACAGCAGGAGCAGTGTATAACTCCACCAGCGGCTGCGGTTTAACATCATCAGGAAGAATACTATACCGTCACCGAACAGTATCACTCCCGGAATAGCCCATTGAAGCGCCCAGCCGTAATTTCCCGTATACCGGTCTATCACATACAGGATTATCATGGTGGTCACCATCTGCAGCCACACCTTAAGGGCAAAACCGGAATCATGGCTCACCCAGTAAAGAACGAAAAGATATCCGTAAACAAACGCTCCTCCCGTTATCGCCGACCAATACACGGTAGGAGTGGTATAGTGATTTATGACTATCAATATTGCCTCACTGCCGATAAAGGTAAAGAGTATCAGACGAAGCCAGAAACGCACCAGTCTCTGACGGCGCTGTGCATTGGGATAGGGTGCTCCGTTTCCGTAACGCATACGTACGGCATCCTGCTGTTCTTCACTCAGTTCTTCCGTAACGCAGTGGCACAAAGGACAGGTATCATAATCCTGGAGCAGGCTTATATTACACTGGGGGCATCTGACCATCTTCTTCCTCCTTCCCATCCTCTGCACTGACTTCCGGCTCCTCCTTTTCGGGTTCAGGAGCATTCAGATATTCATTGGTTTCCAGAGCGGCCTCCACCCCGTCCTTTGCTATGGACTGGAAAAAGCGCTTCTGTATCGAAACATCCGTAAGGCAGGATGTAAAAGTCACTATGAGTGTGCCGTTATAAGATGCTATAGCGGCTTTGATATTCTGTCCGCGGCTCATGGAGAGCATACCGTAAAAATGTTCGATATACTTCTTATACTGCTCCTTGACCTCTACATTTCCCACGTTGGTCATAGTGGATGTGGCAGTATCAGCCGATAACATGTATACATGCTTGATCGCGATGTTTTTGATAAAAATAGGTATGGGCCGCAGGAAACGGTTCTGCTCGTTGGATACATTATAGGACAGTATGTTATCCAGATTCTGGGGATCCATCTGTTCCTTTAAGCTGTCTGAAGCTATCTTCAGCACTTCCTCACGGCTGTAGCTTTCCTCTGTGGGCAGGAACTTGGACGCTATGATAACGAAGAAATTCTTCATAGTATGTGACTCATAGCGGCTGCGCAGATCCACGGGTACACAGCAGCTTATGGGCACTTTGGATGTGCCTGCCTTTAAATATTCCCTGTAGATCGCATATACATAATTGCCTACCAGATACTGGTTAATGGTAAGGCCGTATTTTTTTGCGGCTGCTTTAAGCTCATCCACCTTAAAGTATCCGTGCATAACATTAAGCTCACCTTTAGGCCTGCGTTCGCCCTTGATCACCAGGGCTTTCTTATTTCCGTAGGCCGTATCATGGCTGGCGCCTTTCTTATAATTCTTAAGGTAGCTGTCTTCCATATCCATGAATATGCCGGAGCTTATCCTGTCTTTCTCTCCCGCATATTCTTCGGGATGCGCAAGACGCAGGTACTGATAAGCCAGCTCCTTTAAGAATACCAGTCCTCCGTATCCGTCGGTCAGGGCATGGAATACTTCCAGATTGATACGCTTTTTATAATATGTGACGCGGAACATATAATGGTTGTTTCGGCTTTTGTTTATATATGCTCCGGGATAAAACTCTTCCTCCCTTACTTTAGGTACTGGACGGTCATTTTCTTCAAAGTAATACCAGAAAAAACCCATACGCAGACGCATGCGGAATATGAGGAACTGCGGCAGCAGCTTCTCCAGTGCCTGCTGTAAAAGCTCCCCGTTAATATCCTCCGTTAAGGACACACTCTCACGATAAACACTTGTCATTCCTTCCGTGCTTATAACCGGAAAGAGAAGGGCAGTGTTATCAAGCTTGGCCCATACAGGTTGTCTTTTTCTGGTTTTAGGTGTCAAATGTTACTCCTGTCTATGCCTCAAAAACCGACAGCAGCTCAAACGCCGCCGGTGCTTCATCCGACTCGCTCTTATGCCATGCCGGACCTCCTGTCGACAGCTCTCCCAGCTTCCAATTTAACTCTTCGGGAGTGCCTATGATACGGATCTTTAACTCATGCTCCTTTGCCTTAGGCGGTTCATCTTTATATTTTACCAGAACTTCCGCGCTTTTTTCATATCTCGCGGGACTTAATTTTTCTTCTGTCTGCCCAGTAAGAATACAGCCGTGGCGCATCACCGGAATGACGGAAAGGCAGTCGCCCCAGTCCTGGTCAAAGTTCGCATCCAGTATCACCGCATGCTCTTCGTCACCGTCCACTATGGCCAGCGCCACCGGTGCAGGACGCTTAACCGTACGTTTCAGCTGTACGGATATCTCACTGCAGTTGAGTTTAAATACTATTTCATCCCCGGTCTTTTTTCCCCTCCAGCCGCCGCGGAAGTGATCGCCGGGATATTCTGCTTCTTTGGTATCTTTTTCAAAGCCATTAAGCTGTGCATCCGTGTCTGCATGCTGCAGGCGCTTTGCACTTTCCCAGGCATTGGCGCTTAAAGGCGCGGGAAGAGATACATCTGCTGCTGCCGCAGCGCTCTCCTTCTTTACCGTATCCAGGAAATCCGTTGCCATTTCCGCTATCAGTTTATGTCCGTAGTCATTGGGATGGAGCATATCCCGGGTAAATTCTTCTGCTTTTATGATATCATCCTTAAGCTTAGCATAGATACTGTCTACAC
>JAFYCS010000116.1 GCA_017539565.1 Lachnospiraceae bacterium
ATCCCGTAAATGAAAGAATACTACATTAACGATGACGGTATAAAGCTTCATGCAAAACTCGATATGCCGGAAGGCGTAAGCAGATGCCCTCTTGCAATAGTGGTCCACGGCTATACAGGCCACATGGAGGAGACTCATATAGTAGAGGTGGCGAAGGCTATAAACGAAGCGGGCATAGCCACCCTGCGTGTAGAAATGTACGGCCACGGAGGGAGCGACGGTGAGTTTAAGAACCACACCCTGTATAAGTGGGTGAGCAATATGCTGGCTGTAGTGGATCATGTGAGTACGCTGGATTTCGTGACAGACCTATATATAACCGGACATTCGCAGGGAGGCCTGCTGGTAATGCTGATAGCAGGCATGTGCCCGGATAAGTTTAAGGCAGTCATACCGCTGTCGCCTGCCTGGATGATACCGGAAGCGGCCAGGAAAGGTGAATTGCTGGGAACTGCCTTTGATCCTGTCAATATACCCGATGAGATCCTTCAGGGTGGGGAAAACAGATTATCCGGCAATTACGCAAGGGTTGCCCAGACGATACATCCCGAGGATGAGATAGCAAGATATAACGGCCCTGTGCTGATCATCCATGGCGATAAGGATGAAGCCGTACCCTACGAATATGGAAAGAAAGCTGCGGAGCTTTATAAGAACGCAAAGCTAGTGACCATAGAGGGTGATGATCACTGCTATAACAATCATCTGGATAAGGTTACCGCTGCGATAAAGGATTTCCTGGCTTAAAAAATTTTTAATAAAAGTACTTGACAACTCTGTGCATCAACTGTATATTAGCGTATATACAGTTGATGCACAGAGTTATTTTTTTAGAGGAAACAAAAATGATCAGTTTTTCGGAAGTAAGTAAGAGACTTGGCGGATTTGAGCTTAAGGATGTAAGCTTCGACATTCCTGAAGGCTACATCTGCGGACTGGTAGGCAGGAACGGCGCCGGCAAGACCACATTGTTAAACCTCATACTGGGACTGCTAAGGCCTAAGAGCGGTGAGATAAGCATCGACGGTATGGGCTATGAGGCTGATGAGAAGAACGTAAGGAAACTCTTCGGCTGTGTGCTGGTGGATGAGCTGCTGATCAAGAGCCTGCCGCTTACAGAGAACGGGGAATACTTCGGACATTATTATGAAGATTACGATCATGAGATGTTTGGGGCATACCTTAAACGCTTTGAATTAGACGGCAGTAAGAAGTTCGGGAAGCTGTCAAAAGGCGAGAAGCTCAAATGCCAGTTCGCCTTTGCCCTGGCGGTAAAGCCCAAGTACCTGATGCTGGATGAGCCGACGGCGAACTTCGATCCGCAGTTCCGCGAAAACTTCTGGAAGATACTTAAGGAGTTCATCGCCGACGGGGAACATTCGGTACTGTTGGCAACACATCTTACGGATGACCTGGACAGGATGGCGGATCAGCTGCTCTACATAGAGAACGGAAAGATGATCTTTAACGGCGATATGGAAAGCTTCCGTGACAGATATAAGATAGTGAGCGGGGAGTCTTACCTGATAAAGGGCATAGATAAGCAGTATATACTGGGAGCGGAAAAAGGAAAGTATTCGTCAAAGGCGCTGACAGAAGGCAAAAAGAGGTTTTCGGAAGGCTTAAGCGTAGCGCCGGCTACTATAGAAGAGTTTATGTATTACAGGAGTAAAGGGGACACCATAAAATGAATGCAAAGAGGATAAGGGAATACATTTTGATGGGAAAAGGGGCTTCTTTTAAGAATGAATATGCTGCCCGTGATCTGCCTTCTTATCCCTTATATCTGATGGCGATGATCTATGTAAGGGTAATACTCACCTTAAAGACCGGGGCCGATATGACAGATGTCATAGCCGAGACCATATATGCGGCCATCTATCTGATAATCTGGATATCACAGCTTATACATCCCTTCAGGATGGCGCGCATGTATTACCTCTGCCCTAAAGATAAGGCAGAGAGGGAAACGGATATAAGGGAAGCTTATATCTTCAGGAGTATCCTGTACAGCATCATGATAGCATTCATGTGCGCGGATATATACCTGCTGCAGAAAGCCAATATCTGGTCAGTGATATATATGTTTATATCCGGTGTGATGTTCAGCTTTTTGAGCCAGATCAAGACGCATAAATATCTGCTCAATCTTTATGTGATACCTGCACTTTCGATGGCCCCGTATTTCCAGTTCGCACTGACGTCGACCACACTTGAAAAGAGCGACATCATATTCCTGATGATCTCATACGCCTTCCTGCTGATATGTGTGGTCCCGGCGTATGTAAAGATAATGAAGGCAATAGGCAAGGAGATAAAAGAAGCTGCTGAATGTGAGGAGGTTACTGCCTGATGCTTAAGATAAATATTATGCCGCAGGGTACACTTGCGATATATGAACAGATAATAAACCAGCTGAAGAATGCGATAGTCAGCGGTGAACTGGTGGCGGGAGAAGCACTGCCATCTATAAGAAACTTAGCCTCGGACCTGGCTGTGAGCGTGATCACCACAAAGCGTGCTTACGAGGAACTGGAGAAAGAAGGGCTGATCCGTTCCGTTGCGGGCAAAGGTTTCTACGTATGCGAATACAACACCGACTATCTTAAAGAAAAACAGCTGATGATGATAGAGAAGCGTTTATCCGAACTGATCACCGAAGCGCAGCATGCAGGTATAACCGGAAAGGAATTTCTGGAAATGGTTAAGGCACTTGTGTAATAAGACTTTCCGGAAATGGCCGGGACACAAGTAATGAAGAGGAGAAAGAAATGAGTGAGTATTGTCTTGAATTTAAAAATGTAAACGGTAAGAACAGATCGTTCAGTCTTAAGGATGTGAATTTTAAACTGGAACCCGGATTCATCTACGCAATAGCAGGAGAGAACGGCGCCGGTAAAACAACACTTATGCAGTACATACTGCGCGCCTTTAAACACTACACCGGCAACATATTTTTTGAAGGTGAAGATATCGCGGGTAAGCACAGCGACGTGATGGCGCACATAGGATTCGTCTCCGAAGACAACCAGTTCCTGCCTGACCGTTCTGCGATCCAGAATGCAAAGTGCTTAAGCTATTTCTATGATGACTTTGATATGGATCTTTACAAAAAGATGCTTGAAAAACTGGACATAAAGCAGGGCAGCACTTATCATAAGATGTCACGGGGTGAGAAGATAAAAATGCAGCTGGCTTTTGCGATCGCACATAAGAGCAGGCTGCTGCTACTTGACGAAGCCACGGCGGGACTGGATCCGGTATTCAGGATAGAACTGTTTAAGGTGATGCGCGAGCTGATGGCAGAGGAAAACGTTACCGTACTGATGACCAGCCATAACATGAGCGAGATAGAAAAGAATACAGACTATACTGCGATCATGAAGGATGGCAGACTGGGGGAGTTCCATGAAAGTATTTAAGATAGATGAAAGACAGCAGAAAAAGATAGAGGGATTCTTTAAAGAGGAGCTCAGTTATGATCAGAATGCTCCTATATTAAAGTATGTAGCATGCCTGCTGGCGGGAATAGCCATGATGCTTTTGCTGGTACCCTTCCGCGCATGGGAGGAAGACGGGGCGCGCCTTTCGATAATAGGATACGTGATATTTGCGGGAGGACTGAGCATCAACAATTCAAAATACAAAACCCGGGCCATAAATAATACAAACAAATATGTATCTTTTATGGATATCACGCGTTTTCTCCCGGTCGATCCGGTGCAGCTCATTATCTTCAGGATACGTAAGATCTTTAAGCCCTGTGCGATATGTATGCTGATAAGTATGGTATTCCGCTGCCTGGTTTCGTATGCGGCATACGGGATGCTGTCGCCCTGGGATTTTATACTGCCTTTGGGTTCCATACTGGTCATCCCGTTATTGACGGAGGGCATAGCTTTTGCAAATCATTGGTGACGCTTAAGGAGCAATACATCTGATATGTATTTTTCGGACCTGATATTTCTATATGCTTTCCTGCCGGTGTTTGTGATATGCTACTTTATCGCAGGCGCGGCAGGGAAGAAGGATGGAAAGGCGGCAGCGCGCAATATCGTGCTGCTCGTCTTTTCGCTCGTTTTTTATACCTGGGGTGAGCCTGTTTATATACTTCTTTTATTGTTCAGCGCACTCATCTGCTATGTATGTGCAAAGGCGCATAAAGAGATAGCGGGCATAGTGCTTCTGATACTTTCGCTGGTGATATTTAAATACGGAAACCTGATAGCCTCTTTGACGGGGCTTAATGCTTATATCCCGGAAATACCACTGCCTCTTGGCATAAGCTTCTATACCTTCCAGGGCATAGCTTATCTTGCGGATGTGCGTAAAGGACAGGCCAAGGCGCAGGAGAGTTTTTATAAGCTGCTGTTATATATCTCCATGTTCCCGCAGCTGATAGCGGGACCGATAGTGCGATATACGGATATCGCGGGGGATATAGATAAACGGAGTGTCACACCCGATGATATGGCGGAGGGAATAAGGCGTATAGTCTGCGGCCTGGGTAAGAAGGTGATACTGGCGGATCATTTATCCCTGATGGTGGAGGCTTCGATGGGAGCGGAGACAGCATCACTGTCTACAGGGATGGCGTGGCTGGGATTGCTGGCATATTCGCTGCAGATATACTTTGACTTTTCGGCATATTCCGATATGGCTATAGGTATGGGCAAATGTATGGGATTTAAATTCCCGGAAAACTTCGATCATCCGTATATAAGTGCGTCAGCTACGGAATTCTGGCGCAGGTGGCATATATCGCTTGGCAGTTTCTTCAGGGATTATGTATATATACCGCTGGGCGGCAGCCGGGTATCCCGCATACGCAGGCTTTTTAATATACTGTTTGTTTGGGCGCTTACCGGTCTGTGGCACGGAGCTTCCCTGAATTATGCAATATGGGGGCTGTATTTTGGTGTGATCATACTGATAGAAAAGGCGCTTATCTTTAAGGAAAAGGGAAAAGAACCCTTAAAGGTATTAAGACATATCACAACTCCGTTTATCCTTATGTTTGGCTGGGGAATATTCTATTTTGAAGACTTTGATAAGATGAAGGGATTTTTTACTGCTCTTTTCGGAAAAGGTGTAGGAGGCAGTGAGGTGCTTACGCTGGCAAATCTTATCCAGAATGCATTCCTGCTGGCGGTATCGCTTCTGTTATGCCTGCCGTTACCTAAGATGAAGAGTTCATCCGTTACGTCTGTTATCAGGCTCGTTTATTCGGTGGCTATCCTGCTTATAGCCACGCTGTTTTTAATAGGCTCAACCAGTCATCCGTTTTTGTATACGAGGTTTTGAATATGAAATATCCTAAGTTGTATGTGATCATAATGATGATCAGTTTCTTTGCTGTGACAGTTTTTCTTAACTTTGCAGGGCGTAATGATTATTCCGAAGTGGAACGAAGGGAACTGGCAGAGTTCCCGGATCTTAATGCGGATGCATACATGGACGGCAGCTACTTTAAAGGTATCACTATCTGGTTCTCAGATACCGTACCCATGCGTGACAGCCTGACTACTTTGGCACTGGCGGCAGAGGACTGCAAGGGAATACGTTTAAAAACCGGAGAAGAAGAGATAAGCTTTCACGGTGTGAGCGTTATTAATGAAGACAACTCAGAGTCTGTACCTGAAGAGTATGCTGTATCTGAGGATAAGCCGGCCTCTAATGATAAAATAGCGGCTGATACTTCCGTTACATCAGGCAATGCGGCAGATGAAGCGGGCCGGACTGAAATACCGGCAGTTTCCGAAGACGGCACAGCCGGAGAAGCACAGGCGGCTGAAGGGCAGGGTACAGCACTGCCTGCACATACCAATGATACCATATCCGATAACGTAGCCGCGCCTTCGGATGATTTTACCAGTGCGGCAAACGGTATCATAGTTACCGGTGACGGCGCAAATACCAGGGCTATCATGATGTATGGCGGCAGCACTGATGTGACAACCCGGTATGCCCAGACGGCCAATCATTATAAGGAACTGATGCCGGAGCTTAATGTTTTTGTGATGGTAATACCTACGTCCGTATCCTATTACTGCCCGCAGGCGGCACTGGCATATACCGGATCGCAGCTTAAACAGATCAATAACGTCCAGGCACACTTAAACGATGATGTGTACGGAATAGATGTTTATACGATACTTGGAGAACACCGCGATGAACCCATATATTTAAGAACGGATCACCACTGGGCACCTCTGGGAGCATATTATGCTGCTTCAAAGCTTGCTGAGGCGGCAGGTGTGGACTTCCTTGATATCTCCGAATATGATGAGAATGTGGTGCACGGATATGTGGGCAGTATGTATGCCTATGCAAAGGATATAAGGATAAGCAGCAATCCTGAGGATTTTGTATATTACGTCCCTAAGAATGTGACGTTAAAGACCACTTATACGAACTACAGGCTTGACAGTTCATGGAACGTGGCGGGAGAGGCTGAACCTTCGGAAGGTTCCTTCTTCATTAAATACCCTGATGGCAGCGGCGGTGCTTACTGTACCTTTATGGGGGGTGATGCCAAGATAACCCGTGTTGAGACTTCCACGGACAATGGCAGGAGACTGCTGATACTTAAGGACAGCTACGGGAATGCACTGCCCGCGTTCCTGTTCGGAAGCTTTGAGGAGGTTCATGTTATCGATTCCAGGTATTTTACGCATAACATACAGGATTATATCGCGGAGTACGGAATTACGGATCTGCTCTTTGCCAATAACGCTTTCCATGCATCCACCGGAGCTACCGTCCGTGCTTATGAGAAGTACCTTACACAGGACAGGGCAGTGAGCGAAAATAAGACAGAAGAGTAGAGTTGCGGCCGGTAAGACGGTGCTGCGCTCTTGAAACATGGATTTATATCGTGTATTATATCCGAGTGATTTTTGTGAAAGGACTTAGTATTGATGCCTGCGTTTGAACGTAAGTTTATTGAGTTCATAGAAAAGCATTTATCGTTTATATATCTGACCGCCATAGTGCTGCTTGCGGCATACATCCGTCTGCTGGGCAGACATTTCCTTTCGGGGGACATGGATACCTTCCTTCTTTCCTGGTATGACCAGATGAAAGAGGCGGGAGGACTGCCCGGACTCAGGGAGCAGATAGGAGATTATAATATCCTTTATCAGACATTCATAGCGCTGATGACCTATGTGCCTTTAAATCCCATGACCATGTTCAAGGCTTTTTCCATAGCTTTTGATTTTCTCATGGCGTTTACTGCTGCATATTTCGTAAGCAGGTTTTCAGATAAGCCTCTTTTCGGCAGAACCTTTAACGCGGTGCTAACGGTAGTACTGTTCATGCCTACGGTGGTTCTCAACTCCGCATACTGGGGGCAGTGTGATTCCATGTATGCCTTCTGCATACTGGCAGCGGTATGCTTTATGTATAAGGATAAGTATCTGCTGTCATTTGTTTTTCTGGGACTGTCATTTGCATTTAAGCTGCAGACGATAATTGTACTGCCGTTTTTTATTGCATGCTATATAGTAAAGAAGCGTTTCAGCATAGTCATGTTTTTCGTGACCCTGTTATCCTTCTGGGGCAGCGGTATAATGGCATATATCTTCGGGCGTGACTGGCTGTCACCCTTTAAGGTTTATATAGACCAGACTTCGACCTACAAGTGCATGTATATGCAGTCACGCAGCATCTGGTGGGTATTCGGTAATGAGTATCCGGACTTCGGCGGGTTTGCCATTATGCTGACTGCTGCGCTCTGCGGCATCGGTATCTACATGATAGCAGATAAAAGAGTAAGGATAGAAAAGAACGGAGAGTTTTTTGCGGCAGTGGCCTGGTTTGCATGGACCTGCATCTTTTTCCTGCCTAATATGCATGACCGCTATTCTTACCCGCTGGATATACTGCTGATAGTACTGGCATTTTTTGATAAGCGCTATGTCAGGTTTGCAGTCATATCCGGGCTGCTGAGTTTTATGACATACGCGCCTTTTCTGGTGCACGCCAACGGCGTAGGCCGGGAAGATGCATTTATAGAACTTCTGGTATATGCCTGGTTCACATATACTGTATTAAACAATAAAGAAAGCGGAGGAACTATAAATGGCTGATGAGAATAAACCCTTAAAGATCGGCAAAATGGTGGTCGGTGAAATGCAGACCAACAGCTTCTTTGTTTACAGGGAAGGCGAGAGCAAAGTCATATTCTTTGATCCCGCATCACAGGGAAAATATATCTGTGATAAACTTAAGGAAAACGGTTTTGAAGTGGAAGTGATACTTCTTACCCATGGTCATTTCGATCATATAGGCGGTGTCGATGCCCTCAGGGAGGCGAGTGGTGCAAAGGTATATGCCATGGAGGCGGAGAAGGTACTTTTGGAGGATGCTTATGTGAATGTGTCCGCACAGATGCACCGCCCTGTAACTGTCACTGCTGACGGCTTCTTTAACGACGGGGACATACTGGAATACGGTGATAAGAAATGCCGTGTTATCGGAACTCCCGGCCATACTATAGGAAGCTGCTGTTTTTATTTTGAAGAAGCGGGGATACTTATCGGCGGTGATACGCTCTTTGCCGAATCATACGGAAGGACAGATTTCCCGACAGGGAAGCTTAGCAGCTTAAGGGAATCTGTAGAGAAGAAGCTCTTTGTGCTGCCGGATGACACAAAGGTATATCCGGGACACGGGCCTGCAACGACCATAGGTCACGAAAAAGAGTTTAATCCGCTGTTCTGATCAGCTTCAGCGCGCTCGGTAGCCAGGCGTTCGGTTTCTTTGATGGCATCATCATAGCCGGTAAGCGCGGCAAAAGGTGCAAACTGGGCTGCACGGTTACGGTTGCTCATATGAGGTCTTTTCTTTGACTGATAATGAGGATGATCTATGATATCCTCATAATTATCGTTTATTGTTATATTATTCATATCGTATTTTCCGTCATTTTCTGTGATATGTTAATGATAGAACGTGCGTTTGCTTGTGTCAAGGGACTACTGATAAATGATATTCGGATTACATACTATAAGAAGAAAGGCCGCAGTTATTTTACTTGCGGTATTATTGATAAGTACATCGGCTTTTACGGGCTGCGGCAGGACGGCGAAGGTGACCGTGACAAGATCATGGGATGAATCCTCCGTAAGCGGTGATGATACCGAAACCGGAACGGAAGCTGCAGTTCCTACGCCGGATGATGACATCGCAGAAGAACCGGACGACGTGACTGCTGCGCCGGAGAAAACACAGGAAGATACACCGGAAGATACACCGGAAGATGCGGACTTTGAACTTAATGAGCTGAATATTGCCGTGGATGCACATTTCAGTCCCGGTAATGATAAAGCCATAGAAAAGTTTGAACAGCAGTGGGAAGAGGCGGTATCTGCCAATCTGGGGCATTACATCGATCTTCATATAACTTATTACCCTCATAATACATATGTTAATGAAATACATGCCCTGCTTGCCGAAGGAGAGGCCGGTGACGCGACTTATCCGGATGCTCTTGTTATGAGCCCTTCCATGTTCAGGTCGTATTCCGATGCGGGATATTTATGGGACATGTCAGAAGCCTATGCAAATTCGTCTTTTTATAGCAGGCTGCTTAAGGGAGATGTGAATGAAGCGCTCAAAGACGAAAACGGCAGGCTTTACGGCTTTATGCCCACCTACGGAAACGGCTGCATCACTTATGTCAAGGCGTCCTGGTTTGAACTGTATGCACGCAAGACAGATGGCATAGACAGCATAGAAGACATCGATACCTTTGAAGAATATTATGAAATGCTTAAGTATTTCAGTGAGGATAATAACTCCGGCGTGATAGCGGCCGGTTTCCTTAAGGATGACGAACCTTATATCGACATGCTTCCGGAATTCTGGCAGGATGCTTATCCGGAGTTTTACGTAGACGGGGATGAATGGGTTGACGGGTTCACGCAGCAGGCAACCATTGAAGCTCTTGACCGGATAGCCCTGGCTGTAAAGGAAGGCGTGATAGATGCGGATACGAAGGATGCCGATGTCAAGGCGGCACGTGATAAGTTTACCTCTGCTGAGCGTTCAAGGACCGACATGACACTGAACTACTGGGCAGGTGAATGGATGCGTTCACTGACCGATAAGATGGAAACAAACGGTGTTGATACAGACCTTGAAGATGACAGACTTCTGATGCTGCCGCCCATCAAGGAGATCACGGAGTCCCGCGGAGGATATCTGCGCCGTGAGGCGCCGATCTGGGTCATTACCGATGACGGAAATAACGGTTCGCGCCGTGAGCAGGCAATATTTGATGCCTTTTTTGAGACCATGCTTGACGGAGGCGAGATACAGACGCTATGGAGCAGGAACACAAAGAATGTTCACTGGGATTATGTGATAGCACCCATCGAAAATCCTAATGCGAAGACGGATGAGCTCACGGAGAAAAGCAGGGAGTTCTTCAGGATGTACAGTAATGAGGCACCGGTAACTGCGGTGATAAATACTTCCGATGCGGATAAAAGAAAGCTTATTAACGGAAGAAAAGAACTGATAAAAAAGGTTGCCGACGGGAAGATGACAGGGGCGGAAGCCGTTAAAGAATATACGGAAAAATACGGGGAGACATCCGAAGCCATATTAAAAGAACTGAATGGTGAATAGTTTTGCTTTTAATCCGCGCAGAATTGTTATAAAATTATGAGTGTCATAATTTTCACTTCTAACAGGAGGATGATGATATGCCAAAGGGAAGCGGACAGAAACTGAAACTCTACTATCTCGGCAGGATTTTGCTGGAGAAGACGGATGATGAGCATGTACTGTCGCTGGCTGAGATAATCAGCGAGCTGGAAGAGTACGGTGTTACCGCCGACAGAAAGAGCCTCTATGATGATCTGCAGGTGCTTGAGGTAATGGGGCTTGAGATCATCGGCGAAAAGATCGGCCACGGATATTATTATCATGTGGGAAGCAAACAGTTTGAGGTAGCGGAACTCAAGCTCCTGGTGGATGCTATCCAGTCATCCAAATTCATCACCGAAAAGAAATCGAACGAACTGATCAAAAAACTCACGGGCTTTGTAAGTGAATATGAGGCTATGCAGCTTAAGCGTCAGGTAATGGTGCAGGGCCGCATAAAGACTATGAACGAAAGCATCTATTATATAGTAGATGAGATCCATAAGGCTATCGCCAATAACCGCATCATAAGTTTCAGGTATATGAAATGGAATAAAGATAAAGAGATGGTTCCCAGGCGTGAAGGATTCTATAAAGTGAGTCCCTGGGCACTGACCTGGGATGACGAGAATTATTACCTGATAGCCCACGATGAGGAATCGGACTCCATCAGGCATTACCGGGTGGATAAGATGCGTGATATAGAGATCACAGAGGATAAGAGGCGCGGCCGAGACGTGTTCAGGTCTTTTGATCCGGCAAGCTACTCAAAGATGAACTTCGGCATGTTCGGCGGTGAAGCCGTAAGGGTAAAACTGCAGTTTGAGGAAGAACTGGTGGGCGTTATCATCGACCGTTTCGGTAAGGATATACCTATAAATAAAGTCAAGGGGAGTGACTGGCTGGAGACCAATGTGGATGTTGCGTTGAGTGATCAGTTCTTTGGCTGGATATTCGCACTGGGAAGCAGGATAAAGATTGCCGGGCCCAAATCTGTTGTCAGCAAATTTAAACAGGAACTGGAAGCTTTAAAGAAGCTTTATTAATATATTTGGATCAGAGGCGTTAATGACACTAAAGGAACTGGAAATCGGAAAGAGCGGTATCGTTAAGGCGGTGGCCGGGGAAGGAGCACTTCGCCAGCATTTCCTTGATATGGGCGTGATACCGGGAGCAGAAGTGAGCGTGATCAAGTTTGCGCCCCTTGGGGATCCGATGGAGATAAGGATACACGGCTATGAGCTGACGCTTCGTCTTGCCGATGCGGAAAAGATAGAGATAACGCCTTCAGAAGTCAGGAAGAGTGAAAAGAAAAGGAAGATAGTTCCCAACCTTACACCCCATCCGGGACTTGGCGAAGAAGGGAAATTTCACCCGAAGGGCAGCGGGGATCCCCTGCCGGAGGGAGAAACACTGACTTTCGCCCTGGTGGGTAATCAGAATAGCGGAAAGACCACACTCTTTAACCAGCTTACAGGATCGAACCAGCACGTGGGCAACTTTCCGGGGGTGACTGTTGATAAGAAGGACGGTGTCATAAGGGATCATAAGAATACGCTTGTGACGGATCTGCCCGGTATATATTCCATGTCGCCTTATACGGCTGAGGAACTGGTATCACGAAACTTTGTGCTTGATGAAAAGCCCAGGGCTATCATTAATATAGTCGATGCCACCAATATAGAGCGTAACCTGTATCTTACGATGCAGCTGCTGGAGATGGATATCCCTGTTGTTGTTGCGCTTAATATGATGGATGAACTGACCGGAAACGGCGGCTCAATTGATGTCAACGGTATGGAACATCTGCTGGGAACACCTGTTGTACCTATATCTGCTGCAAAGAACGAGGGTATAGACGAGCTGGTGGAACATGCCGTGCATATCGCGAAATATCAGGAGAGACCCCTGGAGCAGGATTTCTGCAGCCAGGATGATAACGGCGGCGCGGTCCACCGCTGTTTGCATGCTGTCGGACATCTTGTATCGGATCATGCAAAGGAGCACGGACTGCCCCTGCGTTTTGCTGCGTCCAAACTGATAGAAGGCGATGAACAGGTATTAAAGCGTCTGGAACTGGATAATAATGAGACGGAAACACTGGAGCATATCGTACTCCAGATGGAAAAGGAAAGAGGACTGGACCGCAGCGCGGCTATCGCGGATATGCGTTTCTGTTTTATCTCCAAGGTGTGTGAGGAATGTGTAAACAAACCTCACGAGAGCAGGGAGCATATAAGAAGCCGCAGGATCGATAAGGTGCTGACAGGCAGGTTTACCGCAATCCCCCTGTTCATATTGATCATGGGGCTGGTATTTTTCCTGACTTTTAATGTCATCGGAGCCTTTCTTCAGGGGATGCTCGAGACGGGGATAGAATTTATTACAGAACACGTGGATACAGCCATGGAGGCGGCAGGCGTAAATGAAGTGTTCCACAGGCTGATAACAGAAGGTATATTTGAAGGTGTAGGAAGCGTGCTGAGCTTCGTGCCCATCATCGTGACCATGTTCTTTTTCCTTTCGTTACTGGAAGACAGCGGATACATTGCCAGGGTCGCCTTCTTTATGGATAAGATATTCAGAAAGCTGGGGCTTTCGGGCCGCAGCATCGTGCCTATGCTCCTTGGCTTCGGCTGTACGGTACCGGCTGTAATGTCGACGCGTACGCTGCCCAGTGAGAGGGACAGGAAGATGACCATACTGCTTACTCCCTTTATGAGCTGTACAGCCAAGCTGCCAATATATGCTTTCTTTGTTGATGCGTTCTTTCCAGAGTATAAAGCACTGGTCATGGTGGGGCTTTATGTGCTGGGGATAGTTTTCAGCATATTGATAGCTCTGGTGTTTAAGAAGACCTTATTTAAGGGTGAGGCTGTACCCTTTGTTATGGAGCTGCCCAATTACCGGATGCCGGGAGCAAAGAGTGTAATGCTTCTCATGTGGGAAAAGACCAAGGATTTCCTGCAGCGTGCTTTCAGCGTTATCCTTGTGGCTTCGGTGATTGTATGGTTTTTAAAGAGCTTTGACATAAGGCTTCAACTGGCGGCGGATTCGCATGACAGTATTATGGCTATGATATCCGGTATACTGGTGCCTTTATTTACGCCTGTCGGACTAGGAGACTGGAGGATAGTTACGGCTCTCTTTTCGGGCTTTATCGCAAAGGAAAGCGTTGTATCCGTACTGGAAGTGCTTTTCGGTACGGAGGGCGGAGCGGCAGCTGTGATGACTTCCGCATCAGCGCTGTCCCTGCTGGTATTCTGCCTGCTGTACACTCCCTGCGTAGCTGCCATCGCAGCCATACGCCGTGAACTTGGCCGTAAGTGGGCCATAATAGTCGTGCTGTGGCAGTGCGCCGTCGCTTGGGCAGCAGCCCTGGGGGTAAGACTGATATTTATGCTATAGTGAATAAAGAGGCTGTTCAGATAAGGAGGTAAAGGATTTGCAGAAGATTATCTACCGCGATCAGATCGAAGAATACACAAAGGAACTGGAGGTACCGGTCATCGATCATATCAGGGAGGGGCAGATAGAGACCTTTGAAGCTTTTGATGCTTTCGATATAATCGCATTTGACTGGTATGATATCCGGAATGATGAGGGAGAACCCTCGCAGATGCTCATTTATATTGATAAGGATGATGTCTTCATAATCTGCGAGGATGAGATATCCTATAAAGCGGCGCAGAATTGCTTTATAGAGACCGCTTGCAACGAGAGAACACTCTATACCTTCTTTAAGAACCTGTTTAAGGGCGACAGCAAGTATCTCGATGAGCTTGAAGATATCATCTCAGACCTGGATGATGCGGTCATCCACGGAAAGGCGGATAATGCCAGAGAGAAGATAGTGGATATGCGATACTCGCTGTTGAGGCTTAAGAAGTATTACGAACAGTTCGAAGAGATCTTTGAAGAGCTCTGTGATAATGACAATAATGTTATCAGTGAAGAGTTCTTAAAATACTTCGAGATCCTTGATAACAGAAGTGAACGCCTTTCGAAAGAAGTGCTGAACCTGCGTGAATACATCGTGCAGGTCCGCGAATCCTATGAGGCACAGATAGACATTGAGCAGAACCGCCTGATGAAAGTATTTACTCTGGTAACATCCATTTTCATGCCGCTGTCCCTTATAGCCGGCTGGTACGGGATGAACCTTAAGATGCCGGAGTTTGATTTCGAATATGCATATCCGGTCGTAATAGGTGTATGCCTGCTGATCGTTGTTTCCTGGCTGATCGTATTTAAGAAAAAAGGCTGGTTTAAATAAAAAAAGCGGCGCCGCAGCGCCGCTTTTTAAATCTCTTATACCTTGGGTAACTGTGAGATAGACTTCTGAAGATCCTCATCGGTGGGAATGTAATCGCTCATCTCACCGTCATTGAATTTCTGGTAAGCTACCATATCAAAATATCCTGTACCTGTCAGACCGAATACGATGTTCTTTTCTTCACCGGTCTCCTTGCACTTGAGTGCTTCGTCGATAGCAACGCGGATAGCGTGGCTTGATTCGGGCGCGGGCAGTATGCCTTCTACTCTTGCAAAGGTGCGTGCAGCCTCAAATACGCTGGTCTGCTCAACACTGCGTGCGGTGATCAGCTTCTGGTCATAGAGTTCGGATACGATGCTGCTCATGCCATGATAACGGAGTCCGCCTGCATGGTTTGCGGAAGGGATGAAGCCGCTTCCAAGGGTGTACATCTTGGCAAGAGGGCAAACCTTTCCGGTATCGCAGAAATCGTATGCGTAAACACCGCGTGTCAGGCTGGGGCAGGATGCGGGCTCAACTGCGATGATCTCGTAGTTGGCTTCGCCACGAAGGATCTCACCTGCGAAAGGAGAGATAAGACCGCCCAGATTGGAACCGCCGCCTGCACAGCCGATGATGGTATCGGCCTTTATGCCGTACTTATCAAGAGCGGCCTTGGTCTCAAGACCTATTACAGACTGATGAAGAAGTACCTGCGCAAGAACGGATCCCAGAACGTAACGGTAACCTTCCTGGGTAACGGCTGCTTCTACAGCCTCTGAGATCGCGCAGCCGAGGCTTCCGGTGGTACCGGGGAATTCGGCATTGATCTTACGTCCGACTTCGGTATTCATTGAAGGGGAAGGAGTAACGGTAGCACCGTAGGTGCGCATTACTTCACGGCGGAAAGGCTTCTGCTCATAGGAAACCTTGACCATGTATACCTGGCAGTCCAGGTCAAAATAAGAACAGGCCATGGAAAGAGCGGTACCCCACTGGCCGGCGCCGGTTTCTGTGGTAACACCCTTAAGGCCCTGCTTCTTTGCATAATAAGCCTGGGCAATGGCAGAATTAAGTTTGTGGCTGCCTGATGTATTATTACCTTCGAATTTATAATATATGTGGGCGGGGGTATCGAGCTTTTTCTCAAGGCAGTATGCCCTAACTAAGGGTGAAGGACGATACATCTTATAGAAATCCCTGATCTCTGTGGGGATATCAAAATAAGGAGTGGTATCATCAAGTTCCTGTTTTGCGAGTTCTTCGCAGAAGATGCCGGAAAGCTCTTCTAAAGTTACCGGTGCCAGAGTGCCCGGATTCAGAATGGGAGCGGGCTTCTTCTTCATGTCAGCCCTGACATTATACCATTTGTCGGGCATCTCGTTTTCTTCAAGATAGATCTTATAAGGGATACTGCTCATATTATACCTCCATACGGTTATTTGATTATAACGTTGCTATTATAAGGCAAAACATGTTTAAACGCAAGGCATCAGATGTGCAGGGAACGAAATAAACAGGTCTACATAAAAAATCCTTGCAATTTTTATATATTGGTGGTAAACTCTGTTATGTTGCTATTGTAAGAGTAGGTTGTCCGCCTACTCTTATGTATTTAAAGGGGTAATTTCGATGGCCGGAAGAAAAGATATCGAGAATAAGGCTGAAGAGATCTTAAAGCCCGTTGCAGCAGAAAAGGGTGTGCGCATCTACGACGTTGAATACGTTAAAGAAGGCAGCGACTATTATCTCAGGGCATATATAGATAAGGATGGCGGCGTAAATATCCAGGACTGTGAAGATGTAAGCCGTGCGTATTCCGATAAGCTGGATGAAGCGGATATAATAAGTGATGCATATATATTGGAAGTGTCCAGCCCGGGGCTTGGCAGGCAGCTCAAAAAAGACAGGCATTTCGAAAACAGCCTTGGCGAAGAAGTGGAGTTTAAACTGTTTGAAGCCGTTGAAGGACAGAAGGAGTTCGAAGGCGTATTAAAGGCTTACGATAAGGACAGCATCACGGTGGCCGTAAACGGGGAAGACAAAAATTTCGCAAGAAGTGCCCTGGCAGTTATAAAGCTCAAACTGGATTTTTAGACAGCAGCAGTAAACAAAAGTACTCAAGCGGAAAACATGTTTTCCGTAATAATATTAACAGCCGCAAGGACGGCATATGGAGGGATAAGAGATGAATTCGGATCTGATGGAAGCATTGGAGACACTGGAGCGTGAGAAAGAGATCAGCAAGGAGTCGATCTTTAAGGCAATCAGTGATTCATTGGTGACGGCCTGCAAAAATCATTTTAAATCTGCAGACAATATCAGGGTGGATATCGATGAGAAGACATGTGCATTCCACGTGATCGCCACCAAGGAAGTAATAGAGCTTGCCGACGATGTTATGGACCCGGCTATAGAGATAAGCTGGGATGAGGCAAAGCTTATTGACCCCGATGTCCAGCCCGGAGGGTTTGTTGAAGTAGAGATCAATTCCAAGGAGTTCGGCCGTATCGCTACCCAGAACGCAAAGAACGTTATAACCCAGAAGCTGCGTGAAGAGGAGCGTAATGTGATCTATAAGCAGTTTGCGGATAAGCGCCACGACATCATCACCGGTGTGGTACAGCGCAGGGTGGGCAGAGGCTTCTCCATAAACCTGGGCAAGACCGATGCTCTGCTTCCCGATCAGGAATGTGTACCCGGCGAGCGTCTTAAGCAGGGCGGCCGTATCAAGGTATATGTCATAGATGTAACATCAACACCCAAGGGTGCGAAGATCACCGTATCACGTTCTCATCCCGAACTGGTACGCAAGCTTTTTGAAGAGGAAGTTACCGAGATAAAGGATGGCACCGTTGAGATAATGAACATTGCACGTGAGGCAGGAAGCCGTACAAAGATGGCTGTTATGTCACATAATCCCAATGTTGATCCGGTGGGCGCATGTGTAGGTGTTAACGGAAGCCGTGTAAATGCTATCGTTAACGAGCTCTACGGCGAGAAGATAGATATCATCAACTGGAGTGATAACCCCGGTGAGCTGATCCAGAACTCCTTGTCACCTGCAAAGATCGTAAACGTATTTGCGGATCCTGATGAGAAGAGTGCTAACGTTGTTGTTCCCGACAACCAGCTTTCGCTGGCTATCGGTAAGTCCGGCCAGAACGCAAGACTGGCTGCCAAGCTTACCGGATACAAGATCGACATCAAGTCCGAGAGCCAGGCTGTTGACGCCGTAGGCTTCCGTGTAGAGGATTATCTTGATGACGGTTACGATGAAGGATATGAAGATTATGACGGTGAATACACCGAAGAAGGTTATACCGAGGAAGGAAACTATGTTTCCGGAGACGGCACCGGTGAAGGAGAGGAATAAAGATTGCCTGCTGTAAAGAGGATACCTGAGCGCAAATGCTGCGGCTGCGGCGAGAGCGGCCCCGGAAAGGATATGATCAGGATAGTTCGTACACCCGAGGGTGATGTGATCGTAGATGATACGGGGAAGAAAAACGGCAGAGGTGCATACATCTGCAGGAATGAAAGCTGCGTGGCAAAGGCTGAAAAAAAGAATAGTATAGGAAGATCCTTAAAGGCTGATACACCGGGCACTTTATATGAGGAACTGCGAAAGAGGTGCAAAGGGGATTGAAGCAGGATAAGATACTGTCGATGCTGGGACTGGCTCAGCGCGCAGGAAAGATAAAGAGCGGTAACTTTACCGTGGAACAGAGTGTTAAGGGAGGAAAGTCGCAGCTGGTAGTGATAGCGGGTGACACTTCCGAAGCATCAAAGAAGAATTTGCGGGATATGTGCAGTTATTATGAGGTAGACTGCGTGGAGTACTCCGCTAAGGAGAGCCTGGGACACGCTCTGGGCAAGGAGTTCAGGAGTGTGTTGTCTGTAGAGGATGCAGGCTTTGCAAAAAAGATCAAGACTCTCCTTGAAGGAGATATAAAGGGAGGTAGTGCGACAGATGGCAAGGATCAGTAATTTTTCAAAAGAATTTACGGGCACGGACGGCAGTTCACCCAAGAACAATCTGATCATAGAGCTTTTGGAGAAGCACGGTGCAGCAGGTAAAACGGCATCGAGTACTTTTCCCGGCGAACTGGAGGCGGCTGTAGTATCGGATCTTAAGGCGCTTGGTTTTGTGCGTTCCGGTAATACCGAAGCTTCGCATGCTCCCGAAGAAAAGAAAGAAGTTAAGAGCGTGGCTGAAGAGAAAAAAGAAGTTGCGGAAAAGAAAGAAGCACCCGTAAAAGCAGAGCCGGTTAAGGATGCTGCTCCCGAAAAGAAGGAGGAAAGACCTGCGGCAAATGCTAATGCACGTCCCGAAGGACATGCACCTGCACAGCATAATCAGCAGCCTCCCCAGAAAAAGAAGAAGAGCATAATCATCGTAGGCGGTAATACGCAGCAGCAGCGTCCCGTACAGGGTAATCCCGCAAACAGGGGCGGATACAGTAATAACCAGGGCGGAGGCTTTAACAGAGGCCCCATCAGACCCCGTGAGAATATGATCGACCGCGCCGGCGCTATCTCCAATAAGAGAATGGAGGAAGAGCGCGCCAGACAGATACAGGAAAAGAAGCGTTTAGAGGCGGAGAACGAGCGCAGACTGGCAGAGGAGAAAGCTAACGAAGCAGCACGCGCTGCAGAGCAGAGCGCAAATGCCGAGACCGAAAGACCCGCTCACGCAGTAAATAACAGACCGGCTGATAACAGACAGTTCCAGACACAGAGACCTGCACCCACGGGAGACAGGCCTTTCAGAAACGACAGACCTGCACCTTCGGGAGACAGGCCTTTCAGAAATGACAGACCCGCACCTTCCGGGGAACGTTTCCAGGGAAGAGGTGACAGACCTGCAGCCGGTGGCAGACCTTTTAACAATCAGGGCAGCCAGGGAGGCAGACCCGGACAGGGTAACGGACGTCCTGCACCCGGCGGCAGAGGCGGATTTACCGCACCCGCTCCGGAGACCAAGAATGATAACAGGAGAGGACGTCATTCCGATAAGGACCGCGACCGCGAGCAGAAGAAGAACAGCTCGATCTATGAGGATAATCTGGGCAAGGGCAGGAATAACCGTGCAGGCTCATTCCAGAAGCCTGTAGCGAAAAAACAGGAAGTACAGGAAGATGATATCAAGGTGATCACACTTCCCGATTCCGTCACAGTCAAAGAACTTGCCGAGAAGATGCGTATACAGCCTTCCGAGATAGTTAAGAAGCTGTTCATGCAGGGCGAGATGGTGACGGTAAACCAGGAGATCAGCTTCGAGAAAGCCGAAGAGATCGCCATCGATTATGAGATAATGTGTGAGCGTGAGGAGAAGGTGGATGTCATCGCAGAGCTCCTCAAGGAAGAAGATGAAGAGGAAAGCAAGCTGGTGGCGCGTCCTCCCGTTATCTGTGTAATGGGTCACGTTGACCATGGTAAGACTTCATTACTGGATGCCATCCGTAAGACGCATGTTACGGATAAGGAAGCCGGCGGAATCACACAGCACATCGGTGCATATACCGTATCCATCGACGGAAGATCCATAACATTCCTGGATACTCCCGGACATGAAGCCTTCACCTCCATGCGTATGCGTGGTGCGAATTCAACCGATATCGCAATACTGGTGGTTGCAGCGGATGACGGTGTAATGCCCCAGACAGTAGAAGCTATCAACCATGCCAAAGCGGCAGGTATAGAGATAATAGTTGCAGTAAACAAGATAGATAAGCCCGGTGCGAATGTCGACCGTGTTAAGCAGGAGCTTACCGAATATGAACTGGTATCGGAGGACTGGGGCGGCAGTACCATTTTTGCTCCCGTATCCGCAAAGACCGGCGAAGGTATCGACAATCTGCTGGAGATGATACTTCTTACCGCAGATGTGCTGGAGCTTAAGGCTAATCCCAAGCGTCAGGCAAGAGGTCTGGTGATCGAGGCCGAGCTGGACAAGGGACGCGGCCCTGTGGCAACCGTGCTGGTACAGAAGGGTACGCTGCATGTGGGAGACTTTATTTCTGCAGGCGCTTCCCACGGTAAGGTACGTGCCATGGTCGATGACAAGGGCAGGAGAGTAAAGGATGCAGGGCCTTCAACTCCCGTTGAGATACTTGGTCTTAACGATGTGCCCAATGCAGGTGAGATATTCATCTGTCATCCTAACGATAAGGAAGCAAAGAATTTTGCCGATACCTTCATAGCACAGAACAAGGAAAAGCTGCTTGAAGATACCAAGGCAAAGATGAGTCTTGAAGATGTATTCAGCAAGATACAGGAAGGTAACTTAAAGGAACTCAACCTGATCATCAAGGCTGATGTACAGGGTAGTGTGGAAGCGGTTAAGCAGTCGCTGCTCAAACTTTCCAACGAAGAAGTGGTAGTCAAGGCTATCCACGGCGGCGTAGGTGCCATCAACGAATCCGATGTGGTCCTGGCAAGTGCTTCAAACGCTATCATCATCGGTTTCAACGTACGCCCCGATGCTGTTGCAAAGCAGACTGCTGAGCGCGAAGGTGTTGACGTCCGTCTGTATAAGGTTATCTATCAGGCAATAGAGGATATTGAAGCAGCCATGAAGGGTATGCTGGATCCTGTATTCGAAGAGAAGATCATCGGCCATGCAGAGGTACGCCAGATATTCAAGGCTTCGGCAGTCGGTAATATAGCAGGTGCGTTCGTGCTTGACGGTATGTTCCAGAGAGACTGCAAGATCCGTATCAGCCGTGAAGGCGAGCAGATCTATGAAGGTGCGCTGTCATCCCTCAAGAGATTCAAGGATGATGTTAAGGAAGTCAAGGCAGGCTACGAATGCGGTCTGGTATTTGACGGCTTCGATTCCATGCAGGAGCTGGATCAGGTAGAGGCTTATATAATGGTGGAGGTTCCCAGGACATAAGATGCGTAAGGGAAGTGTAAAAAATACAAGAATAAATTCCGAGGTGCAGAAGGTACTGGCGGAGGCTATAAGAAGCGGACTTAAGGATCCCAGGGTTCCTGAGTTTACATCGGTTACCGATGTTGAGGTGGCGCCCGACCTTAAGACCTGTAAGGTGTGGGTTTCCATGCTGGTTGATGACGGCAATATGGAAGCAGGCCTGGAGGGCTTAAAGAGTGCTGAAGGGTTCTTAAGAAGAGAACTGGCTCATGAACTTAATCTGCGTAATACTCCCGAGCTGATATTCCTGCCGGACAATTCAATTGAGTACGGCAACAGGATGTCCCAGCTGATAGATGAAGTGAGCAAAGCAGATAACGCTGCACGTGCAGCACGCGGTGAAGGGGATCAGGAAGACTGATATGTCATTAGATCTTTACGCTGAATTAAAAGAAGCAAAGACCATAGGTATTACCGGACATATAAAGCCGGACGGGGACTGTATAGGCTCCTGTCTGGCTCTTATGCAGTATTTGAGAAAAAGACTGCCGGAAGCAAAGGTAGAGCTCTTTTTGGAAGAACCGGAAAAAGCCATGGCAGGTATACCGCTGCGGGATACGATAATAAGTGATTTTCCCGAAAGGGAGCCCTTTGATGTATTTATCGTATGTGATACCAATGCAGAGCGTACCGGTGATGCGCATAAGTATTTTAAGGCGGCGAAGAAGACACTCAATATCGATCATCATATAAGCAATGCAAACGGTACCGGAATGGTCAATCTGGTAGTGCCCGGGGCAGCCGCCTGCGGAGAGATAATCTTTTCGCTTATAGAAAAGGAATACATGGATGCACAGATCGCTGAGCTGTTATATATGGCTCTGGCACATGATACCGGAGTGTTCCATTTTTCGAATACTACACCCGATACCCTGCGTATAGCGGCACAGCTGATAGAGTATAAATTTGATTTCTCATCCATGCTGGATGCGACTTTCTTCTCAAGGCCAAAGGAGACAAACCTGTTACTGGCTCATGCACTTCTGGAAGAGAGGTTTTTCTTTGACGGAAAGCTTCTGATAGGGTATTCCACCTGGAAGAGGATGCGTGAAGTGGGGGCCACCAGGGACGATACCGGCGGCATAGTCGAGAGACTGCGTATAACCATGGGCGTTGAATGTGCAATGTATATATATGAAAAGAAACCCGGACAGTGGAAGGCAAGCATGCGTTCATCTTCGGATCTGGTGAATGTTGCAAAGGTCGGCGAAGTATACGGCGGCGGCGGACATGACCGGGCTTCCGGATGTGAATATAACGGAGATCTGGAAGATTTCATAGACGGACTGGTCAGGGAAGTAGGAAAGCAGATCGGATGACAGGGCGGAGGCTTAAATAAAGTATAAGCAAGTGATAAACGGAGTAATAAATATATACAAAGAAAAAGGCTATACCTCTGCGGACGTTGTAGCGAAGCTCAGGGGTATACTTCATCAAAAGAAGATAGGACATACCGGAACGCTTGACCCTGAAGCTGAGGGCGTGCTTCCGGTATGTTTGGGTTATGCCACAAAGCTGGTGGACCATCTGACGGATAAGCGCAAGGAATATATCTGCACGCTGCGTTTGGGCGTAACTACTGATACGGAAGACATGACAGGGGAGATACTCAGCCGGCAGGAAGTAAGCTGCAGTAATGAGGAGCTGATAAGTGCGATCAGATCTTTTGAAGGTGAGTATGACCAGGTGCCACCCATGTATTCCGCTCTGAAACAGAACGGCAGGCGTCTGTATGAACTGGCCAGGGAAGGCGTGGTGGTGGAACGCCCTGCCAGGAGGATAAACATATTTGATATCGGGATAAAGGAAATATCCCTCCCCACGGCGGTATTCAGGGTTGAATGCAGCAAAGGGACATATATAAGATCGCTGTGCCGCGATATAGGGGAAAAGCTTGGGTGCGGCGGTGCCATGGAGAAGCTGCTGCGAAGTAAGAGCGGGGAGTTCACATTGGACAGTGCACTTAAGCTTTCGGAGGTCGAGCAGCTGGTCAAGGCCGGGGAGTTCGGAAGCCGTATAGTGCTGGTCGAGCATTTTTACAGCGAATGTCCGGCAGCCTTTGTACGTACGGAAGATATGAAGTTTTTAAAAAACGGCAACCCACTGCCCGGGAGTTATGCGGGGAAGTGCAAAGACGGACAGCTTGTCAGGGTATACGATGATACCGATAAGTTCTGCGCCGTATACAGATATGATGAAGCAAAAGGAAGCTTAAAAGCAGATACCATATACGAATTACCGTTAACATGATAATACTGGATTCCTTAGAAAATATATATTCGGATACACCCACCGCGCTTGCCATAGGCAAGTTCGACGGTGTGCACAGGGGACACCGCCGCCTTCTGGAACAGATAATCAGGGCAAAGGCAGATGGCCTTACTCCCTGTGTGTTCACTTTTGAACCTTCGCCGGAGAAGCTCTTCGGCATAAATGCCGCAGGCATTCTTACGCGGGATGAGAAAAGACGCATTTTGGAGGAACTGGGCATAGGCATACTGGTGGAATATCCGCTGGACAGACAGACCGCTGCCATAGACCCGGCGGAGTTCATAAATGAATTCCTTTGCAAAAGGCTTAAAGCAGGGCTGATCGCCGCGGGAGCAGATCTTTCCTTCGGTGCCGGCGGCAAAGGTGATTTTGCACTGCTTAACGCTTACCGTCATGAATTGGGCTATGAGACCGTACAGGTGGATAAAGTCCACTATCAGGGAAAAACCATAAGTTCCAGCCGCATACGTTCGATGATAGAAGAAGGACAGCTGGAAGATGCAGCGGAGTGTCTTGGAAGGACATACAGCTTTGGCGGCATTGTGGAACGCGGGGCCAGGATAGGCCACAGCATAGGCTTCCCTACACTTAATATAACGCCGGATGCGGATAAGGTACTGCCGCCCCGCGGAGTATACGAAAGCGTGGTGATGTTAAAGGGCTGTGCATATAAGGGGATGTCCAATATAGGGATCAAGCCTACCGTAAAGGAAGACAGCAGGGTCAACCTGGAGACCCATCTTTTTGATTTTGATGAAGAAGCCTACGGAGAAGAGATCACCGTAGGCCTCAGAAAGTTTATAAGACCGGAAAAGCAGTTTAACGGTCTGGAGGGACTTAAAGCCCAGCTGGCTAAGGATATGGGGGATATCTTATCTCATAACCTTTAATAATTTGGCCAGGGGTTCGATTATATCGTTAAGACTCTGGATCGAGTTGTTCAGGGTTTCAAGATCTATATTGTTCAGTTTTTCCATTGCCCTGGAGAGATCACCTGTAGCATTAAGAGTAAGGTTATTGATATTCTTGACAGTCTCACCCAGCTGGGCTTCTTTGAGCTCTGTAGTGAGCTCTTCCATATTTTTAAGAGACGTCATTGAACGGGTATAGACGGTGTCCACTTTCGGGACTACATAGACTGCCAGGCCGATAACGACCACCAGTATGATAAGAGTAAAAAAAGCGCTCATGGCTGACATTATAAATGAGAGTTTCTGGTATTTGAGCTGGGCCTTTTCGGTCACGGCCATTTCCTTATTGTGTTCTTCCTGCTTTAAGTAGTGCTGATCTTCCTTTATCTGCTGATCCTTGCTCAAGTTTTTATCCTCCGATTTTTTTTTGATTCTTCGCCGCATTGCTCCCCGGAATGACAGTTAAGTGTCATCCTGAATGCAGTGAAGTATCTTTTTTATTGTTCAATTGTAATATGCCACCCGCCTTTTTTCAATCCCATACTGTAGTATTTGCTACTTGCAGACACAGAAGCAGTCTGCTAATATAATAGAGTATGCAACGAGGCAGAGAGGTCTTTTATGGGGCTTAAAGAAATCTTAACATTAGCAGGAGGACTGGGACTTTTCCTGCTGGGCATGACGCTAATGAGTGAAGGTATCGAGAAAGCAGCCGGTGCCAAGCTCAGAGGTATATTGGAAATGTTTACCACCAACCGCTTTAAAGGCATGCTGGTAGGTATTCTGTTTACAGCCATAATGCAGTCCTCATCGGCCTGTACCACACTGGTAGTCAGCTTCGTTAACTCAGGACTCATGACCCTGTTCCAGGCGGCGGGAGTCATCTTCGGTGCCAATATCGGTACCACCATAACCTCACAGCTGGTTTCGTTTAATCTATCCGAATATGCACCCCTTATACTGCTCACAGGTGTCATAATGGCTATGGCCAGCAAGAACCAGACTGTGGAAAAGATAGCAGACGTCATTGCCGGTTTCGGTGTACTTTTCTTAGGAATCTCTACCATGTCATCGGGCATGTCATCCATAAAAGAATCGGAGACAGTGGTAAACACGCTTGCAGGACTTACCAATCCTTTCCTGGCAGTACTGACCGGGCTAATCATCACGGCAGTGGTCCAGAGTTCTTCCGTTACCGTATCACTTACCCTTCTGATGGCACAGCAGGGGCTTTTCAAAGACGTAAACATCTGTCTTTTCATAATCCTTGGCTGTAATATAGGTGCATGCACCACGGCACTGCTGGCATCCATGGCAGGTAAGAAAGACGCCAAGAGGGCGGCCTTCATTCACCTGCTTTTTAATGTTATAGGTACGGTACTGATGTTCTTTGTGTTCCTGGTGGCTATGAATCCCGTATCGGAATTCCTGCATTCGATATCAACGGACGACGGACGTTTTGTGGCAAATGCCCACACCATAATCAAGATAGTACAGGTTATCGTCCTCTTCCCGTTCTCGGATCTGATAGTGAAACTGACGTACTTCTTTATACCCGGAAAGGACCAGAAGGTCGGATATCTGGATACCTTCCAGCTTAAGTTCATCGGTGAGAAGGTGCTGTTCAATCCTTCGACCGCAGTCGTGGACGGTCTGAAGGAGCTTGAGCGTATGGCTTCACTGGCAAATGATAATCTTAACCGTGCGATGAATGCCCTTATCACCCAGGATGAGGAGGAGATAGAGGCTGTGCACGAGATGGAGAAGAACATCGATTTCTTAAATCACTCCATTACTTCGTATTTCATAAAGATCAACCAGTCCACCCTGCCTATCGAAGACCTGCAGGGACTGGGAGCATTATTCCATGTGGCAAACGATATAGAGCGTATAGGCGACCATGCCGATAACATAGCCAATATGGCTTCACGCCGTAAGGATATGGGCACGGGCTTTTCGCCTGCGGCACAGAAGGAGCTGGCCGATATGATGGAGCTGGTGAATGCGATGCTGGAGCGTTCGCTTAAGGTCATTCTCGGCAGCGGCACACCCGAGATCATGAAGGAAATGAACAGCATGGAGAATAAGGTTGATGATAAGGAAAGAGAACTGCAGCAGAATCACATCGACCGGCTGACCAAAGGGGAGTGTACTCCCGAAGCCGGTATGATATTCTCCGATGTGGCGGCCGCCCTGGAACGTGTGGCTGACCATGCGGTCAATATAGCATCTTATATAACAAAAAGGGATGCTATCGTATAATTTTTGTTGTGCTTGATAAGTGCAATAACATTGTAGATGTGTTAATATGTCTACTGTGTTTACAATAATTTTTTACAAGAGATAAAGGAGACGGATCATGGCAAAGAAATGGGTTTATCTGTTTGAGGAAGGCAAGGCTGACATGCGTGAGCTGTTAGGCGGAAAAGGCGCAAACCTTGCAGAAATGACGAATCTGGGACTTCCTGTGCCCCAGGGCTTCACTATCACGACCGAGGCCTGCACACAGTATTATGAGGATGGTCGTCAGATCAATGACGAGATCATGGCACAGGTAAATGAATATGTAGCAAAGCTTCAGGAGATCACCGGAAAGAAATTCGGAGATAAGGAGAATCCCCTTCTGGTTTCGGTTCGTTCAGGTGCTAGAGCTTCAATGCCCGGTATGATGGATACCATCCTTAACCTGGGACTTAACGAAGATGTAGTTGCAGTTCTGGCTGAGAAGTCAAACAACCCCCGCTGGGCATGGGACTGCTACCGCCGTTTCATCCAGATGTATTCGGATGTAGTTATGGAAGTAGG
>JAFYCS010000013.1 GCA_017539565.1 Lachnospiraceae bacterium
CTTCATATCTTGATCCTCTCCGTATTAACAAACCTGCTGCTGCATCTAACACATTACATCTATTTTCTGCTAATGGACCTCTACCCCCGTCCCCCGGGTTCATTCGTAAATTTTCCCTGCATAAAATATCTTAGCAAGTTCTTTAAGATCAAGCTGTTCAAATTCATCATTTCCATGCAGATCTGTCCAATCTTTGATCCAGGCTGCTATACTCTCTAAGTAATCCCCTATGCTCAGATTCTCCCACTCATCAGGATTATCCTCATAATCCCGGGCCAGAGCATTCAGAAACTTAGCAAAAGAATCCAAATCCGTAACGCATTCAATCTGATCAAAAACCGCCATATTAAATCCCCTTATTCTGTTTGAGTCTTTCTATTTCATCAAGCAGTTTAGGTATACCCTGTCTTCAACAAAAGCTTTCCACGGTCCTTTTGTCGCATTATCAGCTCTTTTCTTAATCTCTGCCAATTCATTATCACTCAGCATGTTTAACTCCTTTAATCTGCTCTCAATTACCTGTGCAAAGGCTCTGAAAACTCCTTATAAACATATGCTTCCAATCTTCAACAAATACAGCTTTTGAACCATATGAAGATATCAGACGAACCCTGCATTCTTTACCTTCATACATAAATATAACCGGGACTTCATCTCCAAGCTTATCATACAGTATCTTCTTTGCTGCAAATTCATCATTTGCATCGTATCCTTTATCCATCACCAAAGTGGTTTCATCTTCTGAGATAATAAAAGAATCAGCACCTTTTATTTCAGGAATATATTCTCTGTCATATGCCTCTTTTATGTTCGTCTTCACAAGTTTGAATTCATCATAGTAATAATACCAGATATCTCCCGTCCCGCTAACATTCATAGCATAGCAATCATAAATCTGTTTATCTGCCTTCCATATATCCTGACCGTCATCGCCCCAAACCCTGACACCATATGCTCCGAGTGGCTCTTTCCATCCGTAATTACCAAAAATACCTTCGTCAAAATATCCGGTGATTATTCCCATATCAGGATGAAACAGGCATTGGGAAATACCATCGCCGATACAGAATTCCCTGATCATATTTCCGTCAAGATCGATCACAGATGCATTCTTATCCGGATTCCCTTTATTATATCTGCATCTGGCAGCTACCAGCAGGAAGCCCTGTGAGATCGGCTGGATAAAGCTGTAATTCATTTTTTGAACGCCCAGATCGTAATACTTTTCGTGTATTATCTTTTCTTCATGCCAATCGACCTGAAGTACCAGAACTGCAAATATGCTGTTTGACTCAGCAGGAACAAACATACCGTCTATCCGCTCGGGAATATTCTTATTGAGCAGGATATATATATTTCCGTCATAACCTGTCTGCATCGTTACATAATCACCGGAACTGTGATCATACTTTTTCATCAGTTCAGCCAGATCTATACAGTTTTTAAATCCTATCGTTATTTGCTGATCCATTATCACTTACTCCGTTTTTTCTTCGGCGCATTTAGCCGGTACCATCCTTAGTCCAAGTTCGAATGCAAGGAACATGATCTATTTGCTTTATATATCCGTTACTGATATTTTAGATTCCAGTAATCCGATTGCCTGTTCAACAGTAATTATCTTTGCATAACGCCTTCCCCACATAAACTCATTAAAATACCTGTAGGCAGTTTCCTTATCAAAATAGGGATTATCATAGGTTGAATTTGTATATGCAGGAACAAACATGTTAAAGCCTTTTTCGAATCCGCTTTTAATCGTAGCATCCATGCAATAGTCAGTTGATACACCAATTGCCATAATATCTTTTTCACCCTTGGACTGCAGGTATTCTGTTAAACCTGTCATAGGATGAAAAGCACTGTTTACATTCTTTTCAAAACGTTTTTCTCCTATTTCCGGTGCAAATTCCTCATATATTTCATAGTTGTCCGAAGCTTTATCAAGATCAGTACCCGGACCATCATCATGCTGTATGTAGATGACCTCAACATTATTCTCTCTTGCGGTAGCAATTAGCTGTTTTATATTTCCCTTTACCGTTTCAAAGGCATACAGTTCCTCGTTAAAGCATCCCTTTTGCGTATCTACGACCATCAGTATCATTCATTTTTCTCCTTATCTGTTATACGGAACATCTCCCAACGTTTTTCTTCCGTTTTGCCATATTCTGATCCCTCTATTAGTTCATTTGACTGTAATCCAAAATCAGCTCTTCCCCTTGTCCTGGCACGTCCCTCAGCATGTCTGATAACTACTACCTTCAAAGGCTCTCTTCCCCGTTCCACGCTTTTCACTATTTCGAAGCAGCCAGCTCAATAACCGCATCATATGATGTTGCCCTGATCACATGAAAATTCTTTTCGATCTCTTTCGTCCAAAGATCGATCTCGCCCTCGATGTCAGATACTTCCGGAAGGATGAATCCCCATATTGTACAACCGGTCTTTTTTAATTCCGGCAGGAAGTATGAAAATCCCCATTCAACATCCTCTTTCACATCTTCAAATCCGTTTCTGGCATCAACGATAAATATACTGTTTTCATGTTCCCTTAGCATTTTAAGTGAAGCCTCTACAGGTTTTCGATAGTCATCAAAATGCGCCTCTTTTTTCCAGACATGGAAAACAACATTATCTTTCTCAATGTATTCGGTTCTGGCAAATTCGCTTTCGAACATTTCAGTTTCCCCCATTAACTATATCACCTGCAGTGTTCGTAAAATATAGAGCCATAATGTCAGCGAAAATGAACATCCGAAGGTTGTAAGCATGATCACACTGCTGCTAAGTGTTCCTTCATGTCCCATACTTTTCGCCATTATGTAACAGCTTACTGTCGTGGCCGACCCAAGCATCACAAGTATCGCAACGATCTGTTCTCCGGCAAATCCCAGCATTACCGCCAAAGGAAGAAAAACAGCGGCCAGTACAAACAGTTTTATGAAAGTTGCGATCAATGCGGGTTTGATTTCTTTTAATGCCTTCTTAAATTCAAAGGTAGCTCCCATAGACATCAATCCCAGCGGGGTTGCCAGTGCAGCGATGTTGGATATCGTTGTCTGAAATACCCTCGGCTGCGGGATACGCAGCACGGACCACAGCATTCCTATTGCTATTCCAAGGATTATGGGATTGGTAATGATACCACGGAACGTAGAGCGGATCCGCTTCCCCATATCCTGCCATTTTTCTTTATCCTCCCCGCCTTCTGCCGTCAACATAAGAACTATCACAGCAAAGATATTATAAAGCGGGACACTGCCGAGTATCATAAGCGGTCCCATACCGGATGCAGCATCACCATAGATATTATGTATAAATGCAATACCAAGAAGTGCTGCACTGCTTCGGTACGCGCTCTGGATAAACTCGCCCCTCTTTGCCCTGTCTTTTACGATTGCTTTGGATATCAATGCGATGATCGCTATACTGACGGAAGTTGCAGCAAAACAGAACAGCACAAACATTCCGTCCCATGTCTTTGCAAAATCCTGACTAGCCAGGTCTTTAAAAACCAGTACCGGAAGTGCCGCCTTAAAAACAAATTTATTCATCCATGATGCGGATCTTTCATCGATCAATCCTATCTTTCTAAACAGATAGCCTAACACCATCAACGCAAAGATCGGTATCGTTGCATTCAAACTAAATATCAGATTTTCCATATTACCAAATTAGCATCACCTAAAAAAACAGTGATCACCTTCCATTAACTATACACAGATCCGTATTATTTTATCATAACCAGTCAAATGTACAAAGAACTAATACATTTCTATAACAAAAAAGATGCAGTTTTCCGTATTTCCATGGATATCCTGCATCTCATTATATGCCATTGTTATATTTTCTGCCGCTTATCAGTCCTGTCCGTTTTCGTTTTCTTCAGCAATTGTTTCCTGCGCGGCTGCTTCTTCCGCGGGTGCCGGCTGAGATGCGGCATCCTTTGCCATAGCTGCACCGCCGATCTCTCTTATCATACGGAACAGTTCTATATCATTTGCTGTAAGCTTAAGATTGCTTTCCAGTACCTGCCCCTCGGGAGTGGTAACCTTCATCTCCACTATGGTCCCTTCCCTGGCGCCTGCCGCGCTCACTGCTTTCATAAAAGGAAACAGCTTAGGGTGTTCCTCTCCCAATTTACCAAGTCCTGCCTTAACCTTAAAGAAATCAAAAGGATTTATCATATCTCTTTCTTGCCCTCCCCGCAGTAAATTTCCTTTTGCTTATCAAGCCTTTTCTCGAAATCAAATACGGGAAGAGGCTTATCAAAATAATAGCCCTGGGCCAGGAAACACTTATTCTCAAGCAGTATATCTACATGCTCCCTGGTCTCAACGCCTTCAACTATACATTCAAGTCCCAGATCAGTAGCCATAGCCACCACATGCCTTAACATTATATTATCGTTGGAGAACACAGACTGCGCCACCAGCGGGAGCAGCGCTTTATCCAGCTTCAGCACGTTCCAGGAGATCTCCTTTATCAGGTTCAGTGATGAATAACCTGTTCCGAAATCATCGACAGAAGTGCAGATACCGTTTTCCTGCAGGCTGTTAACAACACGCTTTAAATCCTCAAACTCCACTTCCGTGGTCGTCTCGGTAAGCTCTATCTCTATCAGATGATGAGGCACATGATTTCTGTCGATTATATCTATGATGTGATCCACCAGATCCATATCACCCAGATGCCGCCTGGAGAGATTGACCGATACCCTTACCGGCTTCCTTCCCTGATCCAGCCAGCGGCGGATATCACTGCACACACGTTCCAGCATATAGAAATCCAGCAGGCAGATGTTCATGCTCTGTTCCAATACCGGTATGAACCCTCCCGGAGGAATGATCTCACCGTTCTTTACCCAGCGGCATAATGCCTCTGCTCCTGCCAGCGTGTAATCCTGTATATTGATCTTAGGCTGATAATATACCTTGAATTCATTCCTTACCAGCGCATCAGGAAACTGTCTCTCGATACGTTTCTGTTCTGTCTGTTTCTCCTGCAGCTCTACGCTGTAGAAAAGCTCCATGGTATCCTGTGCATGCCGTGCCACGTTCATTGCCATGGTCACCCTGTCCATCAGATCGTCATGGTTCTGGATCTCATCCTTTTCATCCGGCATGTAATAACCTGCCACAGCACTTATCATGACTCTTTCATTAGTCTCGTCGTTATAAACGATACCTGTGCCTGCAAGATGCGTCCTTACGGAATCAAGGTCGCTCTTTTTGAAAACACCGACGAAATTATCGCCGCCCATACGGCCTATGGTCCCCGGCTCCTCCAGCTTATTTACCAGCTGCTTGATAAAGCGTGACATGACCACGGTACCGGCATCCCTTCCCACACGGGAATTGACCAGCGAAAAGCCTTTCAGGTTAAAGCATACCATGCAGTAATCATATATATCTTTTCTGAAGATCAGCTGTGCCGTCAGGCGCATTACATAGGCCATATTACGGGTATTGAGCTGATAATCGGTATATGTGCGTTCCTCAACCAGTTTAATAAGACGTATACGTCCGTGAAAAACAAATATCAGTTTTTCCACTGCATGCAGTTTTTCCAGATCATCCGCATCCCAGCCCGGTTTCTGCACATCGCTGTAAAAGCTGTATATGATCACACTGCCGCCCGGATTTACCTCTCTCATGACGAAAGGCCTGGTCATTTCCGGAGTCCCTTCTTCAAACAGCCTGGTCTCCTGTCCTGCCCTTTCGGCTTCGGCACGTTCATTGGGATAAAAGACCCAGCAGAGTTTTGCCACATGCAGAACATGTAACATGGGCGTCAAAGCCCTTGATACATCGGGCAGATCCCAAGCTTTTAAACCCTCGAGGCCCTGTATCATCTCTTCAAGTTTCTGATTGTATTCCTGAAACTCTATCGTCATTTACACTCCGCATAAACTCGTCGTTTATAAAACTACATGTTATTGAATATTTTACTATATACCTGCGTCCACGTCAAAATAATTTGCCAGGCGGCGCAATCCTTCTTTCAGTGTTTCCCTGCTGCATCCGAGATTCATTCGAAGGAAGCCTTCCCCGCCTTGTCCGTAGATCTTTCCCTCCGATAAATACAGCCCGACCTTTTCTTCAAGCTCACTCTGCAGGCCGGCACGCGGCATCTTAAGCCACATCAGATATGTAGCATCTGACTTTACCGCCTTTATCTGCGGCAGTTTCTCTTCTATAAACGCTTCCGCTATCCTGCGGTTTTCAAATACATAAGCACACATCTCATCAAGCCATGGCCCGCCTTCGTTAAAGGCCGCTGCAGCCGCGATACATGCAAAGGTATTGGGCTCCGCCACCTCATCGGTATTTAGGGCACGCCATATCTTATGACACAGGGTTTTATTTTCCGAATAGACTGCTGCCGTGTGTATGCCGGCAATATTAAATGCCTTGGTCGGCGCTATGGCGCAAAGCCCCACCTCCCTGCACTCATCTGATACCGACAGGAAGGGGACATAAGCCTTTCCCGGCCTTGCTATATCACAGTGTATCTCATCCGAAAAAACGATGACAGAATACTTCTTGGCCAGGCGGCCGACTTCCGCAAGTTCTTCCCTGCTCCATATCCGTCCTCCCGGATTCTGGGGATTGCAGAGCAGCATGAGGCTTACCTGAGGATCTGACATATCCTTCTCCAGCTGCAGCATATCCATATGATAGCTTTCGCCGTCAAACTTAAGCGGACTCTCAAGGGGCTTACATCCGTTATTTAATATACTGTTGAAGAAAATATTATACACCGGGGTCTGGATCAAAACCTTCTCTCCCGGTGTAGTAAATTTGCGCACAGCGGACGATAAAGCCGGGATCACCCCGGTGCAGAATATCAGTCCTTCTTTATTCATTTTGAATCCGTGGCGTTCATCCCACCACTTTATATAGGCATCATACCATTCATCTGTAACTTCGTCATAACCGAAGATCCCGTGGGATATGCGCTCCTGCATAGCTTTAATGATAGCGGGTGCGGCAGGGAAATCCATATCCGCAACCCACATGGGGAGCACATCCTCCCCCACCATCCATTTGCTTGAAGCGCTTTTCCTGCGGTCGGGCAGTGAGTCAAACTCAAACATCTTTTTTATTCCTTATCCATTCGGGTGCATCGGAAGTGACATCAATGGTATCGCAGATGATCTTTGTCTTTGAAGGGTCAACCTTGTCCTTCTCTATTATCAGTTCCTTTATGCCGGTAGCCTTGATACGGCCGCTGCTGGGATTGAACACACTGTCTATCCTGGATCTTATCTCCGCATCCACATTTGAATATTCAAATGCCAGAGTGGTATTTACCAGCTTGCAGTTCTTCATCACCAGCTCATCGACGTAGCACATACCCTGAAGGCTCTCTATGGTGCAGTTGATAAAAGTAAGGCGTTTGGAGTTCCAGCCTAAGTATTCACCGCAGATGTAAGTATCGTATACCGTAACATCGGTGCAATTCCAGAAAGCATCCTTTGAGATAAGACGGCTGTTCTGTACCTCTGCATTATTCACACCGTCAAAAGAATAATTACCTTCCAGGTTGAGGCGGTCAACATCCATACCGTCACAGTTCATCGCAAAGTAATCACCCTTTGCCGATACATTCTTAAGCTCCACATTGCTGCAGTTCCACAAAGTCTCTTTTGCATCCGTGAATACCACATCCCTGAGGCTTATCTTATTGCAGCGGCGGAAATTCTTCGGTGCCGTGATCATTGCATCCTTAATGCTGATATCATTTGAATACCATACACCGGCCCTTGCCATCTCCATCCAGGTGCAGCGCTCCAGCTTGACATCATTGCAATACCAGAGCGGATATTTCCAGCCGAACTTGCTGTTATATATGCGCAGGTTGCGGCTCTCCTTTAACGGTGATTCCCCGTTGTCAAAAATACAGTCCTTGATCGTCAGTCCATCGCTGTCAAACAGTGCTCTCTCCCCCTCGAAGTATGCCTGTCTGAATTCTTTCATTATTATCTCCTTTTTACTTTATAAAGATCCCTCACTTTTCGTTCGGGATGACATGCGTATTTACCGCAGCAGCTGTCCCCAGTCACTGATACCTATGACACTCTTAGCCCACGCGTCATATTCGGCGTCATTCGGGCCACCCATATTATTATATACCTCCCAGGCTTTTTCCGTAAAGCGTGCACCGGTAGAATCGTCAAATGAATATATCATTATATCCACATAGGGATTGCGTACACATGCCTGATAAGATGCATATACTGCCGCTGCCTGTACATCTGCACCCTGATTAGCCGATATACCGGTCTCACTGGCCATCATGGCACGCACGCTGCCCGAAGGTGAACGCAGGGATGCGGAAGTCATATAGTTTGTTATAACGCTCATATTCTGAAAACTGATCATCGAGTTGGAATTTACCATACGCGCATATATGGGATCGATGGCACCCATATCCCAGATCTTTGCATAGGTCAGCGGAACGGGATGAGGATGGAAAGCAAGTCCCCAGTTAATGTTTCCGCCGGCACAGATCTTAGCGTTGAACTTATCTATGAAATCCTTACCGTCCATGAACCAGTATGCTTCGATATTAGTCATGTTTCGGTCCCAGTTCTGGTCAAGGCAGATGAATACGCGGGCATTGGCGTTGGTACTCTTGATCGCATTATAAGCCACACGGAAGCCCTGCATATACTCTTTTACATAGTTGTCCCAATCGGTATAGGCGATGTAGCACCACTTACGTACATTTACTTCGTTGCCGATTATATAGTCCTGGGTACCTGCCATATTGGCTACACCCTTCATTGCATTAGCCAGTGCATTAACGCCCTCTGCATTAGCCGCATTGAACATATACTGAAGCGGGCCCTCATCAACCATATGGCTGTCTGCCTGGTTAGCCATAGGGTGCTTGAGTGTGCCGTTATTACCGTAGTTATTGATCTGCATGATATATGCAGGAATACCGTTATTGGTATCCAGGTTCCAGTTGTAGAAGTAATCTGTCAGTCCCTTTTTGGGATAACCTACACGTGCTCTGGTATTGGTAGCCAGTATCTCAGGATTGGTGATGTACTGGGGCTCGTTCTGCATTACGGGTGCCCCGCCCTGGATGGCTGCAAAACAATACTTGCAGTAAAGTCCGGGAACAGCTCCGCTACCCATTGCAACATCTGCGACTGCTGCCGCCGTACTTTCAATGCTTCCGATCTCCTGCGCCCCATCCAGACTGTACTGGTAGGGAGCCAGCTGGTATATATGAAGCTTTCCGTCTTCAGATGCGGGAGCAGATGAAAAGTTTGCTGTCAGATGGATGCTGGATGCATCATTAAGCTTGCATGAAGCATTTGAAGCCTGTACAGAAGGTGCATTTGCTGCCAGGATATCCACCTCATTTTCGGATACCGCATTATCGCTTACCGCTTCGTTATCACTTACAGCCTCGTTATCGGATACCGCATTATCGCTTACGGCCTCATCCTCCGATACCGTGTCTCCGTTTTCCGACACCACCTCATCCATCTCCGGTGTAAGCTCCCTTACCATCAGCTCATCTGATGAAGCCGACATATCACTGCTTACAGACGCACTCTTATCCTCCGGCTGGTCAGCCCCGTCACTGAACAGGCTGGCTATCGCTACACCAAGTACGGCGATGATAACAGCCACTCCGGCAAACAGCCCTATCCATACCGGTTTAGAGAGTCTAAGCTTCTTTTTCATAATTTCCTCCTTAAAACCAAAAAAACAGCGTACCCACCTATTTTACAGGTACGTACGCTGTCACGTCAATGATTATTTTTTGTTATTTGCCGCTTCGGCTGCTGCTACCACATGTGAGAGCAGGACTGATGTGGTCACACTGCCTACACCGCCGGGAACAGGGGTGATAGCATCCACCACTGCCTCCGCCTCCTCATATTTAACATCCCCGCAGAGCTTGCCCTCCGCATTGACATTTATGCCTACATCGATTACTGTCTGCCCCTCTCTCAGATATGAAGCGTCTATCACGCCGGCACGGCCTGCGGCCACCACGACAATGTCTGCTTCTTTCACAACCTCCGGCATGTTCTGCGTCTTTGTATGGCAGATGGTCACCGTAGCATTTTTCTTTATCAGCATCATGGCCGCGGGTTTACCCACAACCAGGCTGCGGCCTATGACCACACATTTCTTTCCTGCGGGATCGATATTGTAATGATCCAGTATCTCCATCACCGCGGAAGGAGTGCAGGGTGCATATCCCTTATCCTTACCGGCGAACACTCCGGCCAGGGATATATCCGTGATACCGTCCACATCCTTTGCAGGATCCAGGACATTGATGATCTTCTCCTCATTAAGGTGCTTAGGCAGCGGACGGAACAGCAGCACTCCGTGTACTGAATCGTCCGCATTGATCTCTTTTATCTGCGCTATCAGCGTTTCCTCGGCAACATCAGCGGGCAGAACATACTTCCTGTATGCCACTCCCAGGGTCTCGCAGCGCTTGGTAGCTCCCCTTTCATATGAAAGGTCGTCCTCACGCTCCCCTACACGGATTATTCCCAGGCAGGGCTCGACTCCTCTGTCCTTGAGAGACTGTGCTGCAGCTTTTATGCGCTCGTTAAGTGAGGCGTTGACTTCTTTTCCCAATAATTGTTTCGACATGGTTTAGTTCCTTTCCGCTATTTAATCTTTCTATTTAAGGCTTCCCTTCACTTTACCGAATACTTCTTCCGCTCTGGCTCCGTATTCGGCCATCATGCCCTCAGCCTCTTTATTGAGCTTATCGGCACATTCACGGTCGGCCATGGCCTTGGTATTTATAAATACATTGAGTGAAGCACCGTATAAGGCTGCTTTACAGAAGGCAGCGCCTACCCCCGCATCTGAAAGGGCCAGCCTGCTGCCCTTGGCAGCAAACTCCTCTATGAGCTCTATGGCCTCGCAGCATTTTTTCATTATCTCAAGGGGTACGCCGCAGGCGGTCTTAAGCGCCGCTTCCATCACCTTTGCTTTTTCTGCCTTTTCCTCTTCGGTCTCCTTGGGCATGCCGTATGCTTTAGCCAGAGGCTCAAAAGCCTTTGCATCCTCATCCACTAAATTAAGCAGCTCGGCCTGGAGCTTATCTGCCTTTTCCTTAAGTGCTATGATATCCGCTTCCACATCAGCGTACTTTTTCTTCCCGACGGTAAGGCTGCCAACCATATTCCCCAGCGCGCAGCCCACTGCGCCTACCAGAGCGGATGCTCCGCCGCCTCCGGGTACCGGCTCCTTTGATGCCAGTACTTCAACAAATTCCTCCGCCGTCTTTTTCGTAAATCCGTACATTCCGTATCTCCTTTCTCCTATAAGCCTTTCTCCTGATGCTCTTCCAGTATCAGCCTTACCCTGTCACCGTTCTCGACAAAAAGCTTAGCTATCTGCGGATCAAAATGCGTCCCCGCACCTTCCTCTATGATCCCCATCGCCTGTTCGAAGGTAAAAGGCTTTTTGTAACTCCTCTGTGATACCAGTGCATCAAATACATCGGATACCGCCATTATCCTGGCTGATAAGGGTATCTCTTCTCCCTTTAATCCCGTGGGATAGCCCTTGCCGTTCCATTTCTCATGATGATATGCCGCAAGGTTTAATGCTTCCTTCAGATAACCGGGATCATTGGTGAGCTTCATTGCATTCTCTATTACTTCCCTGCCTGCGGTGGTATGGCTCTTCATTATCTCAAATTCCTCGTCCGTAAGCTTACCGGGCTTATTTAAGATAACATCGGAAACCTTTATCTTGCCCACATCATGCAGAGGCGCGGAATTACATACATCCTCAACGAACTCATCCGTAATGGCATCGGCATATACGTTATTCTCTTTCATAAGCTCCAGTATCAGCCTTACATATGCCGCAGTCTTACGCACATGATCGCCGGTATTCTTATCGCGGCTCTCCACCAGATCTGCCATGATGTAGATCAGGCCGTTTTGCATATGGGCTATCTCTTCACCCTTCTTCTGTACCTCATCAAGGTAATTGACCGTCTTTCCTATGGTTTCCGAAAGCGAATCGTAGAGGTTTTCTATCTCATCCTTTGTTTCGATATCCAGCGCTTTTAAGCGCTCCACGCCGGTCTCCAGTGCTTCTTCACTGTCATAGGCGAACTTCTGTGCCGCAAAGGTCATGGCATCGATGGGATAGATCAGGTGGTATTCCGAGAACCACATGCCCAGCACCAGTATCATTATGAAGAATCCGATGAATAGCGATGCGACCTTGGTCAGGAAGCGCACGCGGTCCAGATTCACTTCCTGCATGTTTATATCCGTGCAGGCATAGCATACACAGTTACCATCCGAATCATATACGGGCTCGTAATCCGAAAGCAGCCAGCCGTAAGTATCATCCGTTATAATGGGATCGATGTTCTGGCCTGCCAGAAGTGCCGGCACGATGTTTTCAAAGGATTCGTCAAAGGGCAGATGATCCCCCAGTTTATTTCCTTCCAGCTGCTCCGTATCCAGGTCAAATACAACATAGCAGCCGTCTTCCCTTATCTGATAAACATATACATATTCGATATAGGGCGAGCTGGCTCTTATCTTATAGAGCTGGTCCATCGTGTCCTTATAATCCTCAGAATCCGGACCTTCGGTAAAATAATCATTAACACGGTCACCGTTGATCGCCGTTGCCGCCAGGCAGGCCACATTCCTGCCGGTAGTGGTGAACTGCTCTATCGCAAACTGCTTGTATAGTATGTAGCTGATGGTAGTCGTTACGGTTGCCACCACCATCATTATGATCGCAATGATCAGGATTATCTTGGTGCGCAGTGACCAGCCGCGTGTATCTCTCTCACGTGACTTACGCACATCTTTACGCGACATGGGCTTCTGCTGCCAGTTGGTCAGCTCAAAGGACGCCCTCTTATCCTTCGGTATAAGTTTGAGTATAAAGAATGCCGCGATGACTGTTATGGCTTTGTCCGCCAGATCTATGGAGACATCCGAAAGCATCTGTGCCCAGAATACACTGATCTCCCCTTTATCAAGCAGGGCCGTCGCAAAAGGCGCCGATATACCCTCTCCCATACCAAAGCCGTATAAGAGATAAGTAAGTACTGAGCCCAGAACTCCCCCCAGAAATGCAAAAACGGGTATGGTCAGCAGGACTTTCCAGAACTTATCAAAGAAACCTCTCTTATAGAAATACGTACCGGCTACAGCGATAAGTACGCTGAGTACAGCATAATACGCATTATCAACATTCGCCGTGGCATTGATGATATTGGTGCAATACCCTACCACTATGCCCGGCAGATAACCGCCCAGTGTCGCAGCCAGCAGTGTGCCTATATTATCCACATACAACGGAAGGCTCAACACTCCCATCAGGCGGTTTGCCGCTATGTTGACCACCACACATAGAGCATATACTATCAGCAGCTTTATTAAATCATTATTACGTCGTGTTTTCAGCTCTTGTTTTTCCATGATCCCATCCCCTCACAGCGACCATATCACAACAGACGTTCTGTCGATCAACACCCGTCACAGGGTGATCTTCCCGTGACTTACGATCTGTACTCCTTTAACAGATACAGGAATCCGTATACCCTTGCCGAAGGCATCCATGCACCGCTCGTAAACCTGACAAAGAGTGTTTCCGTCTCACTGCCTTCAACCATCCTGTGTTCGATGTGCTTTGCAGCCTGCTCCCCGGATATGGGGATAAGAGTAATGTATTCCTCTTCCATCCCGATATAGTGCAGACGTTTGTCATAGATCAACTCATCATCGAGATATACACGTATGGTCTTTCCGTTATCTTCACGGAGAAGATGCAGCTCCAGCAGCAGATCCTGTCCGCTTACTGCCTTCATATGATAACCGAAGCTTCCTCCGGGACCCGCTATCCTGCTGGTCCCCTTATCTGTAGCACCTACAGAACCCTTATCCTCCATGGCATGGAGTTCATCCACTTCGTACTGTCCGTATCCGGGCTGTACCACATCCAGTATGTTTTCACGGCGCTTTTCTTCCAGTTCGCGCCTGCGTCTTTCTTCTTCCTTACCTGCGGCATCCGCTGTGTTATCGATGAAATACCAGTAAATGCCGTATCTTTCACGTGTCTTTCTGTAATGGGGTGAAAAAGTAAGCTCCGGTTCCACACCCTTTAATGTAAACTTAAGCTTATCCGCATCCTTTTCAAAATGCGCATTGATATCCTTTATAAAATCCCCGGTACTGCCGTTTTTTACCCTCAGATACTCACTTGCGACTATCTTATTTGTGGGGATCGTAACTGCCACACCGGTACTGCCGTCTATCATATTTTCGCTTCCCAGGTCGGCAGATAATACAAGAGGGCCGTAGCGGAATGCGAACACGCTGTCACAATCGGGCAGGCCGTATGCCTTTACCTTCATGTCAAATGCCAGCTCAACCCTGTCGCCGTCCTTCCAGATACGGCGTATCTCCATGTAGCCCTTTTCCGCAACGGGCTCGCCGGACCAGGAGCCTTTCGCGGGCTCCACCTTTAATCTGTAACCGCAGGCCCAGTCGGGAATACGGATCATGACTGCCGCTTCCTTCTGTGCCTCCTTATCTCCAAGTTTAACCGTAAATACCACATCGGAAGCCTCAGGGATATCGCTTTCCTGTATCAGCGTAAGCCCAAGTTCCTCATCCTCAAGCTGTGAAGAAAGGAAGAGATTAACATATATATTATCCCCATCCTTAAAGTAGATACTGTCGTTTAACTTGGTAAAATTCTCCATACCGCTGCCGGTACAGCACCAGAATTTGTCAAAAGGCGTGCCGTAGACCTTGTAATAGCCCGTAGCCATGGGCTGGAAGTACATGGTCATACCACTCTCCGGATTCTGGGATGAAAGTATGGCATTTATCAGGGTATTTTCGTAATAATCCGAATATTTCTTATCTGCCGTGATCATAAAGAGCTTACGGCTCATCTTAAGCATATTATAGGTATTGCAGGTCTCATTATTACAGTTGGTACGCTCCGTATCCAGGACATTGTCCTCGCCGAAGTGCTCCCATTCACTGTTACCGCCGGTGATATAGGTATGCCGCACCACCACCATATCCCAGAATACCTTTACGTACTCAAGATACTCAGCCGCCTCATCTCCCAGGGTAAGATATCTGTTGAGGGCTCCCAGGAACTTGGGGATTGTAGTGTTCGCATGATGATTATTGAGTACATTCTTTTCACCGGTATATACCGCCTTGAAGAGCCTGTCCTCATCAAAGGCATGGGCCGCCTTGAGGTGCTCCTCTTTCTTTGTGTTCTTATACAGCTCATACAGTGCATCGTTCATGCCGCCGTACTCTATACCCAGCACCGTTGCGTGGGTTTCCTCCGACCATGTCTGCGTACGAGCATAGGTCCAGTCCCCTATACCGCTTCCCAGCTTAAGCGCCGGCTCATACCCGGTCAGTTCATACACATTGACCACACCGTCCAGGATCTTGTGCATGGTGTACCATGGCACCCACGCCTCGGTGATGATATTGGTTTTATTCTGCTCCACATAGTCAAACTGCAGCTCCACGTTGGACGGATCTGTAAGGACCGCACCGAAAACAAATCCCGGTCTGCCTTTTGATGCAGCCTGACATTCCAAAAGCCCGTCTATAAGCGCCTTTATCTTATCAAAGAGTGCCTCTTTATCTTCTGCACTGACACCGGGATTTACATATCCCTGTGCGGCAGCCGTAAGATAATGCCCAAGAGTATGGCCGCCGATGAGCATGTTTTCCCAGCCGCCGTAGCGCATTTTCTTCATTTCAAGGCCTGCGGTCTCATAAAAGCCGGCCAGCAGCCTGTCCGTATCCAGGCTCTTTAAGTACCCAACATCCTTCTGAAGGGCATTGTCAAAGTACGCATTGGTGATCTTTACCTGTTCTGGGCAATAGGGGTGGAGCATGTCTGTTGTCCTCCGTTTAATACTTTAGAATTTTTCAACTTCGGGTGCATGGGTAAATGCACTGAATGTAGCAGTAGCATTTTTAAGATAGAAAACCTCTGTGTTTCCGTCGTCTGCGGAATACATATTCTGAAGTGAGGGATAAGCATCCAGCATGGACTGGCGTGCTTCTCTTCTGTCATCCTCTACCAGTTCGCAGGCTACACGCAGCCACTCGCCGTTCATAAAAGCACATATCTCAACCTTGGGGTTTGCATGTATCTGCCTGGAGACATCTTTAGACTTTCCGGTCTGGATATAGAGCTTACCATCAAACTCATTAATGGTTCCGAAAGGTCTTACCCTGGGCTGATCTCCATCAACTGTTGCCAGATAATAGGTTCCTGCTTCCTTTAAAAACTTCTCAACTCTCTGCATCCTGATACTCCTCCTTTTATAGATATAGTATGACATCCGGACCGTTTTTTGAAAACAGCCCGCTAACTTTTATATTTTATCAGAAAGCCGCAAAAAAAACCATGTTTTTTACGATGCATGAACAAAACAAAAAATGATATAAAGCAGTTCAAAAAACAATAAGTCTTTTTCCGGAATTTATACTATACTCACCTTGTCAACAAAAAACGGCCCCCCACGGCCGTTCGATGAAAGAGTTTTTCTACTCCCCCCTTAGTACCCCCGTAACTACCCACACATAGGTTACGGGGGCTATTCTTTTTTATCTTCAGGACTGTCAGTCCATTTCAGTCTCTATATACTCTATAGGCTTGCCGCATACGGGGCAGGTGTCATAGGAGGGCTTTTCGCTCTCATCCATACTGTCGGTCCACGCATACTGGTAGTCGCAGTTCCTCATCAGAACGCACTTTCCTTCCGCCGGCTGGGTCTTGGTATGGGTAATAAGTACGTAATAGCATTTCTCCGGCTCTTCCTCGACCGCTGCGGTGCTCTGAGGCTCTTCCACTGCCACAGGCGCTTCCATAACAGGTGCCGGCTGATATTCTACGGCAGGCTGAGCCATTACAGGCTGGGCCATAGGCTGCTGTGCTGCGGGCTGGGCCATCACAGGCTGAGCCACGGGTTGCTGTGCTACAGGCTGAGCCATCACAGGCTGGGCCATGGGCTGCTGTGCTACGGGCTGGGCCATCACAGGCTGAGCCATAGGCTGCTGTGCTACGGGCTGAGCCATTACAGGCTGAGCCATGGGCTGCTGTGCTGCAGGCTGCTGCATAGCAGCTGCCGCCGGAGCATTCTGTGCTGCCTGTGCCGCTGCCAGCTCTGCTGCTGCACGCATAGCTGCTGCAACTGCCGGTGAAGGCTGTGACTGCGCAGGCTTGTCTGTTGCCGGCTGTTCTGCCTTCTGAACCGGCTGTACAGGCTCCTGAACAGGTGCAGCTGCGGGAACACTCTCTTCAGGCACAGGCTCCCCGCCTGCTCCCAATGTCATTCCGCTGATACTGCTTATAGACTGGGCGGGATCCACCACAGGCAGATCGGATATTGAACGGACACCACCTGCCGCGGGCTTTACCACCTTTGAAGTAACATAATTGATAGATCTGTTGAAACGTGAATTGATGAATTTGACAGGTTCTTTTTTCTCCGGTTCCGCAGCTGTTGCGCTCTGCTTTACCTGAGGTTTTTCGGTACTATATTCTATCTGCGGCGCGGTCGCTACTAACGGAGCCGCCGTATTTACCGCTGTGGCCATTCCCGTTACAGGCTGTGCGTTAACATTTGCTTCTGCCTGAGGCGGAACAACAGCGGGCTGGACATTAACAGTCTTTTCCGGCGGTACGGGCCTTGAATCATGCCTTGACGGCGGTACAAGTTTACCCGGTTCAGGGTCAGTGAACAGAGCCTGGTTGATACAGCTTTTGTCCCACTTATCCTTGTTAACCTCGTCGGAGATCTTATTGATCATCTGTTTTGCTGCACTGAATATTGACGCCATAACACCCCACCTTCCTTACATATCTAACATATATTATCTTTTCTTAGGCGGTCCTTGTCAACCACAAAATAGGACGTATTTTTACTTTTTTATGCAACATTTTGACATCGTCAGAATCCGTATTTATCACATAAACGCTGTGAAGGAGTATACCCTTCCAGCAGGGTATCAGCATATTCGATAGTCTCCCTGTAATCCTTAAGATCCAGTCTGTAATATTCCCCGTCAATACTGCTGATGATCAGACCTTTTCCCGGATCTGACATCACTCCCCAGACATGGTCTATCGTCACCAGATGGCCGAAGTTTTTGTCAAATATCTCCAGATTCCCGGTAGTCATTGCATAGCAGTCGTAATCCTCAAGATATTCAAAACTGTATACAAAATTAATAACATCATAAATGACCTTAACCCTCTTCATTTCGACGGCATCATATATGACGGATGTTCCGTCCGCAAAGCAGGCTAAATAGTACTTACCGTCCGAAGAGATGCTTCCGGATATATACATGCCGGCATCAGCTCCCTCCAGCTGCATAAGAGTCTCTTTTACCTTTTCATCATCCGAAAGGTCATCCATTTTTATCTCAAAGTTCTCATCCGCCTCATAAGGGGTATACGCACTCCCCTTCTCTTTGGCATAAACCACCACGCCTTCCTTTCCTATATACTTAACATAGATCCTGTCGCCGACCCACCGGAATTTACTCACATCCCACTGGGGTGCCTCTTCAAATACGGAGTCGGTTATCTCATATCCGGCATCTGTCGCATCTATCGAATACAGCTCCCCGATCTCGTTCCTGACTACAGGCTTTCCGTCAACATACTGTACCTCCTGGGGATACATGGGGACGCCAAAGGAAGTGATAAACTCAAAATCCTCATCATATATCACCACCCTGTCGTTGCTGAAGGTCACCAGCTTGGCATCTATGTGATACAGATCCGTAAAATTCTCTTTTCCAAGGTCTATAGTCTTTGTTATCTTCTTACCTGCAATATCATAACGGTACAGCTGCTTTTCCCAGCTGCCGTCTGTCTTCCCCGTCAGCATATAAAGCGATTTCCCGTTGGTATCCATATCCATCAGGCTTTCATCTTCTCCGAAAAGCATCTTCTCATACCCGTCCGGCAGAAAGACCGCGACCTCTCCGGTTCCGGCATGGGTCTGCACAATGTACTCGGGGGTATATTCCTCTGATACATATGCAATTATGCGGATCAGGCAGTACTCCTCATCCTCGGAATAATAGCAGTCTATATAATTAAAGTCGGCCGCCTTTATACCCAGGGCCGCCAGGTCCGTATAATAGACCTGCTCGCTGCCTTTGAAACCATACATGCCTTCTCCGTTAAACAAAAGCACGATATCACCCGAAGGCGGTGAAAAGATCTGCGTCTCTTCATCCAGCAGGACCGTACTCTCCCTCTTTTCTATATCATAATAATAACTGCAGTCCGCAGAAGAATATACCAATCCTTCATCATGGTAGAAACCGAACTGTCCGTAACTTGAATAGAAGTTCAGTACTTCCTCTCCGGTCACGGTATCGATAAGGTGGCAGATATCCCCTTCATCTATAACGATATTCCCGCACTGCGGCGAAAAATAAGTCATCCCGTACACATAACGATCGGCTATACGCTTTTCGGGGGCATACATACCCCTGCTGTAAATATGGGTAGCATCCACCAACGCCCTGAAGGCATCGGCACTGACATACTCTCCTTCATCATCCGGAAGGACACTGCGCGCAGCATATAAAGCCGCCATCCTGTCACCGGCTTTTAACAGTTCCTCCGAAGTATTGGCCATGCTGTCTGCATACTTCTTTTCTATCTCCATTTTCTGCTGCCGGATGGTCCTGATGAAATATATACTCTGAAAAAGGAATATAAGGACCACGCCGAAGATCATACTCGTAATAATGGTCCTGCGCTTCAGTTTCTCTACACGGTGGCGCTGTTTTAAGTCATCATAATTAAGACCGAGCATAGCTGCGCTGAGCTTGATCACACTGTCGTTCAGGGCTGCCCGCCCCCCGCGGCAGTCCGCAGCCAGGGGTTCCTTATCTATCCTGACTGTCACATCATTTCCTTCGGGATCTTTTTCGATTATGTCTTCATAGAACAGGCTCTCGGGAAAAGAATCTTCCGGCTCACCCTCTATCAAAACAGGCAGGATCTTTTTCTTGCCGTGAAGCTTAGTGAATATTTCGATCTCTTTCATGCACCAGGCCGACTCTTTGAGCCTGGGAGAGCATATGACAATAAGATACTCGGTGTTTCTTAACGCATCAAGGATAGCATCGGAAAGGCTGTCGGTCACCGGAAGCTCCGCCTCATCCCTGAAAACACGGCCCAGGACGTTACGCCCCAGCTTCTCCCTCAGTTCCTTTGGGATATGATAATTCTCCAGCTTCCTGTGCAGTGCCTTTGCGATGGTCTTATCCGGCTCACAATGGCGGTAACTTATAAAAGCATTGTATCTTAAGTCTTCACTCATAGCCTGTTAAGGATATCACATCGCCGTACCCGTTGACAAGCAGGTAGCGGTATCTATAATTATAACCATCCGGGAGGTAGACCACATGGAACACTCAAAAAAACGTATACAGCGTATAGGCAGGATCCTGCGTATCATATGCAGGATAATGAAGACCGTTTTTCTTCTGGCGACCATCGTAATGTTCTGCGCCATGATCCTTTATATAGTATCTTCATCGCTTGGATACCAGCCGACCCTTAACCTGGACGAAACCATATTCTCCGGCAGTATAGAGTCAATGACGGAAAACGGGATCATCGATACAGCAACAGCCACCATCATCTCTTCGGTGCTCACCATAATAACGCTGGTCATATTGTTCTGTTTTGCAAATGAGCTGCAGACCTTCATGTCTTATATAGAAAAAGGAGACCAGCCCTTCACCTTTGAAAGCGCCTACAAGCTGCGCAAGCTTTCCTACGGAACCCTGACCTTCCTGGTAATGAACCTCTTCTGGGGTATTATCGTCTTCTTTATAACGCAGCTGCTCTCATACCTTTTCGAATACGGAGCGTACCTGCAGCAGCGTGCCGATGAAACCTATCGTATCCAGGAAGAGATGATCCTGTCCTTTGCGGAGATCACCGAAAACAAATCCGAACAGACCGGCCGCCATGTAAGACGTGTCGCTGAATATACACGCATCATCGCCCTTGCCATGGGCTATCCGGAAGATGAAGCCAAGAAACTGATGATGGCTTCCACCATGCATGATATAGGAAAACTTCTGATCCCCGTAGAGATACTTGAAAAACCCGCAAAGCTTACCGATGAAGAATTTGCCGTGATAAAGCAGCATTCAGGATACGGCGGACAGCTGCTCAACAATGTGGAAGGTGAAGTGATGAACCTGGCTCGCACTGTAGCACTGGACCATCATGAACGACTGGACGGCAAGGGTTATCCGGCCGGAAAGAGCGGTGAGACCATAAGCTTAGACGGCAGGATAGTTGCTGTGGCAGACGTATATGATGCCCTCACCAGTAAGAGGAGCTACAAGGAAGCCTGGGACGAAAAGAAGGCTTACAATGAGATCCTTAAAGGTAAGGGCACCCAGTTCGACAGCAGCGTCGTAGACGCTTTCTGCCGTTCATATGAACAGATAAATGATATAAGGCAGACCTATGCCGATGCCTGAAGCAGGTCCTTAAAAAGGACCTGCCACCACTTTATCCGTACGCTTTTTACCGTTATGATCGGTATCGAATACTATACTGCTTCCGTCGGGATTTTCAAAACGCTCTTCCGGTTCGAAAGCTTCGCCCAGATCCTCTGTCCTGATCATTGATACTTCCGGCAGATATGCCGCAAAGTCGGTGACCAGTTCATAATCTTCAGTCAGTCTGACACTCACTTCATGCTCTGTATCAACATATGCGCCTTCCTCTATGTCGGCAGGCTCTGCACCGTTAAAGAATGCATTACCGCCGGTCCATACGGGAAGCGGCATGTAATATCTGTCCCGGGACTCGGCCGCACCTTCACCGCAGTATCCCGCAAAGTGCTGCTTCCATTCCTCCTCTTTCATATAGCCGCTGTATACACATGTCCCTGCTTTCAGATTGTAATCATCCCACTCATCATCCTTAAGGGGCTCGCAGATATCGATAAGTCCCTGACGGGTCTTAGGCTGAATAAATACGTTATTGTAGAAACGTACGTCTCCGTGGAGTACCGTCATGAAGCTCGTTATATCGGTACTGTGAGGTCTGTGCACGGAAGTATACCGGGGTGAAGGGTATTTATTGGTCCCGTTGTTTACGCCGCGCCCCACGCCTGTAACGGCTCCGAAAAAGAGATTATGGACGAATGCAACGCCCTGGGCCGCAAGCCTTACGCATCTTTCGGAGAGCATGATGTTGTTATCCACCAGTGTGGGACCGTGGGCTATCTCGATCCACAGATCCTCTCCAAGGCCAAGGCCCTGTGCACACTCACTCTTTAAAAGATGGTCCCTTGATAAGCAGTTATCATGGAACAGGTTTGAACTGACTCTTGTGCCCTGGCACTGCCAGTCAAGCCAGATCCCACGCGTACAGTCATGGAAATGATTGTTGCGTATGATAACGTCGATGGCCGCATGCAGCTTGATGCCGCCTATCTCCGCTCCCGCCAGGTTCCTCTTGTTATTTATGTGATGGATGTGGTTGTTTTCGATAAGTGAAAATACACAGCCCAGGTTACCTACTATACCGGTCTGGCCGCAGTCGTGTATCTCGCAGTTCCTGACGATATGGGAACCTATGGTATCCTTACTCCAGCCGTCAAGCTGTGCGATGAGCGAGCAGTCTCTCTGGGTCTGGGCGCCGTCCTTATATTTATACTTAAGCCACTTATTATCGTTGCCCTGCTGGCGGTATTTGCCAAGAGAGATGCCCGAACACTTCGAATGTGATATCTCGCAATCCTCTATTATCCAGCCCCTTGACCAGTGCGGTCCTATCATGCCGTCCTGCAGTGCAGTAGGCGGAGCCCACTGTGTAGCCGCCTTGGTGACCACAAAGCCGGAAAGCGTGATGTAGTTTACATGCTCTGCCACGGGCCACACGCAGTGGGGTCTGACGTTGAGTTCCACGCACTCCTCATTGGGATCCTTACCCTGAAAGTTTGCATAGATCAGAGTTGCGTCTTCTCCCTCTTCCTGCGCAGTGTACCAGGTATGCTTTGTAAACTCACGGTCCCAGGACTGGTCATAGTACTCAGGCTGCAGCACCTTTTCAAGGCTGTCGCACTCGTATAAAGACTTACCGTTTAAGAAAACCTCTCCGGTATGTACCGGCACGGTTATGTTAAGCCAGTCGCCGCTGACAAATGTTTTATAGGGATTATATGAACCGAAGTATTCATTGGGGATACTGAGTTTCCAGACATCGCCGGAATATCTCTTCCAGCCTTTAAAGACATCCGCACCCGTGATGACAGCTTCACGCCTGTTCACACTGCGGTAGGTTATGGGCTGCTTTTCTTTTCCCGCATTAAGGGGACTTATCTCCTCACGGTAGATACCGGGAAGCACCAGCACTTCATCACCGGGCATCGCAACAGCCGCAGCCTCTCCTATCTTTTTAAAAGGCATATCCTTACTGCCGTCTCCGCCTGCAGCTGCATTACAGTCAACATAATAAACCATATGGCAATCCTCCTTTATTGATGTCATATATCCTATAACTTTTAATGTTCTCTTACTTCTTATAATCCGATAAAGGGGATATCAATTTTTGTTAATGCTTTTTATAATGAGGCAGCTTCGTCATCGCTATAACGGCTATCACCACGCCCACCGCACATACTGCACTTCCCGTAAGCAGCATGGTCTTTATATCCGAATGATCCAGGATAACACCGCTGATCAGATTTGAAAACACACCGCCTATGGTGATGGCACTGGTGATAAAAGCCTGACCCTTGACCTGGTCCAGCTCCTCCATGGTCTTACTCACATAATAAGCACCGGCAGGAATGAACACCGCATAGGCAAAGAGCTGGAAGCTCTGGCTTATATACATATGCGGCATGCCCTTTGCAAATACCAGTATCAGTATCTTTATAAAGAATGCGATGCCGGAGATCACCAGCAGTTTTTCCGCCGAGATTTTTTTCAGCACTATCCCTATCAGCGCCATAACGGGGAGTTCCAATATAGCCTGAAGGAAATTAGCATAGCCCAGCTCGGTCTCGTTGCCGCCCAGATTTCTTATTATCTGTATCATAAAATCATTGATCATGTTATGCGCAAAATAAAAGCATACCGTACCGACAAGAAAGAGCGTAAAGGCCGGGTAGCTGCGGATGAAATGCACAAAGCCGTTGTTCGTTTTGACTTCGGTGCTTTCTTTTTTGTCATCCCCACTCTCCTGTGGCTTTCTGAAGATGAGTATTATCAGGACGGAAAGTACCATGGTGACGATGTTCACCCATAACAGTATACCCACACCGTTATTCTCCACTATACGTCCTATGAACATTGAAGTGAATGCAAAGCTTGCGGATCCAAGGCCTCTGGCAAGTCCGTAGTATATACCGCAGCCCGCTTTCTGATACTCAAAACATAATGCCGTCATAACGGGCTGGTAAGCAAACTGTATCATGTAAATAATGACATATACCGAAAAGATTATCAGTTTATTATCATCCGTGAACATGAGTATCAGCGACCCTGCAAGTATGATCAGTACGGAGATCATTATAAAACGCCGGTTGGAAAGCCAGCCGGGCTTGTCTATGATACCCGCTATCACGGGCTGCAATACTGCGGATAATATGTTCGCCACCGCCAGCAGCACTCCCACTTCCGTATTATTGAAGCCTTTTGAAAGCAGGTAGACTGCCGCATATGCGTGTATGGTACAGAATGCCGCGAAATACGCAACATTGAGCAGGGTATATCTTATAGTCCATCTTACCGAAGGTTTTTCCATGTATACGTTCATCCTTATATATTATTTTATTTCCGGGTATCACTCTGATGATCGTGCTATTATAGCACACTTGTAAATGTTTATGTAAAACTGTTGACTTTTATGGTTTTAGGATTATAATATACTTTGTAATACAAAGTATATAGGTGCGCAAATGAATGACTCTTTTGAACGACAACTGAAAAAAGGTGTTCTGGATATGCTGGTACTAAAGCTTTTATCGGAAGGCCCCAAGTACGGCTACCAGCTGATACAGGAGCTTAAGCAGCGCAGCGGTGATATATTCAGCTTAAAGGACGGAACACTCTATCCCATACTCTACCGCCTGGAAGACAGCGCTTATGTGGAGAGCAAATGGAGCGCGGCCGAAGGACGCCAGGTCCCCAGGAAATACTATGAGATAACCAAAGAAGGCATTGCAACCCTTAAGGATATGCGTGAAAGCTGGAGCAACATAAACGGCGGTATCACGCAGGTTATGAAAGGAGAAACAAAATGACGGCAGAAACATATGTAAATGACATTATAAGCAGGATCAAGTGCAGCGGTAAAAGACGCAGGGAGATAAAACAGCAGCTTCTCTCCGAGATAAATGCCCATGCCGAAGAAGGCATGGAGCTTGACGAGATACTGAAACAGATAGGCACAGCCACTGATGTTGCGGATGATTTCAATGAAAACATGTCCGAAGCAGAGAAGAAGAAATACTCCTTCACGCGCACTATGATGCTGGTCATCCCCATATGCCTTTTCCTTTTCATACTGATAGGCGGCGTGATATACGTCATCCCCCGCCAGAAAGATATTTCCGAGAGCAAATACTTTGATGCACAGACCATAGGATCACGCCTTAGTGAAGATATAGCTTATCTGAATGAGGGTGACTACGAAGCCCTGCGAAACGGTGCTACCGAAGCCATGACCAATGTGCTTAAGGACGGCCTGATGGAATCCATACAGAAGCAGACCGGCGGCGACTGGGGTGCATTCGTCTCCCTGGGTGATCCGCAGATAGTCGAGGTAAACCAGTCCGGAATGCATTATGCCGTAGCAGAGATAAACGCAAACTACGAAAAAATCAACGTTACCTACCGCATAACCTACGATAACAACATGAAACTCGCTGGTCTTTATGTCAGATAAACAACAACTGATACAAAGGAGGTGACCGTCATGCTGGCTTTTATAATCTGGTCTCTTAATGCACTGATCTTTCCGGCTCTTGGCATCTCATGCCTTCACCAGAAAGACGCCGTAGGTTTCTTCACTTTCCGCGAAGCACCGAAAGTTACAGATGTCCGCAAGTATAACAAAGCCGTAGCGATACTCTGGTTTGTATCCGGGATCATCTTCGAAGGGTTTGGCGTCCCCCTGCTCTTTCTTGAGCAGTACTCCCAGCTGTTCGTTCCCGTGATACTGGGGACCTTCGCACTCATCATCGGACTGATAATAGTGTACACGCGGATAGAAAACAAATACCGGATCAAATAGATAACTCCGATCGTTCAAAACATCCCTTGCCTCTATTGACAAGGGATGTTTTTTGTAGTATTGTTTGTATCAGTACAACTAATACATACAATACATTGTGAAAGAGGTGAACGTAATGCTTGTTATAAAAGATCTTGAAAAGATATACAAAGGAACAGATAAAGGGATCTCCGGTATCTCTCTGCATGTCGAAAAGGGCGATATCTATGCCTTCATCGGACACAACGGTGCCGGCAAGACCACGCTGTTAAGATCCGTCACCGGCATACATGAGTTTGATAAAGGGCAGGTCCTGGTCAACGGTATAGATATCGCAAAGGATCCGATGAGTGCAAAGCGCTGCATAGCTTATGTTCCCGACAATCCGGACATCTATGAGTTCCTGACCGGCATACAGTATCTAAACTTCATCGCCGATGTATTCGGCGTAGGCGCAAAAGAGCGCGAAGAAAAGATCGCTGATCATGCAGAACGCTTTGAGATAACCTCTTCGCTGGGCGATCTGGTCTCCTCATATTCACACGGTATGAAACAGAAACTGGTACTCATATCCGCCCTGCTGCACGATCCCAAGCTGCTTATCATGGATGAGCCCTTTGTAGGCCTGGATCCCAAAGCCGCTTTTGTACTGAAGGAACTGATGGCAGAGATCACTAAAGCAGGCGGTGCCATATTCTTCTCAACCCACGTTCTGGATGTTGCCGAAAAACTGTGTAACAAAGTCGCCATAATAAAAGACGGCCATCTGATAACGAGCGGCCTGATGAGTGAAGTCGTAAATGACAGGACTTCACTGGAAGCCATCTTTATGGAGACCGTTGACTGATAATAAGTAAGGAGAATAGTTATGAAACAGCTGATCACCTTCACAAGACTTGAGCTTATAAATATATTCGGTATCAACGTACGCAGGTACGTAAAGGATCCCGCAGCAAAGAAAAGATATGCGGTACTGACAGCTGCATATGTTATCCTGGCGCTGGTATTTGGCGGCTACCTCTGCGGCGGAGCTTATGGCCTTGCCGTTCTGGGTGCCGGTGAATACATCCCCATGCTGTATCCTCTCATATCAAGCCTCCTTATCTTTGTCCTTGGAGCATTCAGGGCCAAAGCAGTCTTTTACCGTGAGAAAGATATTGAGATGCTCTCCGCTCTGCCTGCAGGCAGCCTGCCCATCGCAGTTTCACGTTTCATCCGTACATATGCGGAGAACGCTGCGATAAACGCGCTGATCCTGCTCCCGGCTCTTATGATCTGCGGAATATACGGCAATTACGGAGCTGCCTTCTATATTAACCTGCTGATTGCCCTCATAGTCGTACCCATCCTTCCCACAGCCCTGATGGCATGGGCAGGTATAGTCATAACCGCCATCATAGCACGCAACCGTCACAAAGTGCTGACTGAAGTCGTCCTGATGCTGGTGATAGTCACACTGTCATTTATGCTGCCCTTTTTCGTTGGCAGCGGGAACAGCGATTTTTCATCACAGGGAGCGGATCTGTCAAAGTTATCTTCCGAAGAAGCAAGACAGGTTATGAGCGAACAGATTGCCGGTGCCGCACACGGTATAGAAGCATCCGTTCCTTTTATCCGTACCTGGGGATCATTCTATAACGGGAGTAATTTCCCGGGATTGCTGATATACGCTCTTATCTCTCTGGGTGTGAGCTTTTTAAGCGTAGCGATCATCGGACACAATTTCTTTGCTATCAGTGCCGCTCTCTTCCCCGTCTCTGTCCATCATGAATTTAAGATGGGTACGATGCAGCAGAGCAACCTCCTTTCCGCACTGATAAACAAAGAAGCCAAAAGATATTTTTCAAGCGGTGTATATGTTTCCAATACCATAGTCGGTCCCGTTATGGCTCTCATCTTTTCCGTGGCATTGGGCTTTTTCGATCCGCAGGAACTTATCAAAGGCGCAGGCGGATTACCCGTGGATATCAATGTTTCTGCCGGTCTGCCTTTCATTATCGGGATGATATTTGCGATGATGACCATAGCTGCCTCATCGGTATCAATGGAAGGCAAAAATATCTGGATACTTAAGAGTCTTCCGGTATCTTTTACGGATATGATGAACGCAAAGCTTCTGTTCAACCTTATCGTTATAGCACCTTTTTATGCAGTATCGGAGATCGTGCTGCTCTTTACTGTACATGCCACCCTGATCGGACGCTTATGGCTGATACTTGCCCCTGCAGCCATGATCGTATTCTCCGTTACCTTCGGCCTGTTTATGAATCTGAAATTTCCGAAGTTTGACTGGGAAAATGCTATGGAAGTGGTAAAACAAAGTGCAGCTACAGGCCTGAGTATGCTGGCACTGTTCGCTGCACTGCTGCCGGGTATCGCTCTCATGCTGATCCCGGAGGTTTATAAAGATATTGTATGCCTTATAAGCATCGTATTGATAAGTATCGCTGCCCTTTTACTGTATAAGAAGATCCTTACTCAACGGGTTTGATGATCCATTTCTGTGCACCCTCTGCTTCACCCATGGTGCACAGTGTGGGGAGTACTCCCTTCGTTGCCGTGAGCACTCGGCCGCTCTCATAAGGTGTCTGAATGGAGCAGCTGCCGTCTTTATTATCGACCAGATGCCAGCTCTGCGCCTCGGCATAACCGGTATAGATCCACAGGCTTATGGTATTTCCCTCCATATCCCATGCGTTGCCAAGATCAACAAGCTTATCGGGAAGTGCCTTGGGCGTGAGTACGAATCTCTCATCTGCGGAATAACGTATGTTCCAGACACAGGGATCACTGTCAAGTGAAAGTGTGGGATCCGTTTCCTTACCGCTTAAATATCCGCTGCCGTCAGCCGCTTCTATGGTAAAGTCTCCAAGATTATATATATTGCTCTTTATAAGCGGCCACATCTTGGGATACATGCCCACATACTTTACTCCGCTGCCGTTATCGTAAGGCAGCTTACCTGTAAGTACCAGCTTATAGAATTCAAAGAAATCATAATCGTTTTCCCCTGCTATATACTCCTGATATCCGGGGAACTGTGAAGGTCCCATATATGCATGTGTATTGGGATAATCAATGTTAAGAAGCGTTCCCATATACTCAAGCTGGTGCATCCATTCATGAACAGCCACCGCTGTCGCAGAAAGTGAAGGGATCGTGGGATCTTCCAAAGGATATGTACCTTCCGCGGGCTCCATCAGATTAAATGTGGAATAGCCCCTTGCAGATGATAAACCTGCGGTTTCAAGTCCCAGCATCACATAATTGATCCCGAAACCATCCTTATCTTCATTTCTGGCATCGTTCTCCTCTCCCGCCGTCTGGACAGTCGTCAATACCGTGTCAAATTCCTTACCTGCAGCATATTGATCGATCACGGGCTGCACCGTCTCCTGTGCAAGATAAAGCCAGTCCGCACCTGTGTACTGTGTAAGCTCCGTCACATCATCGATGAAATGCAATTCGACAGTGATATCAATATTATTGTCTGTTATGTTCTCTACCGACTTTTCATAGTTTAAGGCAACGGCTTCCAGATACTCCCTGTCAAAATCCGTCATCTGAAAATCCAGATCTTCATAAGTTACATGGGTAAATCCAAGCCACAGTACATTGTATTTTACGCTCTCGCTTAAGGGAGTATAATCCCCTGAATTGTACTGTTCCAGTGCATCTTCAAGCAAACGGTCTGCATTAGCTGCCGCAGCGCTGAAATCATAAGGCAGCGGTACTGCTGAAGACTCAGCCTCTTTTTCACTGTTGTCCTGCTCATTTGCAGGTTCTGCCTCTTCTTTCCCGGTGTCTTCCGATCCTGTTCCGGTCTCCTCTTCCGAAACATTGGTGTCTTCCTTACCGGCATCCTTTTCTTTTCCGCATCCGCTGATAAGCATTGCCGCACAGAGCGCTCCTCCCAGCATGCGGATCATCATATTCTTTTTCATAGTTTTCTCCCTTCAAAACTGACAATATATGACCACAAGCCGGAATTATACTATTTATCTGTTATCCTCGTCAAGCCGCCGGCTTCTTTTCACCCGACAGGCATGTTCTGTCCCCCGGCAGGGAATCCGCAGTTACCGCAGAAATTAAAGGTACAGGGTGTTCCGCACCGGGGACATGTCCAATAGTTTACCATGGGACGCGGGCTGCCGCATTCCGAACAGAAATTCAGCTGGTTGACTTTTCCGCAGGTACAGTTCCAGCTGCCTACTACGGCAGGTCTGTAATAAACCCATCCGTTATCCTGCACGGGTACGAAGCAGAAATCATTCTTTGACGCCTGAACCACAACGTAGAAGGATGCCGCAAACATAAGCAAAACAAAGCCGAACCAGCATATGATGCTGAGCCCGCCGAAGATAAGACTTTCTGACGCAACGGCTCCCATTGCGATAGCATCATAGATACCATGGATCGCAACCGGTACCAGCAGGGATATCACCGTATACCGGTTATGATCCTGCCTGTTATTTGTAATCTGGGCATACTTTGCTTTACTGTAGTAGTATCCCATGAACACCGCAAAACATGCATGTCCGGGTACCGCAGTGAACATACGCAGGATCGCGGTTCCGAAACCGTTGCTGAACACATATCCGACATTTTCGAAGGCAGCAAAGCCTAAAGATACAAAAACCGCATAAACTATCGCATCATAACTGTAGTTATAATGCTTGCTGTTCCAAGTTATAAGTCTGAGGACCACATATTTCCCCAGCTCTTCCACCGGTCCCACCAGTAATGCCGCGATTATGTATGCCTTTATAACGGAGTCACCCGGAATGATCAGCTCAATGATCAGTTCCCCGATGAGCTCTGCAATGATCGCCGGAATGATGGTTCCCATACCGGCCAGGAAAAGAACTGCCAGAAAGCCTATCGGTTCCTTTTCATTCTTATCCTTTTTATAAATAATGATCAATAATACGATAACCGGTATCAATGCCACTGAAAATAACATAATATCACTCTCCCCAAAACTTGAAATTTCAGTATAACATGCCTTACTTTACAGAAATAAACATCCCGTATTCCTTCGGTACTCTCAGTACCCCGTCCTGCATATTTTTTATCAGTATATCCCTGATCTCTTCCTTCGGGACCTCCGCCAGGGCCGCCATGCCTGATAAAGAATATATATAATCCACCATATCATCCGGATCAGTTACTTCCAGGGAATCCTTATAATCCAGCATATCCACCCCTGAGAAATATTTTTTAAGGATCTCCGCCCCGTTCTGCAGTGTGAATGTCTTATTGACATTATCCTCTACTCCGTATATCCCCAGCAGGCCGGACAGATATTCTACGATCCCGTGCTCACCGTAGGTTGCAGCGTAAAACCGCCCCTTATCCTTAAGCACCCTTTTTACCTCGGACAATCCCTTTTCCAGATCCGGTACATGATACAGCATCATGTTGGCGATCACGATATCAAACGAAGCGTCTTCAAAGGGAATATTACTTATATCGATAACCCTGTACTCTACATTATCGTACTCTCCGATATTTGTACGTGCGCTTTCGAGCATGGCTTCGGAGAAATCCGACAGGATCAGTTTTCCGCAGTCAGCGATCTGCTGCTCATGTCCCTTCCACATGGATCCGGTACCGCAGCCCAGTTCCAGGACCTTCATTCCCTTTTCGATCCTGTAATTAGAATAGATCCAGTTCCCGAATCCGGTCTTGTTTGTCGAATACTTATCATGAATGGAGATCCGGGTGCTCAGATTATCCGTTTTGGCATACTGTTTCTTTACTTCTTCATTATTATTTATATTGCTCATTATTCCTCCTGTTTTTTGTCCTTCAGAGTGACATATATGTTACATCTGAATAATTCACAGGCAAGCGCTTTATTGCATTTTCCGGAATGTATACACCCAAGACGTCTCCCGCACTTACCCCTGTGCCACCATAAACATGGGCATTATCGCAAGCAGCAGTGCTATACCCCCTAGCACAATAAGCACAATAGGCAGGAGATTCCTCTTCAGTTTTTCCTTATATTTCCTCTGCAGTACCTGCAGACGCTCGGTAGTATAGATTATGCTGGCGGATAAAGCAAGGTATACCACCAGTGTGCAGAGTTTTTTCAGGGTATTTATACCATTATTATCTGCCGGGCCGAAATTCGAAAGACATACGCTTATAATGGTGGCCAGGAGACCTGCGATGGCATAGATCCTGGTCTTAAGCGCCAATTTTTCCTTATCGGCATCGGCATATTCGGCCACTTCCTGCAGATCTGTATTTTCAGGGATGACCTCAAGGGTTTCTTCCGTATTTTCCTCAGGAGTTTCTAAAACAGCCGGTTTTCTTTCGCCATTAAGTATCTCACTTACTTCCAGCTGATAATAATCTGCTATCTCTAACAGCAGACTTATATCCGGCATGTTGCTGCCTGTCTCCCATCTGGAGACGGTACGGTTAGTCACCTGAAACACTTCAGCCAGCTGTTCCTGGGTCATATTTTTCTCTTTTCTAAGCTCCCTTAAAAAGGCCCCGACTTTTACTGTATCCATAATTTTTCCCTCAAAAATGATCATGATCGTCCGGCACAGGCTGTCCCAAAAACAGTTTTATGTTAATCAGACCGGCTTATTTTATCATGTTTTTTCCCGGATGAAAAGTGCCGAAAATCTGCCGGAATGCCCCGCCGGATAAGGTCCCCGGGCACCGGACATGACGTGTCCGATGCCTGAAAATACGCGATTCCCGCACCATGTCCTGTATTTTGGCAGGGGATGATGTTAGTCTCACATCATGAACCGCACAGGGCGGCAAAAAATCCCGGATATGGACCGGGGCAGAAAAAAGGAGGATACAGAAATGAGTTCAATCACACCCATGATCTTACTGAAAAAGAGAAAAGAGGAAAAAGGAGGCAAAGGCATGAACAAGATCTTAAAAGCAATACTCGTATTCGTTATCGTAGTTGCAATATTCCTGCTCTGCATGGGATTTATGCTTATCAAATTCTGATTTAATAAATAGGATCATTTGGAGGATATTATTATGAAAAATGTGGCAGTCATGACAAATAATAAAAGCACTGTATCAGAAAAGCTGATCAAGGTATTATGTGTGATCCTGGCTATCGTTCTGGGTCTGGGGAGTGTTCTTATCATCTCCCGGCTGTTCGGCGGCAGCCTAAAGGCAGTTTTTCCCAATTACTGGGCACGGCAGTTTGTTGATCAGCTGATAATGGCCATCATAGGCCTGGCTCTGATCTTTATCTTTCGTAAGCAGAAAGTACTAAAGTTTACGGCTGAAGGAATGAAGGAAGGCCTTATCTGCGGTGCCGCATGGACTGTCATGCTGCTGCTGGCTGTTGCCAATCTGTTCTTAAACCAGATGTCTGAGCCCGGTCTTCATCTTATCAGCTGGTGGGAGATCAGCTTTCTTGTGCTCCAGTGCCTCCTGATCGGCCTGTTTGAAGAGGGAGTTTTCAGAGGAGTAGCTACAGAGCTTTCCCTTGAACTGTTCGGTGACGAAAAAAAGAGCAATGCGAGGCTGGCCATAGCATTTACCTCGTTTTTATTCGGAGCCGTACACCTGATCAATGCCTTCCAGCCCGAAGTATCCCTTAAAGCAGCCTCCATGCAGGGTATAGCAGCATTCGGCGGCGGCCTGGTCTACGGTGCGATCTTCTACCGGTCACAAAGATGCATCTGGCCCTGCGTGATCTGGCATGCCCTCCAGGATCTGGCTGCATTTACAGCCGGCGGTTCTCTTTTCGGTGTCACCCAGGAGGAGGCCATAGGAAATACCGGCTTCGGTCAGGCAGCTCTCTCTATATTGTTCATTATCTGGTTCTTCTATCTCATGCGGGAACAGGAAACTGAAACCGTACAATAAAACACTTTCAGGAAGGGCCCTGTCAGACATTCAGAAACCACCGGATGATCATAATAAACATCAGGTGGTTTTTTTTGTCACCTTTTTGTATACTCATGCATATATGTAGTGAAAGGGCCTTCGCGAAAGCTTTTCAATCACCGCGGTGATCATACATAATATGCATATAAGGAGAATATAATGTACGAAGATAAAGACGAACTGGAGACGGTGATAGACCGCTACAGTAATACACTGTATAAGATCTGTTACCTTATCCTTAAAAATGAACACGATACCAAAGACGTGCTGCAGGAAACGTTTTTGGCTTATTATACCAAAAAGCCGGCTTTTCAGACTGAAGAACACCGGAAAGCCTGGCTGATAAAGGTATCACAGAATAAGTGCAGGGAGTTTTTACGCTTCCATAAAAAGCACGCCGGCGTTCCCCTGGAGGAAATGGAAGAAAACCTGATGATAACAGACGGGATGCATGCTGATGAAATAGACCTGCTGTCAATGATCTGGAACCTGGATTATAAACTTAAATCGGTAGTCATCCTCTATTATATCGAAGGCTACTCAGTTGAGGAGACGGCAGCTATCCTGAAGATCACCAAAGCAGCTGCTAAAAAGAGGCTGCAGCGTGCCAGAGAAGCACTCAGAACAGAATATAAAGGAGAAATAGCATATGAGAAATGATATAAACGAAGATCTGCTCTGCAATATAGAGATCTCAGAATCAATGAAAAATGAGATATATCTTAACTGTAAAAAGAATAAAAGAACGGCTGACTTTGCTTTCAGGTACTCCGGAGTACTCTCGGTAGTCATTGTTGCAGCGGTATTCAGCCTGTTAAGCATCGGCGCTGCTGCCGCATACATAAACGTAAGGCAGAGGCTGGAGACCATGCCTGATGAAGAATACGAAAACTATGAATACGAAGTTGAGAACGATGTTTTCGCCGCCATGGATGAAGGATATTCCAGATCATTAAGAGACAGCGAGATCTTAAGGATGGTGGAGCTGGAAAGGGATTACTATGATAACAATATGTTCCCGGATGAGCCTCTCCCCCACCTTGAAACCAAGGCCGAACTGGAAGAAAACATGCTTGCCTATGTAGCAGAAGACAATCTGCTCCATCTCCCCGAATCCGATATGACAGACGAGCAGCTGCTTCAATTCATCGACCATGATGCAAAGAAATGGTATGTTAACGAGCAGGCCCTTATCGATGAAGGCGTTGATGTAAGCGAATACTCCTCTATGACTCATGAGTCTACGCCCATTGCACCGGGCAGCACGGAAGAAAAGATCAAGGCGCAGGCCGATAAATACTTAAAAGATTTTTACGGTGCTGATGCTTCCGACAGCAGATGGGAACTATTCCTCGAACTTGAAGAAGGCGATGAAGAGTTTGGTACACCTGATTTTTACTGGTTAGATTACTCTATGGAAGGAACCGGCATGGGCAACGGCCACCAGGTATGGATAAAGGCCGATGACTTTACTCCTCTTCTCATAAACGTGACCGGTTGCGTATTCGATCTGGAAGCTGCTAAATACCCGGTTGAAGAGGTAGAAGCCCGGAAGGATGAAATAGCATCGGCTGCCATTGACACACTTGACGAACTCCTTGGCCTGGGAACGCCGGTGGGATACACCGCTTACATAGATGAATACGATAAGGAAGAAGGAAACGGACAGGTCGGTTTCCTGTGCATCGACCTTGACTACGGAGAGTTTACTGCATTTGCCTGCGTAAGGATCGAAGACGGAAAGATCAGACAATATATGAATAACTTCCACGATTAAACCTAAGACGGTGGGGACAGGATAACAGTCTCCCACCGTCTTTCTTTTTTTCTTGAAAATTAACGGATTTATGCTATCCTTTCCATTATATGAACAGCTGAATAAGGAGGCGCAGCATGGCGCTTGGCAAAAGGATACTGATAGTTGAAGATGAGCCCGGGATAAGGGAACTCCTGACCAACTATCTGTCAAATGAAGGATACGAAACCGAATGTGCTATAGACGGCGTGGATGCCATAGCCAGATTCAACGAAGGACTCTTTGATCTGGTAATCCTGGATATCATGATACCCAAAATAGACGGCTACGGTGTATGTGAGGTGATCAGAAAACAGTCCGGTATCCCGGTGATGTTCCTTTCCGCTCTTAATGATGATAAGTCGCAGATAAAGGGTTACGATCTGATGGCCGATGATTATGTGACCAAACCCTTCTCCATGCCTGTCCTCATAAGGAAGATAAACGCCCTTATAAGAAGAGGTGAAAAATCTTCCGCAGATTCCGGTACTGTCCTTAACTACGCCGGGATCACTATAGATCCCGATACCATGGAAGTAAGTGTTAACGGAAAAGCCGTAGAGCTCACATCCCGTGAATTTGATCTGCTCTATACTCTGGCTAAAAATCCCGGAAGGGTCTACAGCAGGGAAATGCTTTTAGATCTTTTATGGGACTATGACTCTCTTGTGGATGAACGCATCGTAGACAGCCACATCAAAAATCTCCGTCATAAGATGGGCACGGATCATATTGAGACCGTAAGAGGCAGGGGGTACAGGATTGCAAAAAAAGATAACTGACAGCCTGTCCTTTAAGGTTTTTCTCATATCTTTTATCGTGCAGTTCTTGGCAGGCATGCTCATATGCCTTGTTTTGTATTCCCGCACTCCGGAGATGCTCTATTCCCCGGTAGAAGAACTGGCCGATATCGTTGAACGCCTGGATAGCTTAACACCCGGACAGGCTACGGGCCTTATCGATGATTATATCAGAAGAACAGGCGTGGATATCGCCATATACGATTATGACGGCCGCGGAGCGATAATGTACTCCGAACCGGTGGACATAATAGGTACTCTCACATTAAAGACCCGTGCCGAAACTGATGCTGCCTATGATAAGCTTCCCGACAACAGCGGCGATCTGGGATCCTTTATGTTCGGATTAAAGAACGATCCAAAACAGTATACCCTTTTATATTTTTATTATAAAGACAAGGAAAACCTTGTCCCCCGGGCGCTGGCTAACAGCTATCCGCTGATGATACTGGTGGTGGTTACAGTCTCCCTGATAAGTTCCGCGATCTACACGGTACTGTTTGCCCTGCCCGTAAAGAGATTAAGCAAAGCTTCCCATGCCATGGCCGGAATGGATTTTACGGTCAGATGCGACGAAGGCAGGAAAGACGAGATAGGCGATCTGGCCAGGGATCTTAATACTATGTCCGCTGCCCTGGATAAAAAGATCTCCGACCTTGAGACAGAGATCAACCGTGTGCGGGAACTGGAAAGCCAGAAAGAGATGTTCTTTGCCGCTGCTTCCCATGAGTTAAAAACCCCCGTCACCATCCTTGAAGGGCATATCCGCGGCATGATCGAAGGAGTTGGCCCCTATCAGGATCACGATGAATATCTTTCAAAATCCCTTCGCAGCGTAAAGCGTATCGAGAGTCTTATCAATGAAATACTTACCGCTTCCAGGATGCAGTCGGCAGAGGATATTACATTTTCAACTGTTGATATGGGTAAAGTGATCAATGATAAACTTGCGGAATCAGAGGATCTGTTTACCATACGTGATATAAAACTGTCTGAAGATATTGATGATGATCTGATCTTTAGAGGGAATAAAGAGCTGACTTCCCTTGCCATAGGCGCCTTTATAAGCAATGCTGTTTTCTATTCTCATGAAGGTGCCGGGATAAGCGTATCCTCTTGTAAAAAAGGGCATGATATCGTAACCGTTATCCGCAATACGGATGCCCATATTGATGAAACTGATCTGCCCCATCTCTTTGAAGCCTTCTACAGGCCGGACAAGTCACGGAGCAACCGTGACGGAGGCAGCGGTCTGGGGCTGTATCTTGCCCGGCTTATCATCACAAAACAGGGCGGCGAATGCAGCCTTTCCAATGAAGGCAATGATGTAGTGGCCACTATCATCCTTCCCTCCACATAAAATCCACATAAAATCCCTTTGGTTTCCTTATCCGTCTGTTACCTTTAGGAAAAACAGGAAAGGAAACCAAAACTATGAAAAAGATCACCGCAGAAAAACTTATTACCATCTGTGCAGCCGGACTTCTGTTATCTTCCCTTTCGGGTTGTGGGCATTCCGCCGAAGCATCCGCTGCAGCGGAAATCACGCCCGGAGCAGAAACTTCGCAGACAGCAGGAACTGTGACCGGGACAGACAGACTTATCAACCACATGACGGATACAGAACTGTCCGGGACTCTTGAGACAGACTTTATGCTGCTTGATAAACCCTGGGAAAAAGCCTCTCAGCTATCTTCAGAAAATGCAGCCTCCATTTCAAACAACAAAATATATCTTGGTGACAGGTACGGCGCGATCGTTTACGGAACCCCTTTGTTCAACGCATTGCCCTCTGCTGATTATGACGGCGGAGCCGGCGAAGTCGTCTATTATCATACCGATATCTCCACAGGCGAAAACACCGAAACTCTCTTAAGCTATAGCGATTATGATGACCTAAAAGAAAAACTCAGGGAAGAAACCGAGACAGATATTAAAAACGGTCATCAGCGTTTTCTTGCCGAAGGTGATCTTAATAGTATCATCGCCCTTTATGATGCGGTGCTTGATGGCAGTGTGCAGATGATCAACAGCGATATTATAGAGGATTATATGAACTACTACTATGCTTCAAAAAGCGGTGGAAATGACGAAAGCATGTACTGGGAAATGGATGAGGATAAGGTGGCTGCGATAAAGGATAACATACATGAATATCATTTGTATGATGAAGAACTGGATCTTAATTTTATAGTGCATGTCACTACTCCGCCGGATTATGCTAAAGAGTCCGCTTATCCCGCCATAGTCCTTACGGATGCGGTATGGCGCTTTAAGGATGTGCCTTCCATGTATGAGCTGATGAAGGAAGGGAAAGCTGATCCCGCCATCCTTATAACCATCGGCTTTGATTATGATACCGACGGGTGGGACAATTCCGTACGTGCTAATATTCTATGCGACCACAAGAAAGAGTTTCTGGATTTCATCACCGATAATATGATGCCCTATCTGAACACCATCTATGAGATGGATTTTGAGAACTCCACTCTCTTCGGCCATTCACAGGGCGGCGTTTTTACCCATTATGCAGCTTTCAATTATGATCTTTATGAAAACAGGCCTTTTAAAAACTACATCATCGGCAGTCCCACATTCTGGACACCTTACTTTACCTGCGTAAAAGACTATGATGCGTATAAAAATGAATACGGTTACTTTGAAAGGAATACTTCTTACGACCGGAATCTTTTCATCACTGCCGGTGATAAAGAGGACGCCGATTATGAAGAATACTACGGAGAAAATGATTCCACTCTCGAAGGAGTGAAACACTTACGGGAACGCCTTGATCTCTGCGGTGTCACTGCTTATGAGATCAGGACCTATGACAGCAATCACTATATGTATGTCCCGGAAATGCTGTCTGAATATATCCGGGAACATTACTCACCTTTTCCCTGACAAAAATAAAGACACTCCGGGTCCGTAAACCCGAAGTGCCTTTTCTTTCGTCAGAACTTTTTTCCGTCAGACAGGATCAGTCAACAACATAGACCTTGATCTCTTTAGTCACCTTTCCTGCTTTGATCGTTACGGTAGAAGCTGCATAATTGCCGCTCTTATCCTTCTTCACTTTCTTACCGGTGATCACACCGTTCTTAACAGATACGGTACCGCCCTTTGCCTTCCAGCTGACCTTTACTGCATCTGTAGATACATAAGGCTCCAAGGTATAATACACTGTAGTGCAGCTGCCCTTCTTCATATAGATCGTATCGGTTTTCATATCCAGCAGATCGCAACTGTCTCCCAGTATATTGATGGCCTTAGCAGGCGCATTGATCACAAGCTTGCAGACCTTACGGTTGATCTTTTCCGGTGCTGCCTTGCTATAACCTTCCACTACCAGATATACGGTTCCTGCTCCGGTCGCATTCAGGGAAACCGTTGCTTTTCCGGATTCGGGAGTGATCTCTTCTGCACCGTCGATCGTCAGAAGGTTCTCGTTTGTGCTGGTAAACTTCACTACATAATCCTCCGGCACTTTTCCCTTCAGGCTTGCACTGAAGCTCTTTTCATCACCCTTGTTCAGCTTAAGGGATTTCTTTTCTACAGAAAGCTTCACTGCCTTGTCACCTGTAGCTGCCTTAGGCACCTCAATACCGTTGACACTTACATTGAACTTGATCTCTTTCTTTTCGCTTCCGTTGGTCCAGGTGGCCGTAACCACGGCATTGCCGCCCTTCTTTGCGGTAAAGAGCCCCTTGTTCACGGTAACAACCTTCTTATCAGAGGACTTCCAGCTGATCTTTTCCTTGCCGGTAAGATAAATATTCATCAGCTGCCAGTAATCCACCTCACCTGAATTCAGCTCTACAGAGATCTCATCACCTGCATACGGATCCTGATAAGGGAAGATCTGATCCTTCTGATCACCAATCTTAACCGTCACAACACACTTTGCAGTTTTATTACCGCAGCTTGCTGTTACCGTTGCGCTGCCGGTTCTGATACCATAGAGTTCACCGGTGAAGCTGTCTACCTTCACGACCTGTTCATTGGAACTGTCAAAGATCACAGCCGCCGTCTTTGCCGGATCTGCAAAGGTAACTTCACAGTTCAGCTTTTCCGCATAATCGATGCTGACTGTCTTCTTCTTGTCCATCTTGATCTTCTTAACCTTTACAGAAGTATCGGTCTTTCTTTCAATGATCTTATCACCTGCTGCCGCAGCTGTTTCCATATCAATGCTGTAGAGGGCTGCCAGGCTCTCCGTAGAACCTGCCGGAGTATCAAGACCGTAAACCAGCACCTCTCCGTCATATGCCCCGACCACCGGTGCAAAGACTCTCGTCTCGGAAAGTCTTTTCTCCAGAGGCAAAAAGCCTGCTGCGATATTGTCATAACGCAGGAAGAAATTATCCGCCGTGATATCCTGTACCTTGGCATCCTTATCCTTCAGGCTTACCATACCGGTGAGGAAGATACCATCCTTTACGGCCACACCTGCCACAGGATTCATTTCATCCGCAAAGATCTTCACATCATCGGAAAACATGTTGGATAAAACGGTAGATGAGAGCTCGGGACTTATGCTGAAGCTTTCTCCTCCGAAGGCGGCTTCGGCAAAGCCCTGGGAACCAAAGATATAATACTCCCTGCTTCCGTCCTCCTTTTCCTGCTGTCCGACTATCGGAATGCTGCGATAGCAATTCCTCAGGGTCCCGATCTGCTCCATGATACCATTGTAGGGATCCTTGACCAGCCATACTTCCGTAGGTGCATAGACATAATCCTCCAGCGGATCATAATAGCCCATTTCGGTTCTGAACAGAAGCAGTTCTGTTCCGTCGTTATACAGGCTGTCGATGGCATAGTCCATCTCCTCGAAGTGGTACGGAGCGGTAAGTTCCGTGTATTCTAAGGAACGCTTCTCCGGATCGTAGATAAACAGGTGTTCGCCGTCCGAAGAGACGATCCTTCCGTTCCAGGCTGCGATACCTCCGCTATAAGGGATTCCCTGCTCACCGCCCAATACTTCCGTTTTTTCTCCGTCATAGACAATGGTCTTATACTCGCCGCTCACATAATCAGCGCCTGCAATATAAAACTTACCGTTTATGGCGGTCATCGTTTCGACTTGTGCACCGAAGATTGCCGCTTCCTGCTCAGTCGTAATGGGAATGCGCTTATACATCGTATCGGAAGAAACACTGGGAAGCGGATCCCCGATCTCCATGTACTTGGTATAGCTCTGTCTTCCTTCAGCCTTTGCACTGTCGCTGATGCTTACTACCAGCTCACCGCGTCTGATACCCTCGGGGCACTCGATGATCACTGATTCGGCATCCGTAGCCGCATCTGCTGCAGCCTTATTCACTGCTACCACCTTCAGGCTGCCGTCAGCGGTGCTCCAGCTCTTCTCACCCTGTCTGACCGTAAGGCTCGTATTTTCCTTTTCGCCGAAGAAGTAGCCGCTGAATGCGATCTTTCCGTCAGCAGTATATCCCACATTGTTCAGAACCGGTGTATAAGTACTTTCGTCGAGGGCGTTGCGCACATTGACCATACCGCCGGTCTCACAGATATCGGCAAACTGGTCGGACTTTCTTACCGATGCCAGGATCCTGGAAGCACGCTTGTAAGCGCTGTCATCCGGGAAGGCAGCTGCCACGATCGCTACCGCTCCGGCAACGGCCGGGGTAGCCATGGATGTTCCCTGAAGATAAACAAACGGGATTGCATCCGCTGCAGTGATCCAGATCTTGTTGATATACGCATTTGTAAGAGTTGTGATCACCTCTTCATCATCATTATGGTATATCACGATACGGAACTCCGGATTCTCAAGATCAAAGCTTTCACCAGTATATAGTCCGGTTCCGCTGAGAGGATAAGCCTCTACAGAATAAGTCTTACCCATGTTGTATGAGTAAGCCGGACGGTCCCATGCACCGCTGACGGTCTTCACATAGACCATCATATACATCATATCCTGCTCAGCTTTTCTGTCGATCATGATCGTATATTCTTTATTTTCAGAAAGAGCCGGCAGCGCGTTACCGGAGATGCTCAGAGCCACGGCACGGCCTGCACCGGCGTATCCCATGGTCTCCTCACTTATGGCATCCATACCGCTCAGATCAGTACCGCTGATCTTAATCGCTCCGTCAGCGATCGTAGCAGCCGTACCGCTTCCGCTGTTAGCCTCATAGCTGAAATAAGTCTCAGCTCCTGTATAGTCATCTATAATATCCACACCGTCCCCATCCTTTGCGGGTGCAGAAACAGCCATCTCAGGCAGATAGTCGCTCATAGCCACGGGATAGGTGGAAAGGATATGTGAACCGGGAGAGAATACATCAGTATTACGCACACCGTAATTGGAGAAATCGCTTCTCTTGCCTTCCTCGGTAGCACTGTCCACGCAGATCTGGGAAGAGGTACCGCTCATCAGGCTGGCCGTATCGGAATTGATATCGATATCCAGGCTCGAGTTACCTGCTGCAAAGCAGGTTACAACCCCGACTTCGCCCAGTGCCTCTACTGCCATGGTTGTAACGACATCACATGCCACGCCGCCCCAGGAGCAGTTTACAGCCACCACATTAACGCCGTCCATTGCTGCACACATGATATAGGAAAAGCCCATGACATTGGTGGCGCTGTTGCTGCTACCTTTTCCATTGGTCGCATTCTTGACAGCCATGATCTTACAGCCGTTGGCTGCACCGCTCACGCCTTCTCCGTTCCAGGCTGCTGCAATGATACCTGCGCAGTGGGTTCCGTGACCATTCACATTATCACCGGTATCCGCGCTCACACCGTTTGCAGGCAGACCATCCGCATTGACATAACCGGTATTCACACCATACTGGTTACCGCCAAACTGTTTCAGACTGGGATATTTATCACTCAGTCCCTCCGTCCACATGACCGGTGCCAGGTCCGGATTGGTATGGTCCACACCGCTGTCCAGCACAGCTACGACCACATCTTTAGCATTCAGATTGTCTGCCTTATTCCAGTCAGGCACATCGATACCGCCGGGGCCTGCTCCATATGCAAACTGATAAGCAGTAAGATCATCAAAAAGCTTTCCGTCTGCGGTATAATAAGTTTTATCCTCATTCCCGGGAACACTCTCGTAAATATAGTTCGGCTGGGCATAGACTACACCGGGCTTGCTCTCCAGCGCACTGATCAGCTCATCCGTGCTCATAGAGGATGACTTTACATACTGAATGCTCCAGTCATCCGTTCCGCCTGCCGCCCCGCTGAAATCAAGGCCGAAAGCCGGATCCTGGTTAAAGATGGTTTGAATGCTCAGATCCGAGATGTCATTCCCGTATGCGGATGCGATCTCAGCCTTCACGCTGTCTGCCGAAAAGGCACTTCCCTGATCCTTCACGCAGATGAGGGCTTCGCCTTCGACATATTCTCCGGCGAGGTCTGCTGCCGGAATTGCCGCAGGATCCGCATCCGGATCGCCGGCAAAGACCGTTGCACCGGAGAACAGCTGCGAAAGCAGCAGCTCCGTGGCCATTAAGGCCGATAATAGTCTCTTCTTTTTCATTGACTGTCTCCCTTCTCTTATAAAATACTGCTGTCCCCCATGGTACTTTTTAAGGGACATATACTATTCAATAACATATAACTTTGTTTGTCAACCTGATGTGTATCCCTTTGTAAACGTCTTTTGTCGGATGGTTATTATTATGTTAACGTCCCCATCTGAATGACATTGTAAGTGTTAACATCCTTATCTGACCGGCATTGTTATGTTAACGTCCTTGTCTGATGAGTATACATGTGTTACCATCAGATAAAATAACATTAATAAGGGAGGAAGCAAAAATGATCACTGCTTTGGAAGCGATCCGTTTAGCAAAAGAGATCGGCGGGAAAGAAGGACTGAACTGTATAGCAGAACTTGATGAAACCGCTGCTGAAACTTGCGAAAACGACGGAAACAGGCAGCACCTTCCTCTCTCAGGTGTGCCGGTTCTGGTGAAGGATAATATCGATGTCAAAGGTTTCCACACAACTGCCGGAAGTCTGGCCTTAACAGACAATCTTGCAAAAAGTGATGCCCCGGTCATCCGGAACCTGCGCCGTAACGGCGCTGTCATCATCGGTAAGAGCAATATGACAGAGTTTGCCAACTATGTTTCAACGAAGATGCCGGGCGGGTACAGCTCCCGCGGCGGGCAGGTTATACATGCCGTGAAGCCGGACCTCGATCCGCTGGGTTCTTCAAGCGGCTCGGCTGTTGCGGTAGCTGCCGGGATCGTACCGATGGCGGTGGGCACGGATACCTCACATTCGGTCACGGCCTGCGCCATGGGAAACGGGATATGCGGATTAAAGCCTCCGGCAGGAGTTCTATCAAAGGAAGGGATCATTCCGATCTCAAAGACCTTCGACAGCGCGGGAGCAATGGCGCAGAATGTCAGCGATGCACTCAGACTTTACTCTGCAATGCGGGATGAGCCGCTGCCGGAGATACAGCCAACAGAATCCGGGAAACTTAAGATTGCAGTGAATACAGCTAACTCTGACTTAAACCCGGAAGACCGGAGATCATTTCTTAATAAGGTGAGCGATATGCTTAAAGGTAACGGTGTTTCGATCACAGAGGTCTGCGAACCGCCTACTCCTCCCCTTCCCGCCATTATGAAACGGGAGTTTCAGCCGGGACTTGAGGAGTATCTGAAAAAAAGCAATGCGAAGTTTAAGACGCTTAAAGAAATCGTCGAATACTATCAGTCGAATCCTGACACGATGATGAAGTACGGGATCGATCTGCTGCAGGGCGCACTATACGATACCCCCGCAGAATTATCTGAAGATGCAGAGTACCGAAAAGCCATGAAAGCCCGTGAGGATGAAATAAAGAGTATTACGGAAGAAATCTCCGATTATGATGCTGTGTTGATGACCGGTCCGACCTATGTAATGCACACCTGCGGTCTGCCGACGATCACTGTCGCCGGCAGTTCCTTAGACTTAAATGGTGTGCGGCAGGCAGTGATCCTGTACGGCACCGACGAGTACAGGCTTTACTCAGCAGCACTGACAATAGAAAGATTGTTGAATCAAAGCTGTTGATCATTCTACTCTAAGGCGGTCAACAACGCTTGTCCTGCTCAGTCTGTTATACGCAATAAGCGGTATGATAATGACAAGGATCAGTATAAAGGGCAGGCAAACAAGATTCGGCTCAAGTGTAAAATTCCAGTCAAACATTGAGACAGCGTTTGTCAGAGCCCGTATAAGCGTAAAGTTAAGGACAGTTGAGATCAGCAGGGACACTGCTGCCGACCATACAAAATAGGTGCAGCCTTCCTTCATAAGCTTTATCTTCTGCTGCTTTCCCGTCATACCGACAGCTTCCAGCATGGCAAACTCCCTACTCCTTACAATAATGGATGTGATGATCGTATTCGCAAAATTCATGATCCCGATAAGGCCCAGTACGGCAGCGATCACAGCGCCAACAATCTTGAACATTTTGCCGAAGGATGCATACTCTTCAGTGACACTTTCCTTTGAATCATAATCCAGAGTGGCATCAACTTTATTTGTATAATTCTTCAGCCACTGATCTACAGATTCTTCCTTTGAATCCTCTACATCCATAAGAACCCTCATGGCGTTATGGTCAGAGCCGTTAAGTGAGAGGAACTCATCCTCCGGAAGTATGCAGTTGCACTCAAATAAGCTGAAGTGTCTGAGTCCCATGACATAAGGGATCTCAACAACCGCATAAACTTCATACTCTTTCACGGGAGCATTATCAAAGCTTACATATTCAAATACCTCTCCCGACTCACTTACAACCGTTTCGATTTCACCATACTCCGGATCATAGCTTCTTATACCGATCTTATCTCCCGGATCCAGGAAATTCACTTCACTGTAATCTGTTGTAAATCTCGTGATAAGCACATAATTTCCGGAATTAAATGTGTTCCAGTCTATCCTGTCGCTGCCGTCCATTGTCTCAAG
>JAFYCS010000117.1 GCA_017539565.1 Lachnospiraceae bacterium
AACTTCAGCGGCTTACCCACCGTTACATCAATAACACGGCTGCCCTTGAAGTTTCCTTTTCCGGTAACTACCATACTGCCGTTTGACGTAAACTTCGCGTCCTTATCAAAGCTGTAATCCTTGGCTGTCAGCTTATAGTTTCCCAGGTAAAGAACAGGGATAGCTTTCTTTCCGCTTTCCACGATGGTCTCGGCCACTTTCACCGCACTGTCATCTATAGATCTGGGTCGGATCGTAAATTCCTTTTCAACCGTACCCGCAACCGTGATACCCGCAACCTTTATCCTGGCTTTTGTATTAACACTGGCATTCAGATTATTGCTGTAGGTCATCTTATAATCCGTGCCTTCGGTCAGCTTCTTCCCGCCGTAATAAACAACTACGTTTGGCGTGATCTTTTCACCGCTGTACACATAGGGTCCCTTGTCCGCAAATTCCACATAAAGTCCCTTGTTCTTATCAATTACCTGAAGTACATAGGTCACCGCTTTCACTTTCGTATCGGTGGACTTCAGAGTAATGGTGGTCTGGCCTTCCGAAAGGGCTCTCACATATCCGTAATCTGAGATCGTCGCCACCTCAGGATTACTGCTGCTCCAGGTTACGGTCTTGGTAGTGGCGTCGCTGGGAGTAAACTGTACGGAAAGCTGTTTCGTCTCACCCACAAAGAGAGAAGCTGCATTCAGTATCTTCACGGATCTCAGCTGTACTTTCTTAGAGCTGTCACGGAAACGATCCGGTTCGCTGCGGAAATAACCTGTCAGCGTCCCTATCACTTTGTTTTTGGAATCCGTGATGGTGCAAAGATAAATCTCATCGGGATCCAACGGCACTGCATCCTCTTCAGTCAGATAATAGAATCCATTCTTCAACTGATCAGCCTTGACCGTGATCTCCGTGATCAGGGTAGCAGCTTCCGAATTACGATAAAACCGCAGCTTATACGGCGCATTTTCCCAGGCATCGCTGATCTCAATGCCGTCATAACCGTCCTTTAAGCCGTATCCGCTTATATAAGTATTCTTAGCATACCATTTACCGCAGGGATCATCTTCGTAGATCTCATTATCTTCTTCATCCCAATCTACTATCATACGGTAAAGCTTATTACCATAGATGTCCGTCGGAACCTGACCATTTGCGGTGACAGCAAAATAGTAGCCCTCAGCTTCCGGATCCAGCCCCTTGATATACCAGCCTATGGTCCCGCTCTTATTGACCTGGTTCACGACACTCTCTGCCGTAACCTCTTTGCGCTGCTTATCGTATATCTTCAACACCAGTCCATTTTTGCTCACAAACGCAGGGATATCTTTTTTATCCACATTCTCCGTTACCATATACGGAGCGCTTAGGAAGAGATTGGCTTCCTTTCCGCCGCCGAAATAGTTGGCGCTGTTAAAGGTCACAATAAAGCCATCTCCGGCCACATAGATCTGCCAGCTGCTGAAGTTGTACTGTTCGCCGTTACGCATTTCATAATAACGCAGCGTATACTGTCCCTTCGGGAGATCCGGTTTCCAGGCATCCTTTCTGAACACATCATTTCCGCTCTTATCCTTCTCCGCCTTGTTCAGGGAAGTGCTCGCAAGGACCTTGGTCACATATTTTCCATTCCCCAGATCATCATACTCCCAGCCTTCCTTTACTATTTGGACATAGATCTCATCGGTCTGATGCGTCTCCGCCGGTCCGGTGCAGAGCAGATTGATAGATACCGCTCCTTCCTTATAATACTGGGTTTCCAGGGTACCGTTCATGTGTTTCCCGCTCACGCCGCTTCCGTAAGTCGGGCCTGTATAATAATTGTAGAAATTGATATCGAACTCTTCCGGGTATTCGCTGAGTGCTTTTCCATTCATATAGAAGCGCACATAGACGTATCTTCCGTTCACGGCCGCATATTTCGTACCTTGCGCATCATAGAAGCGCATACGGAGCACGCCGTTCTCATCGATCCGGGCGCTGCCGCTGGCCTGCATAGCCACCCTGTCGTTGTTATAATCCCAGCTTCCGATCTCGGCGCTGATCAGGCTGTCTGCTGCGATCGGCCCACGGAAACTGAACTCAAAGATATCCTTCTTCCAGTTGTACTCCGCCGAAGACAGAAGAGCCTCGGCAGAAAAATCTCCCTGTAAGGCTGACGCACGGACCGTCTTTTCCCCATTCGGGCGCAGATCCGTTACCTTCTTTCCGTCAATGAGAAGCGTGTATTCCTTTGAAGGCTCAGCCTCCAGGATCTTTTTCCAGTTATCCTTCTTTCTCAGCTTAAATACATATTTATCAAATCCGTAATAGCCCTCGTCTTCCTCATAATAATAGTCGGCCCCTTCGAACTGTCTGACGGAGACAAACTCCGTGAAGGTCTCTTTTCCGTCTGCGATAACAGGTACGCCGGAAGCAGACAGATTCTGGCCGTAAAGCTGTACATAGAGATATTTATCGTTATTTCCGTAACCATATACGGGAGCCTCGCTGGCTACCACTACGGTATCTGCGGATACATGGACCTTTCCTTCCACTTTCAGAAGCAGTTTTCCGCCGTCACCATAGTAACAGACATCATAATCCCCGGCCGACGGGATCAGCACACGTTCGAAATATCCATCTATCCTGGTCGCATTGTACACCAGATCGCAATTGCTCTCTACACTGTACGCGTTCCAGTCCAGCAGCTCCCGGAACATATCCGCACAGATATTTCCCTTACGCGTTCCAATCTCATCGCTCGTATAATACACCCTTTCGCCCTTCCGGATCTCAGCACTATACGGGGTCTCTGTCTCGCTCAGCACATTGGCAGACAGCGTCTGATCCAGATAAAGCGTAGCCATGCCCGGCGTGATATACTCCTCCTCCGTTTCATATACCGGCGTTTCGAAACGCATGCTTACGGTCCGGTCAGAGAGCGCCTCCGTATGATACTGATCCCTGACGATGATACGGAAGCTGTAATCCTTCCCGGTTTCCAGAGAAAAGTCATCCTTAATATCCGGGACCGCAAATGCTCCGTGGCTGTAATCTGCGGAATAATACACTCCTTCCGCATCACTGTTATAGGTCTTGCTCACGCTGCCCATGCTCACGGTGAAGCTGTAGCGTCTGCTGTCGTTTTTGCCGTCATAACGGAGCACAAGAGGGAATTTACCCGCAGCATCCGTATAGACTGTCTCCAATGCTTTTACGTCCCTTTCCCTGGGATAAGAAGAGATATCTGACATGCCGCGAAAACCGGCTCTGGTAAACAGCTCGTAGCTCGTTACATAAGTCCCCCCTACCCCGAAGTATTCCCATTTCACAGCAGAAAGACTCGGAAGCGTTTCCAGCTCATTTCCTGCCAGACTTACTTCCCTCAGATCTTTCATGGAAAGCAGGGGGCTGATGTCTGAAATGTCATGCCCATAGATTTCCAGTCTCTGCAGGGAAGGCATTTTCTCGGGAATATCCTCCAGAGAGGCGATAGGGGTAGTCCCATTGATGCCGCTGATATTCAGATAATCACAATTTGCCAGACTGAAATTCGTAAGCTCCCATCCCTTTGCCTCCAGCTCATCATAAAGAGCCTTGTCCTTAAAGTCTTCCTTCGTATAGGTTACGAGCGCTCCGGTATGCAGGGTATAGGGAGCTTCGGCACTTCCGTTTTGATAGAGTATCTCTCCGGGACGGAAAGACGAAGTAAGTGTCAGATAATACTGATACTCCTGATCCGGCTCCATATCCGTCACCCTGAAGGATACCCGCTCCTCATCATACATAGATCTGGTGACTTCCCAGTATTCGCTGTCTGATGACTTTTTGTAATACAGGTTTACATGGTAATCATCCACTTCATAAGCCGGTTTTAATTCAAAATCTATCCCCACACCGTTCAGAAGCCTGTTAAAGCTTACCGCGATAGTACGGGCAGCTGTATCACGCTTTCTGATCTCGTTTCCGCTCAGTACCCGGTCGATATCAGTTTCAACAGCCTCTTCTCCGGTATTGACCACCAGACGTATCGTTGCATTGGAAGAAACCGGAACTGTTGTTTCATACAGCATATCTGCATCTTCCCCGGTATCTTCTACTTCGCTGATACTGATATCCGGAAGTACATATCCGCTCCCGTTAAGCACTTCCTTTCTGATGATTTTTTCCCCGTGAGGATTTTCAATACGGAAACGGATCGTCTCTGCCTCATAACCATAATCCACTACCGTTATATCATTTATTCTGACCGCACTCTGACTCACACTGCCTTTAGTTTTAAAGCTGCTTACACCGGAAACAAAACAGTACCTGTCCTGATCCGGCAGAGCGATACGGTAACGATACTCTGTCCCGGGCTTCAGTGCCCCGTCTTCACCCAGGTCAAAATCGGCGTAAAAGCTCTCCTTTGTCTCGTCAGCCATCTTTATATAAGCGGTCTGCATATTAGTCTGCTCCTGCTGATAATCATCCAGAGAAGCTGCCGCATTTTTGCCGCTAAAGAGATCCTTTGCAGTATCATCCGTATATATTATTATCGGACTAAGCCCCTGAAGCCAATACTTCACTTCCGGGTCGTCTGACTTCGAACTGAAGAAGGCCCTGACATCTGCCGTATAACTTGCAGCAGATGCGCTCACGCTCACTTCAGGAATCGCATCAGTCCTGAAATCCTGTGCTTCTGCCAGTGTATGATAAATACCGCCATTCCATACCATCAAACGGCAGGTATAGTCCGTATCCGGATCCAGTTCAGCATTCCCGGCAGGCAGCGTAAAAGTATACTGTCCGCCATTTTCCCCCACCAAGTTGCTGCTGACTGCATCGGAAGGCAGTTTATCCAGAGTGGTATCAGTAGTCAGCCAGTTTGCCGATTTATCTTTTGTCGCAACCAGAATAAACCGTGCCTGGTCAGGGATATGCCCGCTCATATTGTAAATATCCACATCAAATTTTGCACAGGTATATCCCATGAAACTGTACTGAAAACCGACACTCAAGTTATCCAGCCAGTCCCAATTTTCACCTATATTGAACTCTTTACTTACAACCTTATTGCTGAGTACATTCCTCCAGGAATCCACTACAAACTGTATTACATATGTTCCACCGGCCAGTTCACTGCCGTCTAAAGTAAACTCCGCTGTCTGATGTTCAAAATCAAAAAGCTCAATCGCTCCGCTTTGAGTAGCATTTTTCTTTACATAAGCCGCACTTACGGAATCATATCCGCCTTCATCCGCCGGAGTGATAAGACAATAATAATTCCCGCCTTCCATGAGTTCATCGCTGTTAATACTTACCGTAAATGTCAGCTTATTATCCGACACAGTCACATCTGATATTGATTCGACAAACGGTCCGACAAAAGACCACAGTATCTTCTCATCAAGACTTTTTTCTTTATAGTTTGCATCTCCTTTATAAAAAACATCAAATAATACGTATTGCCCTATAATACTTTCAGGAACCGTCCACAGATAGGGCTCATTGATATCCAGGTTTTCTGCAATCGTATACCAGTCTCCTGCGCTTTCTTCAGGGTTTTCAATATTCTCTGCGATACAGTAGCTTATGCTGACCTTTCCGGTAGGATCATCTGCCTCTTCATAACCCTCTGTATAATTCTTCGTGACCTGGGGATTGATGCTCATCACTTCCCCGTCGAATTCAAGTCCGATCCCAACATAAGGTGCTGCCTTTTCATCCGTGTACGCTTCAGCATCAGCCTTATCATTGCCATTATCTGCAACTACGGAAGCCTCTTTTCCGATATCATCGGCACCAGACGCTTTGGCCCTTATAACACCTGCGCCAAACAGATCGGCTGCCGGTGACTGAGTGATGACCAGCACCAGCGTGAGTACCAAAGATATCTTTCTCCTGAATTTCTGTAACAAGCTGCGATCTTTCATAAATGAGTTCCCCCTTTAAAAGATACTTGTATACTATTGCTATGGCACTTATATACCGAATATTATTTTACCACATTTCAACTGCCCTGATAATATATTTGGAGTATACTCTTTCAAATTTTCCACCTTGCGAAAAGTGCGTTTTCGCTGTATAATACCGCATTAGAGTGAATTTTCTTAAAACCGCTCTGTTCGGTTTAAGGCAAAACATTTAAATCTTCATAAGGAGGTCTTTTACATGATCTATTCAACAGAAGTAAAGGCAATGTGTCCGGTTCATCAGGGCGTGCATCATGGCGCTGCTCCTATACCGGAAGAAGCAAAATGGGTTAAGTCCAAAGAAGTCAAGGACATCTCCGGCTACACCCATGGTATTGGCTGGTGTGCTCCCCAGCAGGGTGCCTGCAAGCTGTCCCTTAATGTTAAGGACGGTATCATCCAGGAAGCTCTGGTAGAGACTATCGGCTGCTCCGGTATGACACATTCCGCTGCTATGGCAAGTGAGATCCTTCCCGGTCTTACCGTATTAGAGGCGCTTAACACAGACCTTGTATGCGATGCCATCAATACTGCTATGAGAGAGCTTTTCCTTCAGATCGTTTACGGACGTACACAGAGTGCATTCTCTGAGGACGGCCTTCAGATCGGTGCAGGTCTTGAAGATCTGGGCAAGGGTGCACGCTCAATGGTAGGTACCACCTACGGTACACTCGAGAAGGGACCCAGATATCTGGAGCTTACCGACGGTTATATCACACACCTGGCTCTGGACGAGAACGACGAGATCATCGGTTACAAATACATCAACTTCGGCAAGATGATGGACTTCATCAAGGCCGGCGATGACGCTGTTAAGGCAGTTGAGAAGGCTTCCGGACAGTACGGACGTGTAGCAGATGCGGTCAGACTTATCGACCCTCGTAAAGAGTGATATAAGGAGGATATAACAAATGGCAAAGTTTGAATCATATGAAAGAAGAGAAAAACAGATCCTTGCAAAGCTTGCT
>JAFYCS010000118.1 GCA_017539565.1 Lachnospiraceae bacterium
ACAGCGGTAGTCTTTCCTGCATTTCTTATAATCCTGCTGATCATGGTTCTGCTAAAAAAGGCTTTGCAGAATAAGTATGTGAAAGCGGCACTTGGAGGATTGAAGCCGTGTATTATCGGTATAATCCTGGCGACAGGCATTTTGATGATGATCATGAATTGCAATATCTCTTTAAAAGCAAAACCTGATATATTAACCATTATCCTTACCTGTGTTCTTGCAGCTGCCTATTTTGGATCAAGAAAAATATTTAAAAAGGGAATATCGCCGATAATACTTATCTGTATATCTGCGCTCGTCGGAGTTGTGGCCTACGGAATCAGATAGAGATATAATAACTTGCAGGATATATAGTTATGAATAGTTTACGAGGAGAACACCGCGCTCTGAAGGTGTAAAGTGCGGAGCTTTCCTTGCAGGAAAAAAGATACTTGAACAGTTAAAGCCGGAAGCAGTGGCGGATTATGAACAGAAGTTTATTGAGCTTAACGGCCAAACGGAATGTAGTCGACTCGTTTCAGCTCACGATATATTGCGAAAAAGTTGTAATGATTATGTAGGCGATGCTGCAAGGCTGATAGAGGAAGCATTAGGTTAGATGGTAGGTATGGATGATTGAAAGAGCTGCCATGATGACAGCTCTTTTTTATGTACTTTTAGAGGGGGTTGTGATATGCTGATATATGTTTTGGGGACTTTTATTCGTCCTTTAGCCCTTTTGTGAAAATTGCACAATGGTTTTGGGGACGAAAATCGGGCCTATAGTATCACTTTTTTACTACAACTTTTTGAGGATTTTAGCCCTATGGATTTCAAATTACACTCCGAATATAAGCCTACAGGTGACCAGCCTCAGGCTATAAAACAGCTTGTTGAAGGATTCAAAAAAGGCAATCAATTCCAGACTTTGTTGGGTGTTACGGGCTCCGGTAAGACCTTTACCATGGCCAACGTGATCGAGCAGTTGAACAAGCCCACATTGGTGCTTGCACACAACAAGACCCTGGCCGCACAACTGTATTCAGAATTCAAGGAATTCTTCCCGGAGAATGCAGTAGAATATTTTGTATCCTACTACGATTATTACCAGCCGGAAGCTTATGTCCCGCAGTCGGATACTTATATTGAAAAGGATTCTTCTATAAACGATGAGATAGACAGACTGAGGCTTTCTGCTACGGCATCACTCACAGAGAGACGTGATGTGATCGTCGTTGCGTCAGTTTCCTGTATCTATGGTCTGGGTTCCCCTAAGGAATTTAAAGCAATGGCCGTGTCTTTGAGACGAGGCCAGAATATAGACAGGGACGATGTGATAAGAGCTCTTATAAACATCCAGTACACCCGTAATGATATGGAACTGCAGCGCTGCACCTTCAGGGTGAGGGGAGATGTGCTTGAAGTGGCTCCTTCCGTAACCTTCCATAGTACTGATTATACAGTGAGGATAGAATTCTTCGGAGACGAGATCGACAGGATCACGGAAGTTGATGCAGTCACCGGTAAGATGCTCCGCACTCCGGAGCATGTCATGCTTTTTCCTGCATCCCATTATGTGGTGGAACCCGAGATAATGGAAAGAGCCTGTGAAAGTATTGAAGCAGAACTTGAAGAAAGGGTTGCTGAATTTAAGGCGCAGGATAAGCTGATAGAGGCACAGCGCATCAAGGAACGCACGATCTTTGATGTAGAGATGCTAAAGGAAACCGGAGTGTGTTCCGGTATAGAGAATTATTCCAGACATTTTGCAGGAACTGCACCCGGTGTACCGCCTAAATGCCTGCTGGATTATTTTGAGGATGATTATCTCATCATCGTGGATGAATCACATATCACGATACCGCAGGTGCGCGGAATGTATAACGGCGACAGGGCAAGAAAGACAACTCTTGTGGATTACGGATTCCGTCTTCCTTCGGCGCTTGACAACAGACCGCTGAATTTTAGCGAATTCGAAACGCATATCGATCAGATGATGTTTGTTTCAGCGACACCTTCGGAATATGAAGAGCAGCATGAACTCTTGAGGACAGAGCAGATAATAAGGCCGACAGGACTTCTTGATCCTGAGATAAGTGTGCGTCCTGTGGAAGGACAGATAGATGATCTGCTAGCAGAGATAAAAAAAGAAACATCAAAGAAAAATAAGGTGATGATCACGACCCTGACAAAACGCATGGCTGAGGATCTGACGGATTATCTGCATGATGTGGGCATAAGGGTCAAGTATCTTCATTCCGACATAGATACACTTGAAAGGGCGGAGATAATAAGGGATCTTCGACTGGATGTATTTGATGTGATCGTCGGCATTAACCTGCTGCGTGAAGGACTTGATATTCCGGAAGTCACACTGGTGGCAATCCTTGATGCTGATAAGGAAGGCTTTCTCAGAAGTGCCACTTCACTGATACAGACCGTAGGCCGTGCCGCACGAAACAGTGATGGACACGTGATCATGTATGCCGATAACATTACTGATTCAATGAAGCAGTGTATCGATGAAACGAACCGAAGGCGTTCCATTCAGATGAAGTATAACGAGGAACATGGTATCACGCCCACTACCATCAAGAAGGCGGTACGTGATGTGATAGCTATAAGTAAGTCTATCGCAAAAACAGAGAAGGAGCTTGAAAAAGATCCGGAATCAATGGATGAGAAAGAGCTTAAAAAAGTTATTGCAGACACAGAAAAGCAGATGCGTAAAGCAGCTGCGGAACTCAACTTTGAAGTGGCGGCAGAATTGCGTGACCGTATGGTGGAACTTAAGAGGTATCTTGCATCATGATAACATATATATTGACCGGTGGTACTATAGGCAGCAGTATAGGTGAAGACGGTATAGCGCGTCCGACTGCGGATGTGAGCAGCATGATCGGTGATGATTCACAGCTGCGTGTACCATATAATATCCTGAGCGAAAATCTTGACGGAAAACATTTAAACCTTCTTATGGAAGAAACGGCAGCAGTGATAAAAGAAGGAGAATGTGAAGGGATCATAATCACTCACGGCAGTGATACCCTGCAGTATTCCGCTGCCATGCTGGATCTGGTATTCGGAGGTGTGGATCTGCCTATAGTATTGGTGGCGGCTAATTATGTGCTGACGGATCTGCGTTCTAACGGAAAGGCCAATCTGTATTTCGCACAGCGCTTCATAAAAGAAAAGAGAAGTAATGGTGTGTTTATCTGCTATAAAAATGAAGGTGAAGCTGTAAAGATACACAGGGGCAGGGATGTGCTTCCTCATGAAGCATTTTCCGATGCGTTAAAGAGTATGGGAGGAAGCTGCTTTGCCGAATACAAATATGACAGCGATATGTCTGCAGCCGTATATAAGCAGGACGGATGTGAGATCAGGGATGACAGTTATGACGGCAGGATCCCGCGCCTTGATGATCCGGGATGTGTTTTGAGGATAGAACCCTATCCGGGGATGGGATATCCTGTGATAGGCAGTGATGTTAAAGCAGTACTTCTCGGAAGCTATCATTCGGGTACTGTGGGCATAAATGACGGTCTTAAGAATTTCCTTTCAGCAGCAAAGGATAAAGGGACAGATGTTTATCTCTGCGGGCTGTCGCGTGCAGGTACCGAATATGAGAGTATCAGCACATATGATGAACTGGGGATAAAAGCGATATATGATGTATCCCCGGTATATGCATACTGTATGTTGTGGTTAAGGTACAGTACGGTGTGATGATTTGAAAACATGCGGCTTTTGTGCTATTCTGTAATATGGAATTTTATATGAATAGGAGCATAAGCCTTGATCACTAATCTTTACTTACAGTCTTTGGTACAGATAAATTTTATCCCGGTGCTAATCACCGTGTTCCTTTTATTTTTCATATACGTTAATATCAAATTCGAAACGCATCTTGCAAAACAGATGATCCCCTGTGTGATCCTGCTGCTTTTTCTTATAGTAATGGATAACCTGGATTATTACGGATATGATTCCGACATGCCGCAAAAACTGCACCGGCTGTTTGCAATGCTTGGATATGATATACGTATCTTTCTGATGGTTGGTCTTATCAATATCGCATACGGAAGACAGATTAAGAGTAAAAAGCTTACAAAGGTTACATATATACCTGCGATCCTGAATGCGCTTATGATACTGCCCTGCATGTTTTCAGATATCGTTTTCTCCTATTCGGAAACGGGTGATTTCGTACGTGGCCCGCTGGCATATACACCTCATATCATATCTGCGATGTATATCTTTTTCCTGTTTTATCTTGCGATCAACAGCATGAGGCTTGACCGTAAGACTGAAGCAGGCATACTGTTCCTGTGTGCGATCGTTACTGTTATGGCAGTGCTGGTGGAAATGATATTCTTTTTAAGAGGTATATTGATGGGTGTTATCGCACTCGATATTACCTTCTACTATCTGTATCTTCATATAGAACATTTCCGTTTTGATAACCTCACTAAGGTCCTGAACAGAGATAGTTTTTATGCTGATGTCAAAGAGTATGGTCCTGAAAGGATCACTCATGTGCTCAGTATAGATGTTAATGATCTGAAGATCACTAACGATACGAAAGGCCATGCAGCAGGTGATAAACTCATCAAGGATGTTGCGAATATACTGAGGAATGAATTGGATCAGTCATGTTATCTGTACCGCGTGGGCGGAGATGAGTTTGTGGTGCTTTGTCTTCTGCGTTCTAATGATGAGATAAAGAGCATGATCGAGCGTATGTATAAGAAAATAGAAGATGCAGGCTATTCCCTGGCTATAGGCTGGGAGACTGTCACCTCTGATGTCAGCGTCGATGAGGCATACAAACAGGCCGACAGACAGATGTACGAGACCAAGTTAAAAATGAAGGCAAAAAGGTCTGAAAAGATTGCTGAAAAAAAATAAAAAAAAGTGTTGACACAGATTTTGAAAGGTGGTAGTATATGCAAGTCGCCCGCAAGAAGGCGTAAAACAAAAGCCTCTTAAAGAGCGGCAAGAACCTTGATAAATAAACAGCTATCCAACCCCGAAGATTTCCAACGAGCAATTGAGCAGAGCGGGTTTGCGGAAGAGGATGCGACGCATGCTTGCATGCAGGCGCAGACGATTACGCAAAGCCATTCGGCGATAGCCGATGAATGAGAAAATGCGAAGCATTTTCGAATCTCTGCGAAATGCTGTGAGGAATAATTCGAGAACAAAACAAATGTAAATCATGGATTTTTAGCCAGTTTAAACTGGCTGGGAATA
>JAFYCS010000119.1 GCA_017539565.1 Lachnospiraceae bacterium
AGCAGCCGGGCAATAAATCTCCTGCCCGTCAATACAGCAAAGTGCCTGCGTGCGAAGAAACAGAATCAAATGCTCGTCAAAGCCGTCGCTCTTGATTGATTCCGAACGAAAGACAAAATCTCGCCCGTGAACGCCATTAAACCCGATATCCCTAATCTGCATAATTCCTCCTTATCGTAATCTGAGAATAGCTCTCGTTTTATTCATGTCACCCACCAAATGATGACGTAACCAACATGTACCGCTGTTGTAGGTTTGTCCTTTCTTTCCAAACAGCATAGCTTCTCTCTAAATATCAAACCTCAGCTGGTTATCTATCCAGCTTTTCTGGTCCGCTTGGTGTATCTCGTCCTCCAGCTGACTCTCGCCAATAAGGAAGGGCGAATCAGGGTTATGTTTCCTCATATTTGCCTTAACAGCTTCAGTATTGGCATTTGCGTAACAGTATCTGCACAGATGTCCACATGTATCATATGCTCCGATATCAACTCCCAGTAAGCACGCACATTCGCCGTTCCTCTGGTTCTTGCTTCTTTTAGGGACATTAAGGTGTGCGTGTAATGCTGTCTCGTAAGTCTTTACTGTCATACAACCAGAGCAATCAGCTCCGTATGCCTCCAGCTCATTTCCTTCTGCGCAGGGCTTTATAGTCATCCCATGTGCCCCGGCTATCTCTATAAAAGCTTTTCCTATCTTCAGTTTATCCTGATGGCTCACTTCCCTTGCTTCGGGGAAATTACGCTCAACCTTTTTATATATATCTATGAAGCTTATCACGCAGGTCTTGGTATATCCTGCCAGGAACTCAGCCATCTGTTCAAACTGCGAAATATGCCATTCAACAGTATGCTCTGGATTCACAAGTATCGGATCATATCTCCACCCGATGCTGTCTACACCGACAATATCTGACAGTTTCCTGAAAGACTCCATCACTTTGTTCTTATCCGGGACATTCGGCTCTATGTCCTTCCCGTAAGGAGTGATGGTGACAAACCAGTACTGACCATATGGTTTCAGATAATCCATATATGGAAACATCCGCTCAGGATTCTTTGTACAAAAAGTAATCAGATCGACTACATCCGTAGAAAGGCTGTATCTTGTTACCTGTACCGGATTATACGGATTTCTCACAAGTACATATTCTTCCTTTATCCTGTTAATCAGCCATTCAGGGTAAAAAGCCGGGATATCCGTACGCATCCCTGTCTGTATGATCATTTAAAACACTTCCTTCCGTAAAATGACCGTCTTCTTTATTCTTGAACCAGGCTACTTTCTCCCCAGTACATTTCGAACTGCGGATAATGGCATACTGTTTATCAGGGTCAAACTTTATCTCGGGTTCCCTGCTCCTCTTTCAAAAAAGCATTATCTCCATCTCCTTTAACTTCAAACCTCAACTTATCCAGAATATCCTGATATTTCATGCTGCCCTTCCGTGCTAAAGCCCTGATGATCCTGCCCATACCGAAAAGCCGGTGATACATAAGACTCTTTCTCA